>JAEZAV010000152.1 GCA_023430285.1 Methanobacteriota archaeon | reverse complement strand
TCTTCAAACAAATTTTCCCTATCTGGGGCACTCATATAAATATCGTAACCTAGTTCAACGGCCCGTTTAGCTTCAAAATTCGGAGTTCTTTTTGTAACACCAACAATTTTCATATCATCCTGTGCAGAAACTGCATCTGCTACTCTTTTACCTATGGTACCGTATCCGTTTATTCCAACAGCTTTCATAAACTAAACCTCCAATTTTTTAGGAATTATTTATAAATATCATGAAAAAACACTGATTTTATAACATTCTTCAGGAACTTAAACTAATATTAAACTTGATAAGAGTAATTTAACTCTTAATACACTATTCCATGATCATTTTATATTTTTCATGGTATTATAAATTTTATGTTCTGAACTTCAAAATTAAGAAAATGAAGAGTAATTTGGATTTTATGAAGCTTAGTCACTCCAGTCATTTTTTATCAACTAATTATAAAAATAATAAAGAAAAAAAGGGTCTTATTTCTCACCCTATTTTCACTCATTTGCCTTTATTTCTTCATCGCAGTCTGGACAAATATATTCCTTAACTTTGCCTTCCTTTTTTATTTTGGCAATTTTTTCCCTTTCAAGTTCGAACCATTCATCACATCTTCCACATTTCACAGTTTCTGTTTCTGCCATGATCTTCACCAAATTATACTATGTTATCTGTTCTTTAAATTTTTTTAGCACCCTGGATTAATCAGAATAATAAATATCGTCTTAAATAGTTGGAAGAAATGATTTCATTTTGGATGAATTTAAGGTTAATATAATTGATCTTTACTCTGAATTTGTTTATTTCCCCTTAAATTTATTTGTTTCAAAAATAATATTAAATAAGGGAGGGTTTAGAATGGAGATCAACGAAAATGCCCCGGCACGTGCACGTGCAGAGGTCAAGATCAACGCAGATCCTGGATTGGTTTGGAATGTATTGGTTGATGTCAAAAATTGGCCAAACTGGAATCCTGATATTAAAAATGTTGTAATGGACCAAAAATTCAGTGTTGGATCACAATTTAAATGGAAAGCAGGGCCAAGTACCATAACTTCTAAATTACAGGAAATAGAAAAACCTAAACTTCTTGTCTGGACTGGAAAAACAATGGGTATTCATGCGGTTCATGTTTGGAGACTAAAACCTATTGACGGTCAAACCACTATCAGTTCCGAAGAATCGTGGGATGGTTTGATAGTCCGCATATTGTCGGGCAGTATGCAAAAAACCCTGAAAAAATCGACTGAATCAGGTTTAAAGTACCTGAAACAAGAAATAGAAAAATAGATAGAAGCCTCAGTTTAAAGAATCTAAGGACGATTTATTAATGTAATTGTGCATTGTCTTAAAAATGCTATTAATATGAACATCACTGGATTTATAAGTTTAATTTGGACTGAAAATACATAAAATATAGTAATCGTTAAAAGGTTATATGGTGAGCTCTAATAAATCCATTGAAAGGTATGCACTGGCACTAAGTGTGCTGATCAGTTTTTTAGTTGCATACGTAAGTTCGGCAATCAACATTGCGCTGCCTGAGATTGCCACAACATTTTCGCTTAATTCTGTATATTTAACATGGATTCCCACATCTTACCTTCTTTTTTCAGCAATTTTTTTAATACCCTTTGGGAAAATAGCGGACATATACGGTAAAAAACGTGTCATAAGCTATGGATTAATAATTTTCGTGTTGGCCAGCATAGCCTCTGCTTTATCAGTTTCAGGAGATATGCTGTTGATATCTCGAATTTTCCAAGCCATAGGCAGTGCAATGATCTATGGAAATGTATATTCTCTACTTGCATCTGTGCACTCTGAAGGAGAAGCAGGTAAGCCTCTGTCAATCAGTGTTGCTTCTGCATACGTTGGACTTTCAGTAGGGCCAATATTAGGTGGATTTTTAACTGAGTATTTTGGTTGGAGAAGTATATTCCTTTTCACCATTCCAATAACAGTTTTTGCCATGTTATTCATCTACAAATTGAAGGGTGAATGGTTTGGAGAGGATGGGGAAATATTCGACATTAAGAGCACATCAGTACTGGCAATTTCACTCATACTTGTTATGTATGGTTTTTCAGTAATTACAAACATCTTGGGCATATTATGCTTAATAATAGGGTTTATGGGTGTAATAATGTTTATTTGGCTTCAGAAAAAGGTTATTCATCCTTTAATTCATCCTAAGTTATTATTTGATAGGGTTTATATCATTAACAATCTAACGTCCCTTGTTAATTATGGTCCAGGTATATTCACAATTTTTCTCCTGAGCCTTTATCTTCAAGACATCAGAATGTTGAACCCTACTCAAACAGGATTACTGTTATGTGTACAATCTGTATTCATCGCAATTGCATCGCTGTTAGTTGCAAAACTACTTGATTTCACACTGCCCAGATATATTGCAGCTGTTGGAATGGCCCTAACAGGTATTGGGTTGGCTTTGTTTTTATTCCTCACAGAAACCACCAGTTTAATATATATCATGGTGGCATTATCCATAATTGGGTTGGGATATGGGTTTTCAGCAGCGTCAAGCACTGAAATTTCATTGAAGTACGTAGAAAAAAGATTTTATGGAGTTTCAAGTGCAACATTGAACACCATGAGGGTTTTGGGACAGATGATGGGCATGGGAGTAACCACGGCGGTACTTGCCATATTCATAGGAACAGCATCTCTTACACAGTCCAACCAAATTATTTTCATTCAAACCAGTAAAATACCATTTCTAATATATGCAATTCTCTGTTTCATATCTATATATGGTTATTTCATAATTAGAAGAAAAAATTGATTGATATAAATATAATTGATTCCTCACCTTTTTCTATCCAGTAATATACAAATCTGGACCATTAAAAATAGTAAATTTTTGTTGGCATCGTTAATTGTAGATAACGACCCAGATAATATTAAAAATTAATCTCTTATTTCTTTTTTTAGAGCTTGGCATGTATGTGTATGAAGATCTTAGTTCTGCAGTCATGGTATGGTTAGTAAGATTCAGAGCTTGAATAAAATGGTTATGCTAGTGTTCCATTTCCTCAATTTGCTTTGATTTAAACTTCTAAAAAAACCTCAAAAATACAAAAATATGTGAAATTAATTTTACTTTTAAAATAAAAAAAAGGGTTGAAATAAAAGTTTTCAACCAAATTTAGAAGCACACATTAATTTTATAGTGCGTCAAGTTTTTCAGGGATGTATGTATCAACAACATACTCGAGCCCGTATTTCGAGAAAGACTGCTGTTCTGCTTTTTTCCCTATTTTAAGCATTTTCTTAATTTCAACCTTCCAGAAATCGTCTCTGTACCTTGGATCCTTGTAAAGTTCCTTGAGCCTTAGAACATCTATGTCCTTAAGGGGGTCTGTAGGCAGATCGTAGTTGACAATGTCGGAAGCTGTAACTCCGAGGAACTTGGCGTTTGGAGTGGCAAGTTCATGGTTCACATGTGCAAGTTTTGCACTTCCAGAGATGATAACCATGGCAATATGGAATCCCCATGGATCTCCGTCGTTACAAATATAAACAGGAAGTCCAAGTTCTTCATTGACCCTTTTAAGGAA
The DNA here is from genome assembly GCA_023430285.1 of Methanobacteriota archaeon. GTDB lineage: Archaea > Methanobacteriota > Methanobacteria > Methanobacteriales > Methanobacteriaceae > Methanobacterium_B. The sequence goes on along the minus strand of JAEZAV010000152.1, from coordinate 24,095 downwards.
TCTTCTGGTTGCACGTGCTGCCTGTCCCTTGAGTCCCACAATCAGGGTGTTGAATTTTTTGTAAGCATTCTCCTGAACCATCCTGTGGAACATACCCATGGTTTCCACAGCTATGACCCTTTCCACATTGTGGTCTAGTAGTTCAACCTCATCAATGGTTGGTGAGATGGTGTAACCTGACTTACCCATTTTCATGGCATTGATTTCAACATCATCGTCTTTGAGAGTTATATCACCATAAACAGAGGCACCATCCTCTTCTGGCATCAAACCTAAATCCTCACGAGTGATTCCAAGAGTAACCTCTAAATCTTCACCTACAATGTTTGATTCCTGCTGGTCTCCAAAGTCTATGTCCCAACCTTCTGAAACATAGTACATTTCCCTTAAAGTTGCAGTTTTACCTGTTTGAACGAGTCCCTTACAGAAATTAGCCATGTAAACCATTTGACCAATCTTTTTGATCTGCTTCACATTTCCAAGGGATCTCTGTCCGTAACGATCTCCTAAAACATAGTAACGTTTGTCTTCATCGTAAACAATGTTAGAAGTACCTCTTGATGGTACACGTATTGCTGGAACAGTCTGTTTAGCAACATCTTCAATGATCCTGTCACCGAGGCTAGTCAGTTTGTTAACTGCAAGATCTCTCCTCTTTAAGGCATGTTCTTTTCTACTCGTCATCCTTATCGCCTACCATATCATCATTAGTTAACTCTTGTAATGTTTCACTGTCAATTTCATCCAGAATTTTAGGCCTTCTGGTAACCTTTGCAAGTATATAATCGTATTCTGGAACATCCTTTCCAGACAGTATAGCTGCTTCCTTTAGAATCACAGGAACGTAGGTTTCAAATATTTTGGAACGCATTTCCTCTTCCTTAGCTGCCCTCTTTGCATTAAGATACTTTTGGAGACTCCTTGCAATTTTCATTGTGGCCTGTCTGACCTCATGAAGAATCTCATCCTCTGGAGCAACACTCTGCTTACCTGTAGAAAGGTATGGTACATTGGTAGATACGATGTTAACAAAAACAGTTATGGGTGTATTTTCAATATCACGTATTCCATATCGTTTCCAATCAATACTCTTCAAAGCTTCTGTCAAAGCACAGCTTCCCTGATCAAAGCTAAGTGGAACCCTGTTTGCAAACCTCATAATTTCGGATCGTTTCTGATCTCCAACAACCCTTCCAGAATTTCCTCCGTAGGCAATACCTGCTTCTATAATGAAAGATACTCCTCCACGATAAGTTTTAGGTTTCCTGGTGGTTGTTGCCACAAATTCTGGGTTTAAAATTTCTTTAATACCCTTTTCAATTTGTTCCTTCCCAATTGGGATCAATCCAGAAGTAGGAGGGGCCATGAAATCCATCTGAGCAAACAGTTCAACGATCTGTTCTGCTTCTTCCCATTTCATGTCTTTAGGCCTTTTATTAAGATCGATCTTGGTTATTTCTTCGATCTCATTCACCCTCTTGGTGGACATCCTCGACAAAGAACTGGTTAAAAGACTTCTAAATCTCCTTTTATCGGTATGTTTGGCCATGAATATCAAATCATCAGCCGTAACTCCTTTAGGGTGAGGAAGAACTTCTTTTGGAAGCGGTGGTATGATTTCAGTTGCCCTATGGAATATAAACAGTTGTCCTGTAGGATCTCGGAAGGTAACCTTTGCATGTGGGTTAGCAATCATACTCCTTCGAATGTACTCAAATGCACCCTGCTCACTCAAGGAATAGGATACATCCTTGAATTGAAGTTCAATTGCAACACCAGTAGAGTCCACATCTACTTTTTTCTTATTGAGTATCAGACCTTTATTGGTTTTAACATCCATTTTAAAGGTCATTTCAACGCCTTTAATTTCGTCGCCCTTTTTATAGCCTGAAATTACTCTTGCAGGTTTACCTGTGGTCATCTGAGACAACAACACACACCCACTGCAACCTAAACCTTGCTGTCCCCTGGATTGAATGTTCCTGAACTTAGAACCTGCAAACATGGTACAGTATACTTTGGTGATGTAATTTTCTGGAATTCCTGGCCCATTATCTTTATGTTTAAGTATGTAATGGTCCTTGTCAACTCTCTTAAGGTCTATGGATATTTCAGGTTGGATTCCTGCCTCTTCTGCAGCATCGAAACTGTTGGTTATCAGCTCGTGAAATACCATTGTGAGGGACCTTATTTTTCCTGAGAATCCCAGCATTTGTTTGTTCCTTCTGAAAAATTCAGATGCTGTAAGTTCCTTAAATTCTTCAAAAAGTTCTGATGCTTCTCTCTCCAAACTTAGCCTCCTTAAAATGATTATGGATCCATAATCAAGTATTTAAAAATTTATAAAATCTATAAATTTGAATTTATGTAATGTCTGTTTCATCCTTAGCAATTCTATGGAATTCTTGGATCTTCATATCCCTTGATTTCTTTTCAAGGAATGCATAAACAGTTTTGTGCCTCACACCGTTTAAGATCATTTCAACAGCTTCTTTGGCTATGTGTATTTGTTTCATATCTCCAATGATTGCAACTGTTTTTCCATAGATCGAAATATCAACACCGGTCATGTCGATGATAATATCCTTGGTACGTCCTTCTTTACCAATTATTCTGGCTTTCTGTCTCATTATAGCCTTTTTGGATTTACCAACGTAGTCTGGTAAATTAATTATTTCTAGGAGGGTTTCATCACTTAAAAGTTTTAAAGAAATTTCTGGATTGAATCCTCTACCAATAGCTTTAACAATGTATCTTGATTTCCAGACAGCCAATGGGTCTTCAGTTTCTTCTGTGGGGGATACTGAAATGCTTCCAGTTTCACTGTCGATGTTTATGTCAGTTTTAGTCAAATTCTCAATTTCATCCTTAGTAATGCCGTTTTTCCCAATTAAGACCCCTACTCTTTCGCGGGGAATTTTGAGGTATTCTGTGTTAGGCATGATCTCACCTCAATTTATATAAATATATTCATATCCTTTATAATATACTTTACTAATCTCATAAATCCATAATTTTACTTTTAATCTCATCTTTGGATATCTCAACACCCATTTTTTTAAAATCATTGACTAAATTGTTTATATCTCTATTTAAAAGCTCCCTTGATATTGGATTGTCGACTGTGACGCCTTGGGAAATGTCAATAATAACGGGTTCTCCATCGTCAATTAAAATATTGTAACCTGATAAATCACCATGAACGAGTTTAGCATCATTATAAAGTATTTTAACATAATTCAGTATTTTATCTACTACATAATCAGGATTTGAGATTTTTGTTTGTCTCATTAATTGTGCAGGATTTCCAATATCATCACCAATGAATTCCATGACCAGAACGTTGTTCTTTGCCACCAGGGGTTTTGGTACTTTAACACCAACATCGAGAGCTCGCTTAAGATTTCTCATTTCTTTGGTAACCCATGTATTAATGATCTGACGCTTATTGGAAGTTTTTACACTGAATCTTGGATCTCCCTGGATATACTGTTGCATTTTTTTAAAATCTGAAGTGCTTACACGGTATATTTTCACAGCAACAAAATTTCCTTGATCATCTACCCCTTTAAATACATTAGCTTCCTTTCCTGTACTGATGGCTCCTTGAAGCTGGTTAACGTAACCCATCTTAGCAAGTTTGTAGAGGGTTTCAAGTGTGAGCTTGTCAAAAACTTCACTCCCCACTTTTCTGTCTTCATCTCCCTTTAAACGCTTTTCAGATAGGAGTTTTCTCAAGTCATTATCTGCTTTCGATACCTTAGAACACATTAATTTCACCAAAATGCTTCTACACAACTTCAAATTAGTATTTACTCTATTAACATTTAATGGACAGTATTAATAGAAATAACTTAGTAGATTGAAAGATTTTAAGTTTAAAATAGTATGGATTTTTATCAGTCCCTTTCATTGGACTGTTTAAATTCTAAACCATTTTTGCATTGATAAAAAGATTATTAGAGTTTTAAGTAACCACGTCTTTCAAGCCAGTTGGCTTCAGTACGGGTGTATCTCCATATAACATCGGCTTTTTCATCGCTCTGGAAATCCCATGGCTTTATTAAAACCACATCTCCTTCCCTTATCCAGATCCTCTTTTTCATTTTTCCAGGAATCCTAGATAATCGAGTCTTTCCATCTGCGCATCTGACTTTTAGTTTTCCATGGCCGAGTATCTGCTCGACTACCCCTGGAATTTCCCCTCTTCGGGGTGACCTTACTCTTCTAACTTCTTGTGGGCTTTGATTTTGTCCTCTTGTCAAACACTCTCCTCCTTTCTGCGAAGTTAATATTGATCTTCAGAATAATGGTGGATTTTCACATAAATTGTAAAATCATATTAACAACAATAAATAGTTTATTAACATACTGTATCGATCATTTAACCTTCTTATTTTATTTAGTGTTTTGGGGTATATATAAGAGAGCTTTTACAAGCAGATTTTGTTTCAAAATTTCTTGATACAAAATATTTAAAGAACTATTTAAGGGGTTCATGGTCCAATAACTTGAACAACTACCTTGGGAAATGTATCGAACAAGATGGTGCCTTTATTTGATCATATTTGCATTGGATGATGATGGATAAACACTCTAAAAACTTTCTTTCATAAACGCATACTATTTTTAATCCTTCAAGTTTTTTTTACACCTCCAATTCTGATAGGGATTCCCATCAAAAAATATGCCCGTAAATGGCTATTTTTAAATATTCAGCAACATTTACAGGTTTTTAAATAGTCCCTGATCCTGATGAATATGTATGGAAACATGTAGGTGGGAACAGAACAAGAGGGTGACCATGAAACTGCTTGGCAGGTGATTGTATTAATCATCCAAGTTTCATATACTCCTCACGACAAGATCCATTTTAATAAATCCTAACGTCAAGGAGAATAGTGTGTTTAAGGGATTATATTTTAGTTTGGCAAGAGCATTTGAAAAGTTCTCGAAGATTAATACAAACACTAAAATAGATTGAAAACATAGCTTAGTAATTAAAATATTAATTCCAATTCATTGAAGTGGATGGAACGTGTTTATATGGGAAACGAATTTCTGGACATAAAAAACCCCGATGATGTCAAAGAAATCATCAGTAATTTTCAAACGATCAAAAAGAACGAAGCTGTTTCAATAGAAAGCTCTCTGTATCGAGTGCTGGCCGAAGACATTTATTCAACAATAAATCTTCCGCCATTTAGAAAGGTAACCATGGATGGATATGCTGTGATCTCTGAAGATACATTCTTAGCTTCTGAAGATGAACCAGTTAAATTGGAACTTTTAGAAGTTATAGGTGCAGGGGACGTTCCAAAAGAAATTGTAAAGAATGGTTTCTGCACAGAAGTGGGAACAGGATCTCCTTTGCCTGAAGGTGCAGATGCAGTTGTCATGGTGGAATATACTGAAGCTAGGGATGGAACTATTTCCATACATGAAAGTGTTACAATGGGCCAAAACATTGCAAAGGAAGGTTCAGACATAGAGAAAGGTAAACTTCTACTTAAGAAGGGAACAACAATAACCCCCGAAAAAATAGGAGTTTTAAGTGCCATAGGTTTGAAAACAGTTCTTGTTTACAAAAAACCACAAATAGCAGTTATATCCACGGGAAATGAATTGATACGTTACGATGAGAAAATTCAATACGGAAAAATATTTGACATCAACTCCCAAACTATCTCAAGTGCAGTAACAGCTTGTGGTTGTATACCAGTCAAAACTGAGATAGTTAAGGATAATTACAACGATCTTAAACGAAAAATAATCGAGTGTCAAGACATGGATCTTATCATCACTTCCGGAGGCACTTCTGCAGGTCGAGGGGATGTTCTAAGACAAGTTCTAGATGATTTGGGTGAGGTAATTGTCCACGGAATAGCTGTCAAACCTGGCAAACCCACCATAATCGGACGCTTTGAAAATGAAGGTGTTGATAAGTACGTAGTGGGACTTCCCGGCAATCCTGTTGCAGCTTCAATGGTTTTTCAACTATTTTTTGCACCATTCCTTAAAGACATGGCTTCAATTAAAACTAAATCCCGATTAAACAAAACAAATACCATAAAAATCCCACTTTCAAGAAGATACCGGCCTGCTAAAGGAAGAAAACATTTTTTACTTGTTAAGGTCGATGATGATTATGCAATACCTATTTTAAAAGATTCTGGGGCAATAACTTCCTTGGCCGAAGCAGATGGCTACATTGAAATTGGAAAAAATGTGGAGATAGTTGAAAAGGGCACTTTGGTCAAGGTTCATCCATTAGGGAACTGGTAGAAGATCAAACTTCGAAAAGATCACCCAGAACTACTTTTTTATCTGTTTGAACCAACTGGGGAATTCTTCCGAGTGTTCCTGCTGATTCACCAACAACCACCATGACACCCCGCATGGATTTCTTAAATTCTTCAGCATGCTCCAACGATCGTTGGACAGCATCTTCATCTTTAGTTCCATTTGCTTCATTGGCGATTGAAGTGGCCAGAGCATCTGCAATGCTAGCTTCATTTGCAAAAACTGTCACAGAATCAGCCCTTCCAAAGCTGATGGAATGACCCACAGTTCCGGATGACGTGCATATTCCCATGGGTGTTTGTTTAGGTTTTATTTTAAAGCCCAGTTCTCCTGAAAGGGAAGATTCTCCAGCATACAGTCCCACCACAACATCTCTATTTATTTCAAGGGATATATCTCCACCGTTGTCAATAATTACAAAATTAGCACCTTTTTCGACCATAAAACCCATTAAAAGCTGGGAAATTGTTCCTGCAACAGCAGCCATAGGACCAACATCTGCCCTTCTCCCAGCTCTACTCATTAAATTAACTATCAAAGGAACTTCACGTTTTTGGCTATGATCAGAACCTAAATTATTGTCCAACGTTTCTTTGACTGTCAAAGGTTCAAAACTTGTAAGGAACTCTGGATTCTTCCTGATGTATCCTTTAAGCTGTGATCGTAAACTTATAATATAATTTGAAAGTTCGGGCAACATTAAATCTGAACTGACCTTCAGTTCGGTTTCACCAATTGTTATCCTCTCTTCAAATATTGTTTTGGCTTTCATCTGAGTAATTAATCTGTTTGTTACTACATAAAATATTTAGATAATCAACAAGAAAGTAAGGTTTGATAATCATGTTTGATAGAAATAAAAGAAGTTCAATTCCTGGAGAAAGAATATTATATAAAACCAGGCCCAGATTTGTTGTAAGTCTAAAATCTGCAATCATTAAATTTATAATAGTATTAATACTACTATACTTCTTCACAACCTTGATAAGATATGCTGCTCTGGTGCAGGGAAGGGTGGGAGCGTTCATTAACATACCATTTGTAGAAGGAACAACGGACTTGATTGTGATAATCATTCTGCTGCTTCTTATTTGGATCTCATGGAATTACCTGTCCTGGAGATCCACGTACTACACTCTAACAAACCAGAGAGTCATGCTGAAAAGTGGAGTAATACGGAAAAAATCGGCCTATATGCATTATAACAAAATTCAGGACATAGTTGTATCTCAGAGTGTAATGGAAAGAATATCCTCCTCTGGAGATATTGAAGTGTTCGGTGGACACGACAACACCAGCATAATACTCGAAGATATCCCAAATCCTGGTGAGGTGGAGAACACCATCAACAGAATGATAGATGGAGATGAACCTGAATTTGAAACTAAGACTCCTAAAAAAACAGAAGAACCCAAAATCACGGGAAGATCCATAATGGAGGAGTACGATAAAAAATTTAAACTCTAAATATTTCTTTTTTTTGTCGTAAATAAAATTAATTAACACTAAATGGGAAAAGAAGCACGGAATTTAACTAGAAGTACTAAACTTAACAATCAAAATAATCCCGAACTAAATATGATCATTTTTATAAATTATTTCATCGCGGTAAGAAAATCTCTAAATTTAAGGCGAAGTGATTAAATGGAATACCTAAAATCAATATTTTACTTTGTGTTGGCTGGTTTATTTGAGATAGGGGGAGGCTATCTTATTTGGCTATGGATTAGGGAAGGTCGAGGCATTGAATTTGCAATACTCGGTGCGGTGATCCTGGTTCTTTATGGGGTCATACCCACACTACAACCAGCTAACTTTGGAAGGGTATATGCTGCCTATGGTGGAATATTTATTGCCATGGCACTTCTATGGGGATGGCAAGTTGATAAAATAACTCCTGACAGATTTGAAATCATAGGTGCAACCATAGCCCTGTTCGGAGTATTTGTAATCATGTACTGGCCAAGAAGTTAATATTTAATTATTAACAAATGCTATATAATCAAACTAAACATACCAGATTGTAACCGAGATAAAATAACTATATCTGATTAGGTTTGATTCCAAGCCTAAAAAAAAATAAATTCTATTCTTTTAGGGATCGTTCCAGAAATAAACCCTGATAGCAAATTTTATGGATGAGGATATAATATGAAGAAGTACGACGTTGCTGTTGTTGGAGCAGGGCCTGTGGGATCCACATTTGCAAGATATGTTGCAGATAATGGTTTAGATGTTGTGATGGTGGAGAAAAAACGGGAAATAGGCATTCCACTTCAATGTGCAGGATTATTGGGACAAAAGATTAAAGAAATAAATGTTCTGCCCGATGAATATGTCTTAAATCAAGTTCGAGGGGCATACATTTATTCACCTTCCAATAACATGATGAAAGTAGGAAAGGAAAATGTTCAGGCCTACGTAATTGACAGGGTAGGCTATGATAAGCACCTTGCTAAATTGGCAGTTGATTCTGGTGCAGAACTCCTTATGAATCACAAAGTAATCCATTCAGATACTAATGGGTGCATAAAAACAAAGGAAACTAAAATCCAGGCAGATATCATCGTAGGAGCCGATGGCCATTCATCAACCATCTCAAACAATTTCAATGAGAAACCACGGTCATTCATGGCGGCTCAGTACCTCATAGAAACTGATGGGCCTGTATTTGATCTTGAAAATGTACATCTACATGTTGATGATTCAATTTCACCAGGATTTTTGTGGACCATACCTGTAACAAGTTCAACTGCAAGAATAGGACTTTTTGCAGACATGAGCTACGTTGAACTCAACAATGTTCTGGTCAAGTTCATGGCAACAGAGCCCATGTTTAAGAATGCTAGGATAATTCAAAAATACCAAGGATACATTCCAAAATACGATCCTAAGAAGAAGATGGTTGACGAAAGAACAATCCTGCTGGGTGATGCAGCATCTCAAGTTAAACCAACAACTGGTGGCGGATTATTAATTGGTTTTGAATGTGCTAAAATAGCAGCTGAACATGCAACCAAAGCAGTTGAGATGGAAGATGTCTCTTATCTTAAAGAATATGAGAATCAAATAAATAAACGATTCAAAAATGAGCTCAGGGTGCAGATCGAAGTACAGAAAATATTTGAATCAATGAACAACCAGGATCTAGATGAAATGTTTACCAAACTCAAACAAGGAAATGCAGAAGAAATTATTTCAAAGTACGGTGACATGGACACCCAATCGACACTAATAAAAGAAATGATAAAAAATGGTCTTCTCTTTTCAATCATACCTAAATTACTTACAAGGAGGATCATGGGCCTATGGAAATAGTTTTTATAATATCACAGGAACATCATACCCTGCCAAGGGCAGAAATTGAGGCAGTTCTAAGGGCGGAAGAAATACCCTTCAATTTTAAAAAACAGTACGAAGGAATACTGATAATGGAAGTATCCGATGAACATGAAAAATGCATGGAAAAAGTTGGAAAAAGGCTTTCATATACTCATGAACTCTGTAAACTGTTAATTGAAACGGATAAAACAAGTTTAAACGATGATGTGAAAAAAATTGATTGGAATGGGATCATTACTAACGATTATGTTGTCAGAGCAAGGAGAATGGACAAAACTGACAAATTTGACACATCAAAGATTGAAATAGAAATTGGGGGAACCATACACTCTATTGTGGAAGGTTCTAGGGTGAATCTCAAGGATCCAGATTGTTTCATAAGGCTCATATACCTCGATGAAATTGTTTTGTTAACACAAAGACTAGTGAAGATAGATAAAAAACATTTCAACAACTTCAAACCACATAAAAGACCATTTTTCTACCCTGGATCAATGAGTCCCAAACTCGCAAGGTGCATGGTAAATCTAACTGAGATCAAAGAAGATGACACAGTTTTGGATCCATTTTGTGGAACAGGAGGAATCCTTATTGAAGCAGGTATCTTGGGAGCTAAGCTTATAGGGACAGATATAGATTATAAGATGGTTCAAGGTACAAAGAGCAACCTAGAATATTGTGGTTTTAAAAACTCCAAAATCTATAGAGAAGATGCAAAGAAAATTCATCTAGAAACCAAGGTAAATGCCATTGTCACAGATCCACCCTACGGTATATCTGCATCAACAGGTGGAGAAGACAGTACAAACCTGTATTCTGCTGCCTTAAAAAATATGGATGGTTTACTCAAAGAAAAGGGAAAAATATGCATGGCAACGCCGCATTACATGGATATTAAGGGTTTAATAAAGGATACAAACTTTGAAATAATAGAACAACACCACATAAGAATGCATAAAAGTTTAACAAGAGTCATATCACTGCTTACAAGAAAAAATTTATCACAAAAAACTTAATATAATTTGAAATAGGGTAGCTTAATTTTATTAACGGGGAAAATTTTTGGATTGAACCACATCCATTTAAATTATAATAAACTGGAGGGGTAATTTTGAAAGCCAGAATATTTGATACAACATTAAGGGACGGAGAACAAACTCCAGGAGTATCTTTAACTCCAGATCAAAAATTAAGAATAGCAGTTAGACTGGATAATCTTGGAGTGGATGTTATTGAAGCAGGATCTGCCATCACATCTTCAGGAGAAAGGGAAGGAATAAAATCTATAGTTTCAGAGGGACTTTCAGCTGAAATATGCAGTTTCGCCAGGGCAGTGAGAATTGATGTGGATGCTGCCCTCGAATGTGGGGTTGACAGTGTACACCTGGTTGTTCCAACATCAGATCTCCACATCGAGCACAAACTAAGAAAAACCAGGGAAGAAGTAAAAGCCACAGCAATAGATGCAGTGGAATATGCGGTTGAAAACGGACTTTTGGTGGAACTATCAGCAGAAGATGCCACAAGAAGCGATTATAACTATCTAAAACAAGTTTTTATGGAAGGAATAGAAGCAGGTGCTCGAAGAATATGTGCCTGTGATACTGTGGGAATGTTGACACCAGAAAAGGCCTACGAATTTTATGGAGGCTTAACTCAACTTGGTGTTCCTTTAAGTGCCCACTGCCACAACGATTTTGGTTTGGCAGTAGCAAATACTCTATCCGGACTAAGGGGAGGAGCAAGCCAGGCACACGTCACAGTCAATGGTATAGGTGAACGTGCTGGAAACGCGTCCCTGGAAGAAGTTGTAGTGTCACTGTATTCACTCTACAACTCTAAAACAAATATCAACATCGAAATGTTGTACGAAACTTCTAAAACAGTTGCAAGAATGACTGGAATTTATTTACAGCCAAACAAAGCAATTGTGGGAGAAAATGCATTTGCACATGAATCAGGCATTCACTCCGATGGTGTTATAAAGAAGGCAGAAACCTACGAGCCGATAACACCAGAACTGGTGGGACACAAACGAAGATTTGTCATGGGAAAACATGTGGGATCCCACATAATCCGGAAAAGAATCAAAGAGATGGGTCTGAGAGTAGATGATGCCAGATTTGAACAGATATTCCAGAGAGTTAAAGCCCTTGGAGACATGGGTAAATGCGTTACAGATGTGGATCTACAGGCAATAGCAGAGGATGCGCTGGGTGTTTTAGCAGAAAAACCAGTTGAACTGGAAGAACTAACAATAGTTTCTGGAAATAAGGTTACACCAACGGCATCAGTCAAGATCAACATAGATGGCTCAGAGAAGGTAGAAGCAGGTGTAGGTGTTGGTCCAGTAGATGCAGCAATAGTGGCAATCAAGAAGAGCATAATGGATGTTGCTGATATACAGCTTGAAGAGTACCATGTGGACGCCATCACCGGAGGAACAGATGCACTCATAGATGTTGTTGTAAAACTCAAAAATGGAGACAACATAGTCACTGCAAGAAGCACACAACCAGACATCATCATGGCAAGTGTAGAGGCGGTGCTGGGTGGAGTAAACAAAATTGTCAGCGATCAAAAGATCAAGGAATCTGAAGAAAAGGACAAAACATAAATCTTCAATATTTTCCAGGGTAAACTACATAAATGGTATTGAAAATGAACTTAAAAGATTTAAATGCTAAATTTTCGAGTATTAAAAGGTTTTTCAAGGTACTTGGTCACTTAATCACCACTTACCTTGGAATAATTCTCACCATAGGATTTTTAGTGCCTTGGTTACTGGGGGCAATTAAAATACATGATTATGGTGAAATAACAGGATTTATAGAGGTTTTTGTCCTTGTTACAGCCACTTTATCTCTACTTAGCTTCACATACATCATGGCACTCAGTGAAATGCATGAAAAAGTCAAGGAATCCATGATAAAAGCTGGAGAAAATTTTTTCATGTCAACTGTACAGTTCATAGTTGGGCTTTTCTTACTCTTTGTAATGGATTACATTACCCACAGTTTCCTTAACATTTCCAACTTAAGTTTCACAGCAGGGAATCTTGGATCCATAATAATTTTCATAATCCAAATCTTCATACTCCTGGAATTAATTTTTGCAGTGTCAAAATTTTTCAAGGGAGTCATAGGAGTTTACGTCTCTTTCAGAGCAGAACATTTGAAGGACTCAGTATTCTACATACTCAGCTGGAGGAATGCAGGTAATGAATAATGAAACCAGCGAGGAAATTGATACGAAAAGAATTCAAATAGCAGGATTTAAATCAGACCTGGCCAACTTCAAAGGTGTTATGGAAGAGTTAAAACTAAACTATCCCGGATGTGTAATTCAGTTAATGGATGCAGATGCAGTAGCAGGAGCTCAACATGTGCTCAATTCCACCATACATGCAATTAAATCGTTCTCAAGAAATGAAAATATTGCGTCTGACATGGGTCTTGAGATATGTGTGAGAACATCGGGACAGAGACAAATATCACAGGCCATCAAGATGCTGGGCATCAGAAATGGTAAGATGAACATATGTGCAGTTGCCCTAGATTGTAAATCCGATATCATGGATGATCTAGTTGATACATTAGGATTGAGAGATGATAATGTGCTTGAACCAGACACAGACAAGTTGATATCTATCTACAAAATTTCAGACACCCAACTAGAAACCAACCCTGACATATCCAAAATTTTAATGGAAAAAACAGCACTACTCATCATCGATACTTAAAATCAGAATCCCTAAACTTTTTTTTTTTATGAATCAACTTTTCCTGCTAATTTGATTATATTGGTTATTTCATCTAAATTCTTGGGAGTTAAACATTTAACATCCAAATTCTTCAATTCTATGCAAACAGCACGTGCCTTGATCCTGTTGTAGTTTGGACTAAGACTTACAATGCTTCCTCCATGGACCTTTAAATTCTGTCTAATCTCGCTACTTAAGAGTTTCTGGTTTCTATCTGGAAGGATGATGTTTAGACCCCTTGATTTGTGATGGATGACTTCCCTGAAATTTGATGTATTGTTTTTTAACCTTTTAGTTGCAGTAGTAGTTTTCTCGAATATTTCTCCTGCATTTTCTGCTTCTGAAGCTATTCCTGCACAGGTAACTAAATCTGCCCCTAAAATTTTTAGGAGATAATTAGCAGTATCGGATATTTCCTGCTTATTGGTGGATAAAAAACCTCCATTTCCAACGTTTACTGTTTTAGGACTCCCAGTAGATCCCACTATTACATGGGCATGGTTTCCATTCCCAAGTCTTCCCTTGGGGTCACCAATTCCTCCAGAGGCATCTTCTACTAACATCACCCCATTATCCTCACAGATTTCATATATCTCCTTTAAAGGTTGTTCAGCAGTGTAACCTGCAAAACTCGTTAAAAACAATGCTTCAGGATTGTTCTGTTTAATATTTTCATCCAGATTTTCAAGGTCTATTAAACCAAGATTTGTTGGAACTTTATAAGTTTCAATCCCAAAAAATTCAGCCATTTTCCTGAAACCGTACCAACCGCCCTGATCAGGTATCATAACCCTGTTTTTAAAACAGCTCATCACAGCCATGATTGCGGAATTCCCACTGTTTAGAACATGTATATTTTCATGTTTTGTTAATTTTCCAATGGCATCTTCAGCCAATGTAATTTCTTCATCCTTGCCTGGGGTGTGCTTTAAATTTTGTGCTGCTGTGCACATGGCCTTCCTAGTTTTAGAAGATGGTCTTCTGTAAAAAAGTTCCATAATATTCTATCTCCACTCATTTGAAGAAACTATCCAGAGTTGTTTGCCTGGAGTTTAGAAGTTCCTTCATTAAATCGCTTTGTTTTACAAATTTTTCCATTGGTAATTTTAATTTGGTTGAAATGTATGAAAGAGCAGTTTTCATGTCTTCAAATTCTAGAGGGGTTTGTTCCATGGCGTTTCTAACATTTTCGCGAACATTAAAAACTCCAAGAGGCACATAACCATTGTAAGCTTCTCTTAAAACTATTACTCCTGCCTGTTTTGATTCACGTTCCAAAGCTTCAAGAACAGCCATTTTACAGGTGTAGTAACAGCCACCAACCCTGGAATATTCCTTTTTACCACCGTTGGTTTCATAGTCAGAAAATATCAGTTCTTCACGTCCGAGAACTTGAAGAAACGCTTCCATCCATTCATACTGCCATTCTGTTGGGATGAGCATTATGGCATAGTAATTGTTAAGGCTTGAAAATTCATATACTCTGGTTGTATCAATAATATCATTAAAACGAACGGTTTTAAGAAGACGATCTGCTATTGTACTGTCACAAGCAGTGATGGACCATCTTGTTGGTACCAATTTCCTCTTTTTACCCACACCCATGGCACCCACTGAAAATGCTTTCTGTATGTTTGAGAATGGTATGCCCCTTTGATTCAGGTCAACAACTGCATCAGCAGCTTTGAGGTCTGTGTCGTAAAACGCCTTTTCAAGCCTATGTTCCCATTTCACATTGTCGATGTCAAATTTTTGTATTATACCGCTGGGACCGTGTGGTGTATGTTCATCACTGAAGGATGATCCTCTAGGTTTTTTGATGAATTCAGCTTCACTTTCAATGGAATTCTCTGCAAGAGAAATTTCTTGAAGCTTTTCTACAAATCCACTTTCAAGATCCTTTATACCTACGAGTTGCTTTCCACGTACAAGGCTCATTCTGTAGCCTATAATATCTTCTTGGCTTTTAGATTGAGGAATCCATGATTCTGGCATGTCCATAATGGTTGTATCGCCCGAAACCGGAGCAATCATTGGACCTGCATACACCTTGGGATAATTCCAGCTCCCTATAAAAACAGATGGTGGAGTACTCCCATCAACTTCTTTACCCACATCAACGGAGGGTATCCGCATTTTAGAGGTTAATCTTTTGAGGTATGCTGTTTTTCCTTTTATCATGTTCTATCTAGAAAACTATTCAACATCAAGCTTTATAAGGTATACGAGAGCATTTGATTACTAAAAAAAATTATTGAATAGGAAAGTTTGCTTTGTAATGATAGGTTACCATTACCTTTTTGAAAGTTTTAAAGCCGCTGAATTCATACAGTATCTCAAGCCTGTTGGTTTGGGACCATCATTGAAAACATGGCCCAGATGTGCGTCACATCTTGCACACAAAACCTCTACCCTGATCATTCCAAGGCTTCTATCTTCATGTTCCTTTACATTTTGACTCGCAACAGGTGCCCAGAAACTTGGCCATCCTGTTCCTGAATCAAATTTGGTTTTAGAATCGAAAAGATCAGTTCCACAACAGACACATTCGTAGATTCCATCTTCATGACAATCATGATATTTGCCGGTGAAAGCCAGTTCTGTGCCCTGTTTTCTTGCAATACTGTAGGAATCTGCACTTAAAATTTCTTGCCATTCCTTGTCTGTTTTAACAACCTTCTCAACCATTTCAACATTTCCAGATTTAACAGAATAAATGGGAACTAAGTTTTCATTGTTTGAATTGGATGTCATACACATTACTATGTAACTACAGAATTAAATAATTCACTACCCTAATTCCGATGGATATAACCGATATCAAAAGGATATGATCCTGCTATTTTTAATATATCGTGGGATAACTCCTGTAAAACCGGTTATAATTGTTAATTTTACTTTAATCTATAGCAAACAATAAGAACAGCTCCATAATTATGACTTGAAACTGATTTAGGATAATTTAAATGGTTTGATTAAATATTTAAAAAAAGAAAATAGTTGAAAGATGTTAAATTTATGCAAATTCAATGGTGCTCGGTGGTTTGTCGCTTACAGAGAGGGAAACATGAGTAACTTCGGATACTTCGGCTGTTATTCTCTGTGAAATGGTTTTAACCATGTTCCATGGTAGTTCTGGAACGCTTGCTGTCATTGCATCAATTGATTCCACCATTCTAAGCACAACAAGGTAACCATAGTCCCTTATATCTCCTTTAACACCGGTGACCTTGGTATCGGTTAGAACTGCGAAGTACTGCCATAAACTAGCATCTAAACCTTCTTTTTTGACTTCTTCTTCAACAATTGCGTTTGCTTTCCTGCATATTTCAATCTTTTCTTTAGTTAGCTTTCCCACTATTCTAACTGCTAGCCCAGGTCCAGGGTAGGGTTGTCTGTTTACCATTTCATCAGGCAGACCCAGTTCAGTTCCAACAACACGAACTTCATCCTTGTAAAGTTCTCTTATTGGTTCCACAATATTTAGTACCAATCCATGTGGCAGTGCAATGTTGTGATGAGATTTAATTTGGCCTTCACTTTCTATCCAGTCCGGTGCGATTGTTCCTTGAACCAAAAATTCTGCACCTACCTCTTCTGCAACCCTTTCAAACACCCTTATAAATACTTCTCCAATTATCTTACGTTTCTCCTCTGGATCGTAAACACCTTCTAAACGGTTTAAAAACTCTTCAGATGCATCAACAGTCCTCAAATTTAACCTGTCCTTAAAAGTGTTGTTAACATAATCAGACTCTCCTTCTCTTAAAAGCCCATGATCAACAAATACTGCAACAAGATTCTCACCAATTGCGGTTGAAGTTAAAACAGATGCTACTGAACTGTCAACTCCTCCGGAAAGGGCAATTATGGCCTTTCCATTGCCTATGGTTTTTTTTATATCTTTAATAGATTCTTCTATAAAATCAGATGGATTCAACATTTTTTTCACCTAAGTGTGATATTTTAAATTAAAAACTTTATTAAACTGATAATGATATTAATTTGTTTGGCTCTTATTAAATTTATACCATACTCTTGGTAAACAAAATTTTAGGAAAAAATTTGTTCAATTAAAATAGCTTAAATTTTAGATTTGAATGTACTTAATTAACAATAGACCTAAAATTATTGGTCAAATTTTTGCAAACAAAAAAGGGTTTAAATACCACCTAATAATAAAATTATAAGATTTTATCATATAAAATATTGGACCACCTCCAATTGAGAATAATAAAAAAAATATCGCAGTGAATGGTTTAAAATGAAAATAATCCCCAAAAATATGATTCAAACTTGGTTAAAACAGAGTACAAATAAAATATCTGTCCAATTTTTCAGATACATCTTCGTAGGTGGAACAGCATTTATAGTTGATTTCGGTTCGCTCTACATTTTAACAGAATATTTTGGGATATTCTACCTTCTGTCTGCTGCAATTGCCTTCACACTGGGGCTTATTGTAAACTACTTGCTTAGTGTAAGATGGGTCTTTAACAAACACACATTAGACAACAGATTTCATGAGGTTGGCATTTTCACATTGGTAGGAATAGTTGGTTTGGGACTAAATGAAGTTATAATCTGGTTTTTCACCTCAAATATGCATTTATTCTACATTTATTCCAAGATCATTTCAGCAGTGCTGGTGCTCTTCTGGAATTTCTTTGCAAGGCGTTACACAATATTCCGATGACTAAATAAGATTTTAATAAATGAAACAATATTGATCAAGAATCTGTAAACTAAAGAAATTGGTTTTTGGGAAAACAAATTCAGAGGGGAATGAAATATTGAAAAATTTAGGGCTAAAAAAATTATTTAAAACTAAATACGATCTATATTTCAGCTTGATTTTGTTATTTTACATAGTAACAGTCAGTTTTCTCTTCAAATATTACATGTATCAGATAAACAACGATGGAATAGTTTATATCAATATTTCTAGGCAAATTTTGGAGGGACACTTTTACGAATCCATAAGCGATTATTGGGGGCCACTGATATCCTGGCTAATGTTACCATTTCTTTATTTCCTAAAAAGCCCTTTAATGGGTCTTTACTCTGCAAAATTGACATCCATAGTAATTGGATTTGTAACGCTGTTTGGAATAAGGAGGTTGTCCTACAGATTTGAAATGGAAGAATGGCTCAGGACTTTGATTATACTGACCACTGTACCTGTCATCATCTACTTCGCAATGAGCTTCATAACACCGGATCTTTTAATGGTGTGTGTCTTGACATATTATCTTGCAGCAGTGTACGATCCAAATTACTCTAAAACAGTTTTAAATGGAGTTTTCTGCGGATTTTTAGGGGCCATGGCATATTTTACCAAGAGTTACGGATTCACATTTTTCATAGCTAGTTTTTTGATCTTCAACTTCCTTCACTACATCACAGAAATGGACAAAAAAGCTGTTATTAAAAATTTAGCCGTAGGATTACTGGTTTTTTTATTAATAAGCAGTATATGGATATGTTTCATAAGTTATAAAGCTGGAAAAATTACATATGGATCATCTGGAGAGTTTAATTATGCCTTGGTTGGCCCAAACTCCATGGGATTTGCCGAATATTCAGAAGGACTGCACAACCCAGATCAGGTTAACACCAACTACCTTCCCAAGGAATGGTCACCATTCTCATCATGGACCAACTTCCAACATCAACTGAACTTAATATGGAATGGAGCTCAAAAAACGGGTAAAATTCTTAATTACTTCTCAATATTATCGTTTATCATAATAATACTCTATATACTGCTCTTAATCCTTCCACCCAAAAATGTATCGAGGGTTGATCTTGCGTATCCTCTGATAACGATGTTCATACTCACTGCAGGTTACATAATCGTTGTTGTTGAAGAAAGATATATATGGCTTATTTATCTGTTACTGATACTTATGGGGGGATATTTATTAAATAAACTGTTTAATTTGGGGTTATTTAATTCTTTAAAATGGAACTATCTTTTAAAGATAGTATGCATTGTTGGATCTATTTGGCTCATGACACTAATGCCAGTCACCTACCTCATGGGAAATTTAAACACTGGAAAGGATAGCTATGCCTTGGCCAGCACATTGAATGGATACGGGGTTCATGGTAACGTGGCCACCAATGATGAACTCACAGAAATGAATTATCTTCAGTATTACATGAACACAGACCTTTATGGGCAATCACAAAGGAATATCAGCCCTGAAAATCTCCAAAATGATCTTAAATTGCTGGGAATTAATTATTATTTTGTCTGGGGAAATTCAAATCAAAACAGCTACATGGGTAATTACACTCAAGTAGCCAATTTAACTTCCTACAATTTAGTAATTTATAAAATAACTTGAACTAAAATTAAAAAAAAGGAATTATATGGGGGTTTCATTCAATTCCATGATATTTTTTGCAAACTTCATAGAAATTTTCAAATATTACACCACCATTTTCGGTGTGGTGTACTTCTGGATGGAATTGGATACCGTAGATAGGTTTGGTGGGGTGTTTCATTGCTTCCACTCCACAAATTGAAGATGTGGCAATTACATCAAAATTTTCAGGTGCTTTGCAAACTTCATCTTTATGGGATGCCCAAACATCCAACCCTGTTCCAAGACCCTTTAAAATATCATCTTCATCTAAAATATTGATCCTGATCTTGGCGTAGCTTTCAACACCTGCAGCACCAATTTCACCATCGTAGGCTTTGGCAATTATCTGATGACCGAGACAGATGCCTAGTATGGGACAGTCAAATTCCTTCACGTAATCTAAAGAGTACCCGGCACGTTCTATTGATGGGCCTCCTCCAAGAATTAATCCCAACGGATTTTTTTCCCTAAGTTCTTCCAGGGGGGTTGTATTTGGAACGAGTTCAGCAGGTATTTTTAAGTAATGTAAACTCCTGTAAATTCTGTGATTGTACTGTCCATGATTGTTTATAACAGCTATTTTCATTTAAACTCCTCTAACTTATTTATTTATAATTTAGCAAACAAATAATTATTATATCATCTTAATTCTATTGGATAAAGATACTTAAAATATGGGAATATATTTATGCATTTTTGACAATACTATATGCATGGAATTACAGGATCTCATTTATATTGTTGTGGCCCTATTCTTAGCTTTGATATTGTTCTACATTTTCATATGGTTAGTACCAATAATAATAGTATTAATCATAGCTTATGTAATATATATCTTTTTGAAGGGTCCTAACTACTAAATCAGTATTACAAATTTTGGATAGCGATCCTAAATTTGATACTATTATTTTTTTATTTTAAGCAGGTTCTGTCATAAATTCCATGGTTTTAGAGATGAGAAATTATGAAACTAGAAAGGGAATTTACAGGAATAACAGAGAACCTCCTTGCATTTAGGGAGGAAGTTAAAGATGCAGATAAAGTTACTTTTATTGGAATGCCCGGAGTGTGCAGTCCCTTTGCAGAACTATTTGCATATGTTATTCGCGATAAAGAAGCTGTTTTTATCACAGGAACTGATATTGAAACAGCCAGAAAAATAGAGATGACTCCACAAGGAATGCAGTTTGGTGAGACCACAGATCCATCCAGCGCTGTTGTTGCAATTTTAGGGGGTCTTGCAATGCCCAAATCCAACATTGATCCTGAAGATGTTAAAGGGTTAATAGAAAAAGTTATTCAAGATGATGGTAAACTCATGGGTCTTTGTTACATGGATGTTTTCAGGGAAGAGGGTTGGCACGAACTACTTGATTTTGATTGTATCATAAATGCCACATTAAATGGATTTGTTTTAAAAAAATAGGGTGAAAATTTGGATCTTAAAGATATTGGCATGGAAAAGGGTTTATTATACGAAACTGTAGTGACAACTGTGGACAGTAATGGAAAACCAAACGCTGCGCCCATCGGCATAATCTGTAAGGATAAGCTTGAGGTTGTTTGTTACCTGCACCAAGGTTCCACCACAGTCAAGAATATAAAGGATACTAAAAGTTTTGTTGTCAACGTACTTAAAGATCCAATGATATTTGTTGAATCCACCTTGGGAAATCTTCCAATTGAAAAATACGAATCTCATGGGGATAAATTTTATGTTAAGAGTACAGACGCATTTTTCGTTGCAGATGTGACCAGCATCAAGGATGTTGAAAGGAAGGATCAGTTTGGAGTTTCTGTAACATCAGTTTTAAAGGCAGATGTCTCGGACATTACCAAATTTAAGCACTGTGTTGAACCATTAAATAGAGCTATCTACGGTATCGTGGAGGGTTTGGTTTATCTAACCCGTATGAATATGGTTTCTGGAGATATGGAAAAATTATACCGCCACAGAATGGCAGAAATAGCAAGAATAGTTTCCAAAGTCGGTTCTAAGGATCATAAGAATGCAATGGACATGATCATGGAAGCATTCAAGGATTTTGATTGATTAAAAAAAAGAGTAGTAGATCACCTTAATCCTCCACAACGATATCTACGAATTCAAATTTTTCAACATCAAAAAGTCCCATATCACTTATTTTTAGGTTTGGAATAACCAGCAGGGCTAAAAATGATAGGGTCATGAATGGGGATGAAAGGGTTGAACCCATATCATTTACTAATTGCTTAAGCATTGTAAGATCTGCTGCCACGTCTTCTGCAGTTCTATCACTCATCAAACCCGCTATTGGCAGTTTCAAATCCGTAACGCAGCTCTTAGAAACTACTGAAAGCCCTCCATTATTGGTTATTACAGTGTTCACTGCCTTCGCCATATCTGTGCTGTTAGTTCCAATTACTATGATGTTATGGGAATCATGGGCAACACTCGAAGCTATGGCTCCCTTTTTAAGATTGAAACCTTTTATAAAACCATTGGTCATTTTATTATTGCCGTAACGCTCAACAACAGCAATTTTAAGCACATCATTTTCTAGATCAGCCATCAGATTTCCATCTTGAACATCTAGATGCGCCGTTGTTTTATTGGTTATAAGCTGATCCTCAATGATTTCGATGACCCTGACAGTTTTAGGACTGTCCGAAGTTAGGTTGAAATCAGATGGTTTTTTAGGGCTTGATTTGAATGTACCTTGTAATTTGAGGGGTTTTACTTTGAAATTTAAAGAGCCATTTTTAGAAACGAGTTTTCCATCTATGTAAACGTTTTTAACATTTAATTTTTCAATATCATCAACGATGACCATATCTGCAGCTTTTCCAGGAACCAGACTTCCACTGTTTAAATTGTAGTGTTCTGCAGGGTTTAAGGTAACCATTTTAATGGCCTTAACTGGATCTATACCATATTCAATGGCCTTTAAAAGCATTTTATCAACGTGTCCTTCAACAAGATCTTCAGGATCCTTGTCATCGGATACAATGAAGTCTCCACCCACAACTGCCAGGGCTTTCAAATTTTTAGCAGATGATCCCTCCCTCATCATAATTTTCATTCCAAGCCTTCTTTTTTCAAAGGCCTCAGACGGAGTGGTGCACTCGTGATCCGTTGAAATTCCAGCAGCAGCGTAGCTGCAAAGCTCTGCTCCAGACAACAGGGGGGCATGTCCATCAATTGGCTTCTTATTTGCCTGTGCAACCTCTAACTTTTCAATCACTTCAGGATCTTGTCCAATTACCCCTGGAAAATTCATGACTTCGCCAAGCCCAACGAATTCTGGCCTTTTAAGCATTTTATCAATGTTCTCAGAGGTGATGATTCCTCCAGCTGTTTCGAATTTGGTTGCTGGAACACATGATGGTACAGTTAAAAACATTTTAAGGGGAACAGTTGATGCGTCATCTAACATGTAATTTATTCCATTTAAGCCCATGACATTGGCAATTTCATGGGGATCAGCGATTACAGAAGTGGTTCCATGGGAAACAACTGCTTCGGCAAATCTTGAGGGACATAGCATTGAACTTTCTATGTGTATATGTGAATCAATAAATCCTGGTAAAATTAGATTTTTGAAGTTGCCATCAACAGGTTTAACACATGAAATTAAATCGTTTTCAAATCCTACTTCAGCGGAGTATATTTCTTCAGTAAATACATTCAACAGATTTCCCCTTATAAATTCCATTTTTCAGTCTCCTACCCATATTTTTAGTTTTATATATTTACAGCTAAGCAAGGAACATAATTTGGAAAAAACTAATCTTGGTACATTTCTATGTGACTGTACTCAAATTAAAGCCATCGAAAAAAAGTTAGGTTAAAAAAAAATTGTAAATTTTGGTTCATTGTTCAATTTGGAGTTCGTTGTAGAGCATTGGTAAAAATGTTCCAACATCTGTCACTATTCCAACGACTTGTGCACTTCCCCTGTCACTTAACTTGGTAACTGTGGCTGGGTTGATGTCCACACAAATACTTTTCACATGGGATGGAAGCAGATTACCAGTTGCTATTGAATGCAGCATAGTTGAGATCATGATCACCATGTCCACGTCTTGAACATATTTCCTCATTTCTTCTTGGGCTTCAATAACATCAGTTATAACGTCTGGAAGTGGACCATCATCCCGGATGGATCCTGCAAGAACGTAGGGTACATCATTTTTTATACATTCGTACATTATTCCCTTTTTAAGAACACCTTTATCAATTGCTTCTTTGATGGATCCTGCTTTGTTAATTTCGTTTATGGCATATATGTGGTGTCTATGTCCCCTTCGAACTGCTTCACCAGTTTTTACAC
>JAEZAV010000123.1 GCA_023430285.1 Methanobacteriota archaeon | reverse complement strand
ATTCCCGGAATTGCATTGGTAAATATTATTCCCAACTTACTTAATGGTGCACCGATTATTCCAGTGGACGTGAAAATCAAAAGAAGTGCTATACCCGTAACCGTATGTGGAATAACAATTGGAATATCAATAATAGATTCAACCAATCCCTTACCAAAGAAATCATGTCTTGCAAGGATATATGCCAATGGAACTCCAAATATAAGGGCTATTATAGTTGCAATCAATGCAGAGTACACACTCACAAATAAGGACGATATTACTTGAGGGTCCTGCAGATTGGCACTTATAGCTCCCAAATTTGATGAAACCATCAAGTTTAAGATGGGTATCAGTATAAACAGAACCAGAAAAGATCCCATGATTGCGAAGAATATGGTTGTATAATCGTATTTTTTCATATAAACACTCGCTCGATTTAAAGAACATCCTATTTTGTATCATTAAATTTATTATTAATACATCTTTTTCTGCATTTCGATAGATAATGTATCATTTTATTAATTTTTCTATTGATGAACTGGTGAATTATAGTAAATTTAATCAATTTGATAGTCATTTAACTATTGTACATTTATCTTTAAAATTCATATAAATGGTTTATGTTAATATGGGGATATGTATATTTAAATAATTCGATGTTCGAGGTATTAAGGGGTTTTTTTTAATTTGAGTCAATTTAAATAATTATTACAGTTTTAGTAAATATTTTATGTGTCTAAGTTTAATATTAGTACATAATATTGAGGTGATAGTATGAAGATCAGTGCAAAGAAATGTTGTGGAAGGAACCATTGAAGGTGTGGATGAAGGGGCTGTCATGGCAAATGTCAAAATTAAAATTGAAAGTCCAGATGTAATTACGGCTATTATTACCAAGGAATCTGTAAAAGATCTTGATATTAAAGTGGGTGACACTGTAAAAGCCATAATTAAATCCACAGAAGTCATGATAGCTAAGGAATAAAAACTCTTCAAATACTTCTTTTTTTTAAATTTGTAAACTAAAAATTCATTAATTCAAGTTCATGATTATTTTTGAATTTTAAGTGTTCTTGAATTTATAGCCACTATTATGGTACTCACAGACATCAATATAACTCCTGCTGCAGGTGTTAATAAAATTCCTACGCTGTAAAGTACACCTGCTGCTAGGGGTATGGCAAAAATATTGTATCCTGCACCCCAAACAAGATTCTCAAACATTTTTCTATATGTAGATTTGGCAAGCTTGATTATGTAAACAGCATCCAGGGGATTGCTACTTACTAAAACAACATCACCGGCTTCAATAGCAACATCAGTACCTGCTCCAATTGCTATCCCCAAATCTGCCTGTGCAAGTGCAGGTGCATCATTAATCCCATCTCCAGTCATGGCAACTACTAGCCCTTCAGATTGAATTTCTTGAATTTTGATGGCTTTATCTTCAGGTAAAATTTCTGCGTAGTACTGGTCAACCCCCACCTCTTGAGCAACCCACTCAGCAACTTCTTTTCTATCTCCGGTTATCATAATACAACGGATTCCCATGGACTTAAATTTAGTGACAGCTTTTTTAGATTCTTCTCGTATGATATCGGCCAGTGCAATTGCACCTACAACCACGTTATCCACAGTTAAAAATACCATGGTTTTACCCTGAGAGAAAAGCCTTTCAATGGATTTATCTGTAACATCGTTGTTGACCTCTTTTAAATAGCCTTGACTGACAACCATAACATCATGTTGGTTAATTTTACCTTGAACACCCCTTCCAGGTAATGACTTAAAATTTTCAACATCGTATCTTTCCTTTGTAGATTCAACAACTCCTTTAGCAATGGGATGTTCTGAATATGACTCTAGAGATGCTGCATACTTTAAAATGTCTTCAGCATGATATTCGCTGTTTAAAGACACGGTATCTGTAACACCGAATTTGCCTTCTGTCAAAGTCCCGGTTTTGTCAAATATTATGGCATCTAAATTTCTAGACCTTTCAAAAGATGCACGATTTCTAATTAGAAGTCCATTTCTGGCCGATAAAGAAGTTGAAACAGCTACTACTAAAGGTACAGCAAGACCTAATGCATGAGGACAGGCAATAACCATCACAGTCACGGCCCTCTCAAGGGCAAATTCAAAACCAAAATTCGAGATATTTAACCAAATTAAAAGTGTTATGAAACCACCAAACAATGCAATTATAGTAAGCCATGTTGCAAAGCGGTCTGCAAGATTTTGAGTCTTGGACTTAGTTGATTGAGCTTCCTCAACCAACGAGATAACCTTAGACAGAAATGAATCGTTACCGATCTTTTTAATTTCAACAACAACAGACCCATCTCCATTGATAGATCCACCAATTACTTCAGAATCGACTTTTTTAAACACAGGAACAGATTCACCTGTAAGCATGGACTCATCAATTGATGTGTTACCCTCAAGTATAACACCATCCACAGGTACTTTTTCTCCAGGCTTAACAAGTACATGGTCATTAACCTGGAGTTCAGCCAATGGAACGTCAACAGTATTTTTGTTAGCCAAGATTTTATGAGCCTTTTTGGGCATGAGTTTAACAAGTTCTTCAAGTGCTTGGGAAGCACCCATAACTGACCTCATCTCCAACCAGTGTCCAATGAGCATTATATCAATTAGAGTTGCAAGCTCCCAGAAAAATACTTCTCCTTTGAGTCCAAACACCACGGCACTACTGTAGATATAAGCACTGGTAATGGCAACAGATATCAACATGTCCATTCCAGGTTTTCTAGATACAATTTCACTATAAAATCCTTTAAAAAATGGATAACCACCATAAAAATAAACAAATGAAGCTAATATGAAAAGAAGAAATAGATCACCAGTAAATGTAAATGAATTATTCAATCCAACTAACTCTTGAATCGTTGGAGATAAAGCAAGAATCGGCACAGTAAATATCAAAGATATCCAAAATCTCTTTTTTAAATCATCGATCATGTTAGTGTGTACATGGGTCCCTTCATGCCTGTGTTTCTCATCAAGATCCCCTCCACAGACCACACATTTGCCCATAGTTTCATTTTCAGTATGCTCCATATTCATAGAACCATCATGATCCATAAATTTTGCCCTCCATCAAAATATGACAAGAATTCAATAGAACTTGACAAAAAATTTTTACATACATCAATATAATTTAAAATAATCTATTTTAGATGGATATAAGAAAGTTGCTGATAGTTTGTTCATTTGTTATTGGGGATATGATTTTTCAGTTGATGTTAAATTCATTATAGATTAAATCAAACTAATTTACATATTTTATATAGTTATATTATGATTTTTAGGAAGTAAGTAGTTTCCAAATTTGGGATATTTTTTTAAAATTAAAACCAATAAAATTCGTGATATCAACTAATTAAGATGTTCCTAGTTTAACCTATTCATGTTCAAAAATTTGTTCAGATGCTTTAAAAGAATTAGTTCTTATGATAAGGAGCCCTAAATTATTTCATTCAAGTTTTGTTTAGTCAAATATCTAAAAAAAGAAACATATATTAATTAATTGATTTTTCTATTTCAGAAAGGTGGTTGCTGAAATCAGGATATTGGGTTCTGATTTTATTTAGATCGTATTGGTAAGATTGTGTCTGAGTTTTTATTGTATTCATCTGATTCAATATGTCTTTGAATTTTTCAGTATTATTTGTTGATGCAGCTAAATCGTATGATAGCAGAATAAATTTTTCCATCTCATTTGATTGTTTAATGAGTATCTCAGCATATGCTTTTTCAGAATCAGTACTCGAATATTTAAGCATATCTTCACTGTAACCCATAGCAGCTGTTGCGCTGCTGTTAGCCCCATTTAAGTCGGTTGTAATATTTGTGGTTAAGTTGTTATTTTGTCCCAACATGGACAGCATGATGATGCCAATTGCACTTTCACAATACTCCATTGATTTATTTGTGGAGTTTAACTGCATTTGATAACTTTGATAATATTTATCATTACTGCTGGAGCTGTACCAATAATATCCTGCAGTAGATGCTACAACAATAATTACAAGACCAATAATGAGACCAATTTTTTTTTCCATCTAATATCACCATATTTCCCATTGATATCTAAAAAAAATGAAATAATTAAATACATTGGTTTGTTAAATCGTCTTTTTCAGCTTTGGTATCATCAGAATTTTTTTGAAGCACAGAAACTAATATTATTCCTGTTGCAAGTATTGCTGCTCCTATGACAACTATAATTGCCGTGATTATGGCTGCTATTGCTGCTGCAATTATTCCTGTAATTTTCTCTCCTATTGCTAGAACTACTGTAGTTATAGCTCCTACTACTGCTATTATTAATGCTACAGAACCTCCAATCCACTCCATCGCAGTTCCTACTGCAATCCAATCACTGAATGTTTTAATTTTTTGTGTTAATACGTTTAGGTGAGTTGAATATATTTTTTCTGCTACATCTACCGTTGTCATATTTGTATCGTTATTATTGGTTAATTCAAGTACTTGGCCAGTGTATGCTTTTATAAATTTGTTATATGTAACAATTTGGTGATTTTGGCCATTGTAGAGTATGAATG
>JAEZAV010000098.1 GCA_023430285.1 Methanobacteriota archaeon | reverse complement strand
AACTTGAATTAGTTATATCTATAATTTTTATTGTTTACAAAATAGTTTACATACTTTTATTCTTGTTTACACCTTTGTTTAAAATATTCTTGTAAAAACAAGTCATCATATCCATTTTATTGATTTTTACCACATGTATTACAATTGAAAATCAACGAGGTGACTTAATGAAGGTAGCGTTAATAAATCCAGCTCAACTGGATTCAAAATATAAATTTATGGGAGTGGTTGCACCCCCATTAGGACTTGCATACATGGCTGCAGTTCTGGAAGAAAATGATGTGGAAGCCATCATCATAGATGCCTGTGCACTCGAGATGGATCTTGAATCTGTTGGTAGACAACTCATGGAGTTCTCACCAGACATCATTGCAATCACGGCACTGACCCCAACCATAGCAAAGGCACTTGAAACAGCAGAATACTCAAAAAGTGTTTGTCAAGACTCATTGATAGTGATGGGAGGTTACCATCCAAGCTTTAACTACGAGGAAATATTGAAGTACGAGTTCGTGGACGTGGTTACCATTGGTGAGGGAGAAGAAACACTTCTGGATCTTACCAGATCGTTGGAACATGACTTGCCATTAGAATCAGTTAATGGTATAGCTTTTGATGATGTTGTAACTCCTCCAAGACAGTTGATCCTGGACCTTGACAGTTTACCACTTCCAGCCAGACATCTGCTTCCTATGGACAGTTACAAGCTTCTAAACATGGACACTAAGATGTCAACCATGA
Organism: Methanobacteriota archaeon; assembly: GCA_023430285.1. Taxonomy (GTDB): domain Archaea; phylum Methanobacteriota; class Methanobacteria; order Methanobacteriales; family Methanobacteriaceae; genus Methanobacterium_B. The sequence goes on along the minus strand of JAEZAV010000098.1, from coordinate 18,393 downwards.
TAACCAGTCGGGGCTGTCCAATGCAATGTTCTTTCTGTTCTTCTGCGGCCTTGCATGGATCTAAACTCCGTATGAGATCTGTGGATAAGATTTTAGATGAGATGGAGTACCTTGTAAATGAGATGGGCATAGAAACCATCGCATTTATGGATGATACCTTCACCATCAGTAAAAAACGTGTGATTGAACTCTGTGAAGGTATTGAAGAGAGAAATATCGATGTGATGTGGGGTTGTACATCACGTGTTGATTCCCTGAACAAGGAACTTTTAAGGAAAATGAAAAAAGCAGGGTGTATCACCGTGTTCATGGGGGTTGAATCTGCAGATCAGCAGATGCTTGACACTGTGAACAAGCAAACCACCATAGAAAAGATCAAAGATGCCTTTGAAGTGTCCCGTCAGGAAAAAATCAGAACCATAGCATCGGTTGTTCTTGGAATGCCTGGTGACACCCATGAGAGCATTAAAAATACCATAAATTTTGTGAAGGAACTCAATCCATCCTACGCCATATTCTCACTGGCCACACCGTATCCAGGAACTCGGTTTTACCAGCAAACCCTCGAGAAGGATCTCATAAAGGTGAAGGATTGGTCCAAGTACACGTTGATCTCCCCAATCCTTGAGACTGTTGATTGTTCCTTGGATGAACTCAAAAAATTACAGGCATCTGCATTTAAAAAGTTCTATCTGAGACCAATGTACCTGATCCGACAGGTAATCATGGACGGACCCATACTTGTTAAAACCATATCTGGCGTGATTAGAAACATCATGTTCCCTGCAAAGAAGAATGAAGATATTCCAATGAAATTTCAAAAAAGAATGGTGGATCTGGATTAAATCCATCCAATTCACCATATCATCTATTTTTTTATCCAGTGCCGATTGCACTAATTTCCCTTAATTTACTCACTATTTCGTTTAATGCATCTGCAATGGCCTCAACATCATCCATTGTATTGAAGCGTCCGAAGGTTATCCTGAGTGATCCATGGGCCCTTTCAGGATCTCCACCTATTCCGAGGATAACATGACTTGCCTGTAGTGAACGGCTGAAGCATGCTGATCCCGTGCTCACTGCAAATCCCCTCATGTCCAGGTGGAGTGTGATTGATTCTCCCTCAACGTAGTCAAATGTTATGTTGGCATTTTGAGGAATTCTTTCTGTGGGATGGCCGTTTAATGTGGTGTTGGGTATTTCATTTAGCACACGTTGCATGAGATGATCCCTCATTTGAATGAATTTATCATTCTCATCACTACTCGTGAGTTCAACTGCCCGTTTAAAACCCACTGCTCCAGGGATGTTTTCCAATCCACCCCTCTTGTTAAATTCTTGGAAACCTCCATCCAAATATTTGTTGAAAGGTGTTCCTTTTTTCAGGTACAGAGCCCCAATTCCACTTGGTCCGTGGAGGGTGTGTGCAGATACTGTGACCATGTCCGCATTTATCTCACGAATGTCCAGTGGTAGTTTGGTAAATGTGTGGGTTGCGTCTGTATGGAAAAGCACGTTTTTCTCGTTACATATCTCAGCTATGGTTTTTATATCTTGGATGGTACCTATTTCTTGGTTTGCGTGCTGTACTGATACCAGGCTGGTTTCTGGTTTGATGTTTTCATGGATTGATTCTGGATCCACCCTTCCATACTCATCCACATCAAGGTAGCTAACTTCGTATCCCTGTTTTTCAAGGGATTTAAAACTATTTAACACTGGAAAATCTTCAATTTTAGATACAATTAAATGATTTCCTTTTTTATTTTTTTGTGCTATTGCAGCACCTTTAATTGCAGCGTTACTTGATTCAGAACTTCCAGATGTGAATATGAGCTCACCCTCACCTGCACCGATGTAGTTAGCCAAGTAGTTTCTGCTATCTTCTAAAGCCTCACGGGCCTCTATACCCATGGAGTATCCTGTTTCAGAAGTTGGAATAGCATATTTTTCGAAGAAATATGGTTTCATGGCTTCTAAAACTCTTTCATCCATCCTTGTAATTGATGAATTATCCAGGTACCTGTACTTAACTTCCATAACACCTTTCCCTCCTGTTTTTCAATATTTTGTCTAGATCCAAAAAAGAAGAGTTTTGTTCATATGTGTTGATCATATGAACAGTGTGATCTTGGAGTTCCTTGCTTCTTGAACGTAGGTTCCAACAGCCCCATATTCAGTTATCAGATCCTGATCAAGGTCTTCCTTCGAAATTCCCATTATTTCCATGGTCATTTCACATGCAATGATTTTCCATCCGAGTTCTTTAAAATCTTTTATTAAACGTTCCAGGGAAGCTACATTGGCTTTTTTCATCCGACCATTAATCATCCATTTGCCCAGCCCTAGGAAGTGCATCTTTGATAGGGGTCCTTTATCCAATCCTCCCTTTTGAAGCCTTTGTAAGCCCCAAAAAGTGAAAAATAATGATGCTTCCATTCCCATGGATAGGGCACCGTTTGATACTATAAGGGCACTGTAAATTTTGTCCATATCTCCACTGTGTACAATTATTGTCGATTTATCAACCTTACTGGCTTCATCAACCATAAAATCACCTATTTACGAATTTTAATTTTCCAGACACCATTTGTTTCTTGTATATCCACAATTTCTGATCCCAATGCCTCAACTGCCATGGGAATTTCCTTCTTGGATGCTGGATGTGTTCCTTCCACCTCTATTATTTCTCCTTCAGAAGCATTTCTGATGGCTTTTCTCATTTCCACTAAAGGTACAGGACATGTTTCTCCTTTAACATCTACTTTGACTTCGGCCATTAAATCACCCCGTATTTTTTTGCCTAAACTCGTCAAGTTTTATACTATATTTGTTGTTGAAACAACATGAAATTTCTGATATTTGAGATTTCCAATTAATTATCACCCCATATAAGTGAACAATTAAACTAATATAACAATTGTTATATTTATTGGTTTGGATCGTGGAAAAGAAATTGAAATCTATTTACATCTATAAACAAAAAGTTTAATCACGGTGATAATGAATGAAAACTGTAATTTTATCATACCCCATAGAAAACAACTCTCCCCATTACATAGGTACCACAGAACCATCTCTGGAACCTTTAACCCAAATAAAAAATGGAGATGATTACAACACCTACAAGATTACCGTTGGAAATCACAGCGGAACCCATATCGATGCTCCAAAACATTTCGTTGAAACTGGAAAATCCATAGCAGATTACAGTCCAGAAGAATTAAGCTTTAAAAATCCCATTGTTCTGGAATGTCCCAAAAAACCCTACGAACTCATAGAGATCAAAGACATTTCAGAAAAAGACCTTGATAAATGTGAATGTCTGCTCTTTAAAACCGGGTTTGGAAAATTAAGAGAAACAGACCTTCAAAAATATCTGACTAAAAGCCCAGGAATAGCTGTGGAAACAGTGGCATGGATCAGGGAAAACCATCCACAAATCCGCTGCCTCGGAATAGACACCATATCCATGTCAAGATATCAAGATGCAGAAAATGCAAAACAAACCCATATCACAGGATTTAAAACCAGCCCCAACTATGGAGAACCACTACTCTTCATCGAAGACATGAACCTCGACATGGAGGAAGAACTAACCTTGAATGAAGTGATGGTTGTTCCATGGCAGATCAAAGGGGTAGACAGCGCACCATGCACTGTCATCGGTTTTTTTTAATAAGATTCAGTCCCATAAAATAAAAAATACATTGTATAAAAACGCTTCGAACCTTCCAAAAAAAATTAAAGGTTTTTCCAACGATTATAAGCAATGTTCAATAGGGTTATGAATTCATTGGTTGCTTTTTGATTACCCAGTGCGTTTGGGTGGTCATCTCCATCATGGTAGGGTGATATGCCATCGTAATCTGAAGCATAGACATGTTGAATTACTCCGTTGTAGTACCTGTGGTGGGAGTTGGTTTCTGATAGTGTACCATAAAAATCATACACCAACACATTTTTACCTGTGTAGCCTTTTAACCATCCATCTTTATCAACTAACCAATTACAGAGATCCTTGGTTAATTTATAACTACTTACCTGTGTTTCTCCTGGTGGAGTTATGAGTACGAATAACTTGTTTGGATGTGCAGCAAAATATGGTTTCAGGCTGTTGTAGATTTCTTTTTCATCATCAATGCTGGAACCTACTTCGCTGTTTGGGAAGCAGGATTTGAACATTATGATATCGTTTTCGCCCCCAGGATTGCCTATGGTGTTGGTGTAGGCTGAGTGGTAATTATTTTGATATACATGGGACATTTTTCTATCATTAAACCATTCAGGCCAGTTGACTGTATCTGTACGGTCACCTAAACTATCACCATCTTCAGCACTCCATCCATAGTCTGTTTCTGTTACGTAGTAGTTATTGCGGTTAAGTGCTGCCCCTAAATTTCCATTTCCATCTGACAACCAATTACCCCCGCTTGAATGATGAATGAAACAAATTTTTACCGTTGATAATGGATGATTAGTGTTTAAACCAGAAGATGTTACAAAGTAGGATTTGTAATAGGCTACTCCGTTTCCAGATAGATCTTTTAAGCTGTTGCTATGGATGGTGAGGAAATATTTAGTGCCACCTGAAAGAGACTGAGGTTTTATAAATAAAGAATTTCCCTTAATAATTTTAGTAAATGAAACATGTGAACCATTTGATCTAACTAATTCAATTTGGTTATTTCCAAATTTAATTGCTTCAGTAAATTTTAAGCTTATTGTTTTGTTTACGTTCACATTAAATGAGTTTTTGACAGGATCAATTGATGTTAATTTAGGTCCAGTACTGTCTGTTGTAAAACAAGATTTGAATATGGATATATTGTTGCCTGAAAGATCTTTAACACAGCCAGTATGTAGGAATAGAACATACTTTACTCCTCTAGAAAGGTTTGAAGTTGGTTTAATTGTTAAAGTATTTCCAATTATAATCTTTCTAAATTGAACAGGTGTTCCTTTGCTGTTTTTTAGTGTTATATAATTATTTCCAGCTTTAATAGGTTCTGTGAATTTTATGGTGAGATTATGATAAGTTGGTACATTAAAAGAGTTATTTGTAGGATTGATACTTTTAACCTTTGGTTGAAGAGTATCTGATGCACTGACACTTGATACTGTTCCAATCATTAGAAAAACAAAAATTAACGCTGAGACAAATATAAACTGTTTTTTCAAATTACTTCCCCCAAATTGATAAAGATATAAACTATTATCTTAACGCCTTAATTGTAAATTTATCCCACATAGGTATAAAACTTTATTTGGTTTGACTGGGGGTTTATCCATTAATCAAAATGTATTTATAAAAATATTTTGAACAAACCTCCAATAAGGAAGTAAAAATTCCTTAAAAAATTTATCTAAAAAAAATTAATTGAAAATAAAAAAAAAGTTTAAAAGTGTCCTAAGTTAAAAATATTAGGATTTTGTTTTAAATTTAGTTACTAGGGCTGTTTTATTCCTGCTGTACTTGTTGAGTCTTTTCGCTACTTGATTGGAGTGTAACCGGATTTGCTTTGAGGGTTAATACCATCCAAGGAGTAGTGTTAACCAATCCTGAAACCAGGCGGCTGAAATCCGGGTTATTTGAACCCCACCAATTGTACCTAGCATCTAAAGAGTTAGTGCCATTGTTGTATATTTCGTAGTTTTTGTCTCCAATTAATCGATTATAATTTACAGTGCCACCGTAGCTGTAGATTGCACCACCCTCACCCTTTGCAGTGTTGCTGTTAAAGCTACAACCAGTCACATTTAAAGCCATCATATCCTCATCACAGTAAATTGCACCGCCCATGGCATTTGCGGTGTTGTTGGTGAATGTGCAGTTACTCACAGTTAATACTGAGTCATAGATGTTGTAAAGGGCACCTCCATTATTTGTTGCGATGTTGTTGGTGAAAGTGCTGTTGGTGACTGTTAAAGCAACTTCGCCCACGTTGATGATTGCACCACCATTGACTGCAGTGTTACTTGTGAATTTGCTGCTATTTACAGTTGCAACGCGCTCATTCCAGATGGCTCCTTCGTTGTTTTTGGTAAATGTACAGCCGTTTACATATAAACCACCAATGTTTTCGATGGCACAGCTGTTGTTGGTGAATATGCTCTGGGTTGCAATTATTGACCCCCCGAAGACGTTGGATACTGCAACAGTAGGGTTGTTGGTAAATTTGCACCTATCTAAATACAGAATACCACCATTGGATACGATATTCATTCCCTTGTTGTCTGTGAAAGTACAGTTGATTAAGTGCATCGTATGATCAATATCATTGTAGATTGCAGCAGTGTTTTTGGTGAATATGGTATCTTTTACAATCACAGAACCACCATCTCCACCATTGTCGATTGCTCCACCAGCACTGTTTCTGAAACTGCACCTATATACATTCAAATTTCCATAACCATAATTTCTGATTGCAACACTATTTTTCTTTACGTTAGTGAAGGTGAGGTTGTGTATAGATACTTTTCCTGCATAGCCTGTGATGTAAAATATTGGCCCCTTGTTGTTTCCGTTTATTACAGTGCTTGTCTGCTTTGCACCCACGATGTACATATTTTTATTTATGATGATGCTGTTTTCATTGTAGATTCCACTGGCTATATGTAGTGCTCCACCAGATTTTACTGTTTTAACTGCATTTTTTATCGTAGCTTTAGGTCCGTACAGTGTACCGTGAATGTGTGTAGGACTCAAACCATTCCAGCTGTTGCTACCATGGGTGCTGACATAGACTGGGCTAACAGCAGATGCATCACCCATCCCATAGGAAAAAATGACCATTAAAGCTATGAAAAGAAGCGGAAAAATGAGTATATTGTTACTAGACTCTAGTTTAAATTTCTTAGATAATTGAATTCTACCTATGATTTTAACTCCCCCTAATTGAAAATGAAATCAAAAAATTATGGATTATAACATTTAATATACAATTCTTTATAATGATAAAACTTTTCATGAATTTTAATATAAAATTCCAACAAGTATTTTTGTAACAGGAATTCTCATGTAACTAAAATCCCCTCATTTTCTTCTTTTAATCAATTATTAACAAGGGGTAAGTTAGAGGTAAATTTTATGATGATTTTAATCCTGGCTGCACCGGAATTAGGAAATAGTATATAATATAATTCTAAAAAAATGATGTGATGAAAAAAATTCTAGCAATTCTCGGTTTTATTCTCATTGCATGTTCTAGTTTTATCTACATTTTTGCAAAAAGCGGAGATTCCTTTTTAGCATTAATTTTATCAATTTTAATTGGTACAATGGTACTGGTTATGGTGTATACGATTTCAGTCCTGAAACATGCGTCAATAAGCAATTATTATGAACGTGTCATGATCTACTTGTTCACAATTGCCTTTATTTTTGTCATAATATTAACCACAGGACTGGGAACGAAATGGATTCCATCATACTTCAATTCAGTTTACTTGTTACTGGGTTCCATGATGGTGGCGGCAATAGGGTTTTATCTAAACCATCGTTTAGAAAGGGATAGAGAGTCTAGAAAAGTTAAAAGAATAATTTACATCGTTAATGATACCATCAAAACCAATCAGAATCATGCTGAAGTGTTGTTGTCAAAGGGCTGGGAATCTAAAAAAACAGAAAACTTGAACAGCGGTTTCTGGCAGATTTTCATGGGTAACATTATTGATTTTGATATTGACCCACAATTTGTCAGGGATTTGATTGAAATTAAAGAATTGACCTACCATATCAATGAACTGATAAAGGGAAGAAATGAATATTTGAGCACTTTGTACGTGAACATAACACCTGAAATAGATTTATTTGAGGGATACAAAGACACTAATCAATTGATACGAGTTGAACTACTAAACAAGGATTTAGCCACAGAATTGGAAAAATTGATCCATGATTCAAAACTGTATCTAAACAAGTACCATGAATTCCTGGACTTCGACTGATAAATCAAATAAAGGGTCGTACTCAGATAGAAGTAGACTTAAATTATCAAAATTAGTATTTTAGGTATAAATGCTCCGGCCGGGATTCGAACCCGAGTCTTCGGCTCGAGAGGCCGAAATGATTGGCCGGACTACACTACCGGAGCAACTGTACTTATTAAGTTGTTTCATTGGCAACTTATAAGCTTTGCGGATAAATAATTTGATCCGCAAATAAATGCACTTATTTTTTTTAAGGGAACTATATTGGAAAATAAACGTGAATGTTATCAAAGGTTTTATTCTCATAATTGTGGCTCTATGGACTCTGATTGTGTTGGGTTTTTTTGCCATGGTTGGTTACTCATGGTATGGTATCCCTGGTGCTGTGGCTATAGATCTTGTTTTAATTATCGTTACCGTGTTTATGTTATGGGTTTTTAAGTGATAATTTTAGATATGAAGAAAAATAAATAATTATATTATTCTATTGGGGACGAGTTTAACACCTTGATTGTTTGTAAACTATCTGAGTTTGTTGGAGGGGTTTGAGTCATGGGAAAACTGTTGGAAGATCTCGGTGAGAGATCTCGATTTTTAAGAATTTTATGGATTGATAATGCTAACATGATACGTTCGAAGGCTCTTCGTTTGAAAGTGGATGATGATGTTTCAGAAGCTGTGGTTGGAATATCTCGTGCCCAGCAGGGAGTTCCTGTGGTTTATGACGGTGTTGTTCCAGGTGCACCGTTGGATCCTGTTGGAGAGGTTTATCTAAGAGCAGACAACTCAACAATTATGAAAGTACCCTATGCTCCTGGAAATTCCTTGGCAATTGGAGATATGTATGTGGATGGAAGTCCATGGGAATTTTGTCCAAGGAACTATTTAAGAAAGATATTGAATCTGGCACGTGATGAAGGGCTTGAAATTAAAGCCTCGTTCGAAAACGAGTTTTACCTCCTAAATAAGGATGATCCGTTAAACTGTCGTGAAAATACAGCCTTTGGATCCACCAATTCCATGAACTTGAACAACGAAGTCATCATGGAAATTGCAGATGATCTTGAATCTCAAGGTCTTTCCGTGGAACAGTACTATTCTGAGTCTGGTCCCTGTCAACATGAGATTACTGTACACTACGATGATGCAATGAAGGCAGCCGACAACCAGATCATTTTCAGAGAAACTGTTCGTGGAGTGGCATTAAAACATGAAATGGTGGCATCATTTTTACCCAAGCTATTTGCTGATCATGCTGGAAGTGGATGCCACATCCATCTGAGCCTCTGGAGAGAAGGTGTAAACATATTACATGACCCTGATGAAAACTTTGAACTGGGAATAACTGCTCATCATTTCATTGCAGGAATTCTTGAACACTTAAGTGCCCTCATGGCCATCACAACACCCACCCCAAACTCGTACAGGAGAATTCTTCCCAGTTCATGGGCCGGTAAATATGTTTGTTGGGGCTTTGATAACAGAGAAGCCAGTATAAGAGTAGTTAAAGAGCCAGATGGAACTATTAAACACTTTGAAATCAAAACTTCTGATGCAACGTCAAATCCCTACCTTTCCCTTGGATCCATCATATTTGCAGGTTTAAATGGAATCAAAGAAAAATTAACCCTCCCAGAACCTGTTCAACTGGACCCTGCGAAACTTGAAGAAGAAGAAAGGTTGAAACTCAACATAAAGGATTTACCTTCGTGTGTTGATGAGGCACTAAAATCCCTGTCCAAAGATGATGTGCTGATAAATGCCATGGGAGATGGACTTTCAAAGGCTTATATCGCAGTTAAAACCGAAGAAAATAATTATTTAAAGAATTTAAGCCTTGAAGAAGAGGTTAACCTATTGTTGGATAAGTATTGAATTCTATTGTGCCCTTGTAAGATCTAATTAAATTAGTTTTATTTTTTTTGTAACTTTGTTTGTAGTTAAATTTATATGACAACACAAACAACAATCAATATATCGACATATATAGATATATCAATTTAATATGATTGAAGGTGTTACCATGGAATCTAACGAAATTAAAGAACATATTAAAGACAGATATTCAAAAATAGCCATAAAAAAGTCTGATACTGATTCGTGTACTTCTTGTAGCGTCAATTCAGTGATTGAACAGGCCAAATCTGCAGGTTACTCAGTGGAAGATCTGAAGAGTATTCCTGAAAACGCAATGTACGGGCTCGGATGTGGAAACCCAACTGCACTTGTGGAATTAAAACCAGGCGATGTTGTTCTTGATCTTGGATCTGGTGGAGGGATTGATGTATTTCTCGCGGCAAACAAGGTAGGAGAATCTGGGAAAGTAATTGGAATAGACATGACCGAAGAAATGGTTCAAAATGCTACAAATAATGCTTTGGAAGGTAAATATGAAAATGTTGAGTTTAAATTAGGGGAAATAGAAGATTTGCCCATTGAAACAGACTCAGTTGATGTCATAATAAGTAACTGCGTCATTAATTTAACTCCAGACAAGTTAGTTGCATATAAAGAAGCATTCAGGGTGCTGAAGCCCGGTGGTAAGATTTTAGTGTCTGATCTGGTAACAGAGGGAGAACTTCCCAAACATATCATGCAAAGCTTCCAAGCATGGTCAGAATGCTCAGCTGGAGCTGTTGAATTAGAAAAATACTTGAATACCATAAAAGAAGCAGGGTTCAACAATATTGAAATTGTCGAACAGCACTACTTCACAGACACCAATCTGGACGAAAGATTGGTTGGTAAAATAATCAGCATACAAGTTAAAGCTACAAAATAACGGTGGAAATATTGATGAAAAATTGTCCAATTCCAGAAGAAGGAAAACCAAATTCTGAGCAGATAGTTAGAATGAAAGAAATATTAACATCCCTACCCGATGATAAGGAATTAGAATCACATTCAAACAAGCTTAAAGCATTATCCGATCCAACTAGACTTAAAATTTTATATTTATTGTCTGATAAGGAATTGTGCGTTTGTGAAATAATTTATGCTTTAAACAAGCCACAATCCAGCATTTCACATCATTTAAACATACTGAAAAATTCAGGATTCATTACAGGACGTAAAGAAGGGGTTTGGATCCATTACAGGCTGACAGATCCTAAAATTACAGATTTAGTAAGCGAATTGATCGCTACAATCGAGTAGGTGATATCGATGGAGAAGAAAAAATATGCTCTGGCCCCATGTAGTGGAATGAGCCCATATGGTTTAATAACAAGGGCCGCAAGTAGCGATGTTGTCAAAGAACGTGACGATCTTATATCCATTTGTATGGGTGCAACATCTGCTGACAGAGAAGGATTTAGAGAACTAATCAAAAAGTATCCGATTATAGCAGTCAATGGCTGTGAAGGAGCTTGTGTTGATAAAATACTACTACAAAAAGGTGTGAAAGTTTCGAAGGTTGTTAATGCCCTGGAAGAATTAAATTCAGCTAATTTAAAACCTACAGACCCAGTAAGACTCGATGAAAATGGCGAGAAATGCGTTGAACTATTGAAACTGAAAATAAATGAACTTACAGACTAATTTCAATGAATGAAGTGAGTTAAATGGTCAAAAAAAGAGTTTTATTCATGTGTATCCATAATGCAGCCAGATCTCAAATGGCAGAAGGATTGTTCAGGCAGTTTTATGGTGATAGTTTTGATGTTTACAGTGCTGGAAGCGAACCCAAACATGTGGATCCTTTAGCAATAAGATGTATGGAAAAAATTGGGATTGATATTTCTAATCAACGATCGAAGAGTCTAGGGGAATTTAATGGTCAAACCTTTGATTACGTCATTACTGTTTGTGGTAACAAATATAATGCGTGTCCATTATTTGAAGGTGGTAAAAAATACTTCAAACAAGAGTTTGAAGATCCATCCACTTACGAGGGAACTGAAGAAGAAAAATTAGAATTATTTAACAAGTTGAGGAACGAGCTTAAATTTTGGCTTGATGATTTGTACTACTCATACATGTTAGAAGAAGGACATTTTAGTGTAGACGAAGTTGAAGGTTGTTGTTAAATCTTCTAAAAAAAATAAGGTGGTTTTTAAGATGAAAAATAAATGTGGATGCGAAGAAGAATCTAAAGGAAATGTTGAAGAAAATTTAATAAATGATACTGGATGTGGATGTGGAGAAACCAAAGAACCAACTCAAGCCAACGAAGAATGTGGATGTGGAGAAACCACTGAACCAGCCCAAACCGAAGAAGAATGTGGGTGTGGAGAAACCACTAAACCAGCCCATACCGAAGAAGGATGTGGGTGTGGTGAAGAACATGATGAAGAAGCTGAAGAAGGTGGTTGTTGTGGAGCTGAAATACCAGATTTATCACGCGTAGAAAATCCTGTAAATCCAAAATTTATGGCTGAACCCAATTTTTTTAAAGATATTGAAGATTATGCACATTCATTGGGCATTAGTAACATAGGATACACTTTACTTACATCTGACCTGCTAATCAGAGATCAATTCATCCAATATCCATTTACAATTGTTTTAACTATGGAAATGGATAATGAAATCCTGGAAACACCACCAGGAGATGATGCAAAGGACCTTAATGATACAGCATATGTAAGGGCGTTTATTTTAACTACTAAAATTTCAGATTACATTAGGAAGGAAGGTTATAGCACAGAAATAGCAGATCCTATGAAAAGTAAGGTTAACCTATCATTACTAGGTCAAAAGGCAGGTTTAGGCCATATAGGAGATAGTGGTCTATTAATAACTCCTGAACTCGGCCCTAGATTGAAGGTTTCTGCAATATTTGTGAGTATTGCAAATTTACCTTTTAAAGAGAACAACGAACATACTTGGATACCTGAATACTGTGAAATGTGCGGTAAATGTGTTAAAGCTTGTCCCGAGAAGGCATTGGTAGAAGTAGAATCTTGTTGTGGTAGCAAGGTTGAAATTGTAAAAAAGAACTGTATAGGATGTAATCAAGGCTGTACCTACTGTATAGAAGCTTGTCCCTTTGAAGAAAAGGGTTATGAACATGTTAAAAATAAATTTGACAAAATAAATGCCAAGTTAAAAGAAAAACAAGCTAAATCCTTCGATGTTAAATTATGGAACAACTGGGTTAACGAGAACACAGAACTGTTTAAAGACCTAGTTAACGATTTTTCCATGGCAATAGTAGTTGCTGAAAATGAAGATTTACTCTTAATAAACAGAATTGATGATGTTTTAAAAGTGGATTTAAAACCTTTAGAAGAAATAGAAAAATGTAATGCCGATCTAATGTTTGTAATGGAAGAAAAAACATTAGAAGAACTTTTAAAAGACTTCACAACAGTTAAATTAGCTAAATTACTCTCTTCTAAAGAAATAGATGTATACGGACTCAACGATGATTTAGAACTTAATAAAAAAGGATATGTTGCATTTTTAAATAAGTTGGGTATCAGTCTTGGTGATGGATGCAGTTGTTGTTAAATCCAATTATTTTTTTATTGGATAACCAAGTAGTGGGATAGTTATGAAAACAAAAATACTTAAAAATCTGTTAAATTCACCAGAAACTCTCGTCATGCCTGATGCGTATGACCCCATAAGTGCTAAATTAATAGAAAATGCTGGTTTTAAAGCAGTACAATGTTCAGGTTACAGTTTTTCAATAGCTGCAGGTTACAACAATGAAATTGACGTTACTCTAGATGAAAATCTTGAGTGGACGCGTAGAATTGTAGAATCTGTAGATGTACCGGTTATGGCAGATGCTGAAGACGGTTATGGAGGTCCTGAAGTAGTGATGGAAACCGTAAAAGAATTCATACAAGCAGGTGTTGCAGGTCTAAACATTGAAGACCAAATCCCAAGTAGAAAAAACAGTATTTCTGTTGTTGATGCAGATTTAATGACAGAAAAAATTAGGGTTGCTAAGGAAACTGCAGAAATTGAAGCTACACCCGATTTTATTATTAACGGCCGTACTGATGCATTAAGATCAACTGAAGATAGATATGAAGGGTTGGAAATTGCCATTGACCGTGCCAATCAGTACATTGAAGCTGGTGCAGATTTAACCTTCATTACTTACGTTGCAACACTTGATGAAGTTAAAAAAATCAAGCAAGAAGTGAAAGGACCTGTAACTATAGCAGCAGGACAACCATACAATGTGAGTGAATTTACAATCAATGATTTAAAATCTTGCAAATTGGAAAGAGTTAGTTTACCAACGTTACTCATATTCACAAGTCTCTATGGAATTAACCTAGCTTTAGAACATCTAAAAGAAGATAGTCTCTCAGAAATGTTTGAAGAAGAATTAGTTTATCCAGCAGAGGATCTAGGTAAACTCATTTAAACTTACAATTGAGTTTACCCCTATTTTGAGGACCATATTTAATGGTACTAAGGATTATTTTATTCAAAGTTGTGTGAACTATTTCATTTTAATTTTTTTTATAGAAGATTTAAATAATACTTTTTCTAAATGGTTTCGTAAATATTTTGTAATATTCTAAAAATTTTGGAAATAAAAGCTTTTTATTTAAGAAATCACTAGTAATGATTAACTTGTTACTAATGTTCATGATGTGTGAGTTAAAATGAGGTTAAGAAGCAAAACTTTGATTTACAGTGGTATCATCATAACTCTGTTGATATTGATACTCCTATTGATCTCACAGTTTGTTTTTTTAAGCACCTCCACAGATTACGAACAACGTTACAGTAACCATGTTCTTAAAGATGAACTTTCAGGATTGAACCAGACCATATTTGCAATGAATGAAACTGCAAGGGATTGGTCACAGTGGGATGATGCCTACGACTTCCTCCGTGGCAACAATCCAAGCTTTGTCACGGATGATTTGAGCCCTCAAACCTTCAAAAGACTCGATCTTAACCTGATCATGTACGTAGATACCAATGGAAACATCAAATATGGAAAGGCCTACAACCTTGAAAACAACGAGTCCATGAGTCTCCCAGAAAATCTGAGTAGTTTCAGTAATGAAAGTCAGATTTTACAATCCAACAATATGCAAGGTTACTACGGACTCCTTAACTTGCCTGAAGGTTCCATGATAATTATTTCAAAACCTGTTTTAACTGGCAAGGACCAGGGACCTTCTCCAGGGACCCTTATAATGGGAAGGTACCTCACCCAAACAGAACTCAACAAACTGATAAATATTCCAAACAGCACAATATCGATCCAACCCTACAGCTCTGCTAATACATCCCCCGAATATAAAAATATTCTTCCAAACTTATCCAATGCAACTCCCACCTCATTTAAAGTACTGGGAGGAAATTCTATTGCAGCTTACGGCCTTTTAAATGATATATATGGAAATCCTTCCATCATAATCAAGTCGGAAATGGCAAGGACACTGTATCACTCCTACCTAAACAGTGTGTTATACTTCGTTGGTTCCATTTTACTGGTGGGAATATTGTTCGTTATCCTATCACTCTTCGTTTTAGATAAAAATGTTTTAAACCGTCTTGATAAGTTAATAGGAGAAATAGTAGATATTGGAAAAGCCGGAGACATCAAGAGACGTGTAACTGTTTCTGGAGATGACGAACTCAGTGCGTTGGCCAGTTCCATAAACAGCAGCCTCTTCTCGTTACAGAAGTATGAAAAAGATCTTGAAACCAGTGAAAAGAAGTACAGGAATATCTTTGAAAACACAGGCACAGCCATGTTGATTGCAGAAGATGATCTTACAATATCCCTCGTTAACAAAACCTTTGAGAACATGCTTGGTCTGAAAAAGAGTGATATAATTGGGAACAGCTGGATTGAACTCGTGGTTCCAGAACAGAGGGCAGAAGTTCAAAAACATCATGGCATGCCCTCAGAGGACAACACTGAAATGAGTTTAAAAACCTACGATGTTGAAATCAAAGTCAACAATGAATCTAAATATTTGTTTGCCACATTTGATTACATACCTGGAACCAAAAAAAGCTTGATATCCCTCATAGACATAACTGACAGAAAAATGGCCGAAACTCTGTTAAAATCATCTTTAAAAGAGAAGGAACTTTTGCTAAGGGAGATTCATCACAGGGTTAAAAATAGTTTGCAGATAATATCCTCACTCCTCTCCCTTCAAGCATCTGAGTTTGACGATCCAATTATCAAGGAAAGCTACAGCGAAAGTGAGAATCGTATACACAGCATAGCACTCGTGCACGAGATCCTGTACAACTCCCCAGATATCTCTGAAATAAACATCATGGAATATATTGAAGCCCTCATAGAGAATATCTTGTACTCCTACGATGTGGATACAGAAAGCGTAACCTTAGATGTGGATGTGGAAGATCATGATCTTGGAATAGAAACATCAATACCATTGGGACTCATAATAACTGAACTGGTATCAAATTCCATCAAACACGCATTCAAAGATGGAACCGGGAAAATAGAGTTAAAACTTTCGAAATTAAACGATGAATACGAACTAATAATAGGCGATAATGGTGTTGGATTACCAAAAGACTTTGATATTTCCAGTGCAACCACCCTTGGAATTTTACTGGTAAACCAGTTGGTTAGTCAACTTGAAGGTAACTTGAAGGTTAATACTGATCACGGCACCCGTTACATAATTCATTTCAAGGAATTAAAGTACAAAAAACGGTTATAATTACTTAAAATATAATATATGGGATTTACATAGTAAATAGGTAAATTTATTCCAGTTTTAGTTTGTAATTTTTATCCAAGTTTTTGGATTTGAGATGAATTTGTAGCAAAATTTATATATCAAAACTTTTAAAGTATAATGTAAGAAGCAGAGGGCATGTGACTTAATAAATCTCCCTTATAAATTTACCCCCCCCCAAAAGAATTTATGAAGGATGACGCCTTTAATCACGTCCACCTAAACTTATTTTAACGCATGCCCTCTAAACTTCTTTTATACCTCACATTATTATCCAGATGCGCTACTTTTCTAGTTTTAGGGTTTAACAATTCAATTTGTTTTCAGGTCAAGATATTTTTTTGAAAATTTAATCAAAATGGAATATTTAACTGTGCGATTCAAGTTGATATTTCAAAAAAACATAGATTTAAATATTAGAAATTTTAAAGTATGGTGTAAGAGGTAGAGGGCATGCGACATAATAAATCTCCCTTATAAATTTACCCCCCCAAAAGAATTTAATAAGGGTGACGCCTTTTAATCACGTCCACCTAAACTTATTTTAACGCATGCCCATTGAAACCCCTTCAAATCTCATATTACTTATTTTACTTAACAATTATATTATGATTATTTTAATATTTAGTTCTCATGTGTCAATTATCATGGAATTATTATCCATTCTTCAAAAGAAAATTTTGTTAAAACCTAATATAAACAGGTTTAATTCTGTTTTAGCTGTTCTTATGCCCCAATATAACATTAATATTAGTTATCCATAACATATTAACGCAAAGTATATATGATTAAACTTTTACACTATAGTGTAAGAAGGTGGAAGGCATGCTGCTTACTCCTTAAATTTTGTAATACCCCCCCCCCAAAAAAACCAAAATTTATTATCATGGTCAAAATTATGACCATCCGATTCTGTTTTTAAGCATGCCCCATGATACCTTCGTTAAAACTCAAAATAAAGCAAATAAGAGAGAATAAAATAAATAATTTATGATTTTTACACACTACCAAATTTGAAAAGGGATTTAAATGAAAAAAATATTCCAAAAGAAATGCATAAATGAAGCCCTTGACTGTGCCAAGAACGATGATACCCTAAAAAGATCCATTGGACCTTTAAATTTGACTATAATGGGTGTTGGCGGAATAATTGGTGCCGGGATTTTTATTGTTACCGGCGTGGCATCGGCAAGTTCTGGACCTGCTCTTATAGTGTCCTTTATAATTGCAGCAATAGCATGTACATTCACTGCACTGTGTTATGCCGAGTTCGCCTCGATGATACCAATTGCTGGAAGCGTCTACACCTACACCTACATTACAATGGGAGAAATATGGGCATGGATAATGGGTTGGATACTGATACTCCAATATTTAATAGCATCTGCAGCAGTAGCAATTGGATGGTCTTCATACGTTGTTGCATTGGTAGGTTCATTTGGAATAGCATTACCTGCAATCATTAGCGGCCCGATGGGTGTTAATGGATCCCTAATAAATTTACCTGCAGTACTGATAATTTTAGCATTAACAGCTGTTCTTGTAAGGGGTGCAGAGGAAAGTGCAAAGGTAAATGCATTGATAGTATTCATAAAGGTTGCAGTAATCCTCTTGTTTATAACCATAGGAATATACTTCATAAATCCCGCAAATTACCATCCATTCACACCATTTGGAATAACAGGAATATTTGAAGGAGCCGCAATGGTTTTCTTCGCATATCTAGGATTTGATGCCATCGCATCTGCAGCAGAAGAAACTAAAAATCCTGGAAGAACAATTCCAATCGGAATAATAGGATCACTAATCA
>JAEZAV010000032.1 GCA_023430285.1 Methanobacteriota archaeon | reverse complement strand
TATTTCGCCCTTTCTGATCCTTGTTGATGATATGGGTTTTCCATCTTCTGCAAGCACCATGTGAATTGTTACGATGTCAAGAGCTTTCATGCCCTTCTCCCTTCGTATTTCATTTATTTTAAATGCTGTTGGCTCTGTTTCTTCACTGACAACAATGGCATCTATTGTTTCGTTGGAAACTGTTGTTCCGTAGGGATCGTTGAGTTCTTGTATTTCGTAGTTCTGATGTTTGCTTTTTAGGAGTGTTCTGAGGTTGGTCATTCGAACTCTACAGGGATCTATTCTTCCTTTAACCCCTGCAAAGTCGTTGGATGTTACCCCTATTAAAACATGATCCCCTATTTCGAATGCAACATCAAGAAGTTTCATATGACCGTAGTGAAATTTGTCAAAGGTTCCTCCAACAGCAACTTTTTTATAAGACTTTTCATTCATTATTTGCTACCCATTACAATTGTAAAATGTTATTAACCTGAATTTAGAGTTAGGTTAAATCTGGATCAATTAATTCTTTCCTTTCTCTAAATTGTGTTTGATAAAACATTTAATTTTTGTCTAATATAACCTTGGCTAAATTATTTTGGATGTGGATCATAGGATAAAAGAAATATGTAAAATCAGACAAAAAAATAGTTTGGGAGAAATTAATCATGGCTACTGAGGATGATAAGGGAAAAGCTAAAGATCTAAAACTGTCTGATGTTATTAAAAAATATGACGAATCAAACCATCAAAAGCTTGAAACATCACTAAAAGATTACGTAGGTTACTTCAAAAAGATTTACGAAGAGTTGGATATGGAATGGACAGCTGAAGACAGTTTAAAGGTTAGTGCAATATTTGATGCCATACTTGAAAGGGCAAAAATAGATGCTATTCAAATACTTTTAAGCTCAGCAGACGGTAAAGAAATGGATAAAACCAGTAAAAGTGAAGTTCATGAGAAAGTTGATTGTATGAAGCAGTGAAAACTGTTAATATTACCTACTATTTAATTATCTAAACATTTTTCAATGTAGATCCTGTTTCATTTTAATTTTGTCTGTATTAAAAATACTTACCATTAGTTGAGGATAGTATATATCATGCTGCTTGAACACAACGCAATCATCAAGGACTTCCGAAATGTTGATATGAGATTTGCATCGTGCTATCCAAATCTTTACAGGAGTGCAATGTCTTCACTGGGATTTCATATTATTTATGATTTTTTAAATTCAAGGGAGGACACTTACTGTGAGAGGGTTGTTTATCCCATGTCTAAAAGTCTTGAAACGGGTTCTCCATTAAAGGATTTCGATGTTGTTAGCTTTTCACTCCAATATGAACAGGATTACTTCAATGTTTTAAAGATGTTGAAGGATGGAGGAGTACCAGTTAAGAAACAGGAAAGAACTGACCAAGATCCACTTGTGATTGCCGGAGGGCCATGTGCTAGTTCTAATCCCCTTCCAATGACAGACTTTGTGGATCTATTCATTGTTGGTGAAGCAGAGGCAGTGATGGACGAATTCATAGATAAATGCCTTGAGTTAGATGATCCAAGGAAAAATTTGGAAGAATTCTTGGATATTGAAGGTGTTTATCTGGCAGATAACCCTGTGAAAATGGTAACTGTTGATGATCTGAAAGATGCTTGCCATCCATTGAGGCAGGTATTTCCTGAAACAGATAACAAGGATTACATTCCAGCATTTGGAAGATCGTTTCTTTTGGAGGTTTCAAGGGGATGTACAAGGGGATGTAGATTTTGTATGGCAGGGTGCATCTTCAGACCAAGGAGGGAAATGCCCCTTAAGGAACTCTTAAAAATTGCCGAAGAGGGTTGTCAAAAGACAGGTCTTAAAAAAGTTGCACTCATAGGTGCTGCAGTTTCTGATTACTCTAAAATTGAAGAGCTTTGTGAAGGACTCCATGAAATGGGACTACAGGTTACAACTCCTTCACTCAGAATTGAATCCATCACTGAAAATTTATTGGAAATTTTAAAGGCCAGCGGTCTTAAAACCATTACAATCGCACCAGAATCTACTTGGGAAGTTAGAAAGGCAGCAAATAAATTTATAACTGATGAATCTGTGGAATCAACCATTAAAAAAGCTATTAAACACGAGCTCAATGTGAAACTCTACTTCATGATAGGCCTTCCAACAGAGACAGCTGAAGATATGGAAGATCTTGTGAGTTACGTTGATAAGCTGATTAAATTGGGAAGTAGAAGAAATCAGATCAAGCTCAGTGTAAACCCTTTCATACCAAAACCCCACACCCCATTTCAGTGGGAAAAATTTGATACCAAGTCTATTAAGTCCAAAG
This sequence comes from Methanobacteriota archaeon, assembly GCA_023430285.1. Classification (GTDB taxonomy): domain Archaea; phylum Methanobacteriota; class Methanobacteria; order Methanobacteriales; family Methanobacteriaceae; genus Methanobacterium_B. Next base: position 3,008 of record JAEZAV010000032.1, on the reverse strand, counting down.
CCAAGTACCTGAATTCTAATATAAAGATCAGGTCATTTAAGATTGAAAATCCGAGGAAGGCCATGCTTCAATACGTGCTTTCAATGGGAGGGCAGGAACTTGGAGAACTCATCTACAAGTCTGTGTACGAAACAGTGCCAATGAAGGAGTGGGCAGATCTATCACCTAACTACAGTCTTGATTCTGATTTACCGTGGAAAAATATAGATGTTGGAATGGACCCTGAATTTCTTAAGGATGAATATAAAAGGGCTTTAAATAAAAAGATGACACCTTGGTGTGAGGAATTTGGATGTTACAACTGTGGTGCATGCTAAGCAAATCTGTTTTTGACCCTGGTAACAAGTTCCTTGATTTGGTTTAAAAATTTTGCCAGAAATATTTCGTCAACTTCTATCGTTCTTGATACATAATCTTCACCCTCTTTTAAATCCCTTTTAACAGTTGTTATTTCTGTTTTTGGTGCGAACAACACATACACAGGAATACCCACCAGAATCAGGGCCGTTCCAATTAGTATCTGGTTTATTTCGCATTGGGTCATGATGTAGATACTGATCATCACGCCTAAAACAGGTATTATCCATGGCAACTTGAGCCCTTCCTTGAATTTTTTTCTGAGTGGAAAAACTGAAAGGCATGTCAGTAGGTAGCAGAAGAGGAGTGTGAAAACCGAAAGGACAATAAGTTGACTTATGGTTCCGAATATGGCTGCTATTAATGTCACGGTACTTTGTATTATGAGTGCAACGTAGGGAGTTTCATATTTGGGATGTACCTTTGCCAGAACCCTTGGAAGGTAACCATCTGCTGCCATGGCATATGGAATTCTTGCTGCAGAGAGTATTCCAGCCTCATCTGATCCTGAAATTGAAAGCAGCGCGCCCAATGTTAAAAATCCTGCACCAATTGCTCCGAGTATGGCGTAGCCTGCAAGGGCCAATGGTGCGGTTGATGAAGCTAATGAAGCCCAAGGAACCAATCCCAATATCACGAAATTGGTTAACACATAGAAAATGGTTATCACAGCCATTCCAACTGCAATTGCCATGGGAATGGTTCTCTGTGGATTGACTATTTCATCGGAAGGAACTGTGACCAGTTCAAAACCAACATAAGCCCAGAATATTAGAACAATAGCACTTCCAAGTCCGTTTAATCCTAGTGGGATGAAGGGTGTGAAGTTGGAAACAAGTAGGGATGGTTTAAGTACGAAGAAGATTATTCCTGCAATTGTTAAGATGATAATTGGTGCTATCTTGAGAATGGTGAGAACATCGTTGAGTTTTCCTGCCTCACGCACTCCGAAGTAGTTGACCACTGTTAGAAACAGTACAAACAATATTTTGATGCCAATCACTAATTCTGGAGACATGTTCGGTATGAAAAATGATAGGTAAGCAACAAATGCCAGTGGAAACACAGCAATTGCACTCCATGAAGCAATTAAAAGAGCCCATCCAACTAAAAATCCTGTGAATTCTCCGAAGGCTCGTTTTGCATATGCATAGGGACCGCCCACCTGCGGCACTCTGGATGAGCATTCTGCAAAACACAGGGCAATTATTATTGCCATTAAACCTGCAATTACCCATGCTACAACTGAAAATGGTCCTAAGAGTCCTGCACCAAATGATGCTGCTATGTAAATGTCTGCTCCAACTATGGTGCCTATCACCAAACTGATTACATCGTATAAGCCTAAAGATCTTTTCAATCCTGACATAGATTCGATATATATAACTCTAAACAATAAATAAATATGGTAATTAACATGGAATCATCGAAACGTGTAAGTTCTATAAATCTATCAGAAATTCGTAGAATGTTTGAAATAGCAGGTGAGAATGCAATTAGTCTTGGACTTGGAGAACCAGACTTTAAAACACCTCAAAATATTATTGACGCCGCAACAAAGGCCATGAATGACGGTTTTACCCATTACACATCCAACATGGGAATTATTGAATTGAGGGAAGCTATTGCTGACAAGCTTGAAAAAGAGAATGGAATAAGTTCCTCTGCAGATTCTGTTATTGTGACTGTTGGGGCCAGTGAAGCTGTCTACGTTTGTATGCAGGCACTGATAAATCCAGGGGATGAAGTTTTAATACCGGATCCCGGTTTTCTTTCCTATTCTGCATGTGCAAAACTTGCAGATGGTGTTCCTGTGGGAATCAAGATTAAAGAAGAGAATGATCTTAGGATGACCTGTGATGATGTGCTTGAATCAATTACACCCAAGACCAAGGCCATTATCCTAAATTCTCCATCCAATCCAATAGGGAGTGTAATGAAAAAGAAGGATATCCGGGGCATTGCAGAAATTGCAGATGATAATGATATTTATATAATCTCTGATGAGGTTTATGAGAAGATCATATACGATGCCAAACATTACAGTGCTGGCCAGTTCTCAGAAAATGCAATAACCATCAACGCTTTTTCTAAAACTTATGCCATGACTGGTTTTAGAATTGGATACATATCTGCAAATGATAGCATATCTGAAGAACTTCTTAAGGTTCACCAATACATAGCAGCCTGTTCTAGTTCCATGGCACAAAAAGCAGCACTTGAAGCCCTTGAAGGTCCTCAAAACAGTGTCAAGATCATGGTATCTGAATTTAAAAAACGTAGAGATTTGGTTATTAAACGATTGGCAGGAATGGGAATTGACTGTCCGGTACCTGAAGGGGCATTTTATGTATTTCCAAAGGTAGATAATCCCGAAAAATTTGTATCAGATGGATTAAAGAAGGGTGTTGTTATGGTTAATGGTAAAGCATTTGGAGAACAGGGATCCGATCATGTTCGCCTATCCTATGCAACAGCCTATGACAAGTTGGAAGAAGCCATGGACAGGTTAGAATCCAGCTAACTAATATTTTTTTCATGATCATGAAATCCAAACCAATTAAGGAAAGAATCATAGATAAGTTCAAAGAATTGGGAATTCCAATATTTGGTTTTGCACCTGTAGATCGTTGGGTTAAACCTCCACTGGA
>JAEZAV010000016.1 GCA_023430285.1 Methanobacteriota archaeon | reverse complement strand
AAAACTTCTAATCCGAATCCACCATCTGTTCTTGCTGCGTGAATGGCTTCTACTGTTTCGATAGCTTCAGGGTCATCCCTCATGCTGATGTTGTCGCTTCTGTAGATGGTTGTGATTTCTTTGAGATGTTCTTCATCCAATGGTGCTCCCATGTTGACTGGCTCATCGAGTGGCCTTCCAACCTGGTCCTTTATGTATGATACTGTGCCTGTTTTTTCATCGAACACGTATCTCTGGAGAGCATCAAACATTAAACCGTTTTCATCCAATCTTAATGAATGTCCGTGGACAGTTGCGCCTCTGATACCAGTTTTAGCAGGGTCAAAGAATTCGGTTTCTATGAGTGTCTTGGAAATTTTTTCCAAGTCCCTTTCCCTTATTTCTATAACTTGTCTACCGGATAGTGTACCTGTGTCGACTCCTCTGAATCTCCACATGTAAGTTCTTGCCCTGTCGTATGGCTGAGCTGGAGCATTGTACATAGAATCTGCGAACTGGACGTATCTTGTCCTGTTACCTTCTTTTGCACCTTCGATAGGCTCTACCATTTCTTTCATTAAATCTTCTTCAAAGTCCATCTCTTCTAATGGAGGATGAACACTTTTATATCCTTCACCCGGGTTTCTGTGCCCTAGAATTTTGACTATATCTTCGTCAGCTATTTCCCTGATCTTTTTTAGTTCAAAATCAGGATCCATATGTTTCCTACGGTTTTCAGCAATTTTTGTATTACCGGGGGTGTATTGAACTTCATAAGACATTCTTAATCACCTATTAAATTTATGGTTTCTGAGGATTTTGAGTTTGGATCTACCAGCCCTATAAGTGCTGGATCTATACCTTTCTCTAAACCTAAACCTACTTTTATGTAATCTGAAACAGTGATGTCTGTTTTTGTAAAAATACCGGTTTTTACTTCGTATTTCATGGTCAAAGTTTCTTTTAAAAGAGTATCAAGTTTTTCTAAGAAGGATTCTAGTTCATCATAGTTGACGGTAATGATCAATTCTCCGACTGATACGCAGAGTTCGAAATTTTCATTTTTAACTCCTATTACCTTTCTGTCTTCATGATTCACTGGAGTTCCCTTTGCAGGTCCGTAGTTTACTACTTTTGGTATGGAATTTCCATTAACCAAAACTCTCAGTACACCATCAAATTCCATGATACCGTTAAGTACCTTTTCTGTTGTTTGTGGTTTTAAACGCCTGTAAGGGAATATTTTTACATCAACGGCTTTTATTTTGTCCATAAAACATCACCTAAATCTATTCAGATTAAATAATATCTTTGACTTCCTTAGCTCCATCGGCTACGTATTTAACTGGCTTGTTGAAATAATCAATGTCGCCGTACACAGTACCTATTAATCCAGAGGTAGATTCAACTGAAAACATCTGGGTTCCTGCATCTAAACACATTGCAGCTGCGTTACATGGAGTTACGTAACCTTTACTGTGTCTTGTAACTACGTGGTTACCGTGGAAAGTTCCAGGACCTCCACCACCATAAATACCGTGGGAGAAGAAACTCATTCCAACACCTGTTCCCTGTGCTCTTCCGAAGTCAACACCTGGAAGACCAGTTTCGTATTCAACTATGTCGTTGAAGTAGAGGAGTGTTGAAGCTATTCCCTGAGCTGCCCTTGAAGCACCTATGTTAACTATTACAGATGCTATGAGACCTGCTGCAGCATATGCGTTCCATAGTGCCCAGTCATTTGGTTCGTAAATACTGTAACCTGAAGGCAGTGTTTTGGCCACTTTAATGACGCCATCGTCAACTGCCCTTTCAACTAATGATGCAATAACTGTACCAACTGTGCCCTTTCCATTTGCTTTCACAAGGTCGAACACTAGGTTGTTTGCGTTTAATCCCTGGTAAGCCATACCTAAGAGGTGGCTCCTTTCGAATGCACCTAATGCATCACCAGTTTCGAACATTGCGGTGTGTTCGAGGATTGAGGATAAAGCTACTGCGTTAAGGGTGTTTTTCTTGGTAATTGCAACAACATGGTTGGCCATGATGTTCCTTAGACCGTAACCAAGTCCTTCTAGCATTACAGGTGGTCCTAATAATGCTGAAACGTTTGCACCCATGAAATCAACACTCTGAGGGTACCTTCCTAATACTGCTGTTTTAACTGCTGATGCATTGAATTTATCCACATCGAATGTGTCAATAATTGCCTGGACTACTGCTCCACCTGTAACCAGTGTGGAAACTGTGTAATCTGCTGCCCTGTTTATTCTCTGAGCTGGCATCTGCACAAGCATCTGATCTCCGCCGTTGATTAACTTCAAGTTGAAGTCATCGTCTGCGTCGACCTTAATTATTTTCTCGATCTTTTCAGCTAATACATCTACATTACCTTTAAGATCTAATTTTAATTCCCTTCCAGGGATAAAATTGGATTTACCACCGTATGCTGCCTTTTCCAGAGATTTTTCAATTCCGGCTAAGTTTACAGCAACGGATCGTTTCACATCATATACGATTTTACCAATAGTAGGGTTTACCATTGGACTAACAGCTTCTAAAGGTACATCTGATTCTAAAAGCTTTCCATTTACCCCGTATAGGTCTATTTTATCTTCATACGTTGGCATTACTTTTACACCTCGTTTGTATTGTTTTTCATTAAAATAATGAAATGTAGAGGAATGGGATTTACCTCAGGTGTTTAGATTTCCAAATTGGCAAAGTTGGTGTTTTCCCGTTTCGTAGGAGGGAAATAGTAATTCTAAACGTTTATTCTTCAGTAAAACTTTTTTATATGAATTTTTTTGAGTTATACTCAATTATTCAATTTCCTTTTCCATTCCATCCGAATTTAAATAAATTAAATCCGGAAATAACCTTTAGTAACAATATTACCAAAGGTCATTTAATAATTAATGGTCATTAACTATATAAAGTTTTCAATTTAATTTTCCGAAACAGTGAGAAGAAGTAATACTAAAATAAAATAAATAAACACGTTATTTAAGTTAAACCATTTCAAGGGATTCATGTGTTATTATTTAGTAACAGTTGAATGGATTCAAAAATAATTAAAAACTCATCAAGTGTTAATTGGTATATTCCAAGAAAATTTACATGGAACCATCCATTCATATTCAATCCTATTTTGAATTTGATGGGATGAATGGGATAACAAGGTTTTTATAAATAGATATTAATTCAGAAATTCTTTGATAAAATCCAGTTTTAAAATCAGAAATGATGTGCTAAAATTTAAAAAAAAGAATGAGATTGGATCTGTTTTAACATTTTGCTATAACAGTTCCGTAGCTCTGAGTGTTGTTGAACATGTCAGTTGAGAAGTAGGTTCTGTAGGGTGCATCGACCCATGAGCCATTCTCGAGGTACTGAACAGATCTGTGGTTACTTGCGTATCTGGTTGAGTACTGTATGATTCTTGAATGAATACCTGCTGCCCTCATTTTCTTGTAGAGGTAATCACTCATTGCCCAACAGTCACCTGCACCATTACGTTCCATAGCTTCTGCAGTTGATGCTGAATGGCTGTAACCATATTTAGATGCGCCTTTCATGATGGTTGCTACTGATGAATCTATGTCAGAATTAGATGACTTAACAGCTGTTGTTGTGTTAATTTTAAGTCCCGGGGTAGCAATGATCTTTTGGAAGGTAGTTATGGATATCTTGGTGTCACCGTAACTCACGTAGTTAGGTAATCTGTAGTTTGTGTTGTAGAATGTTTGGGCTCTTTTTATTCCATCTTTCATTTGAGCCAATGTAAGTTGAGATACTGTGAAACTTGTGGTATAAGCTCCTATTTTATCTCCGTTAATACTTGTGACACTGCCAGAATGTAATATTAGAGTATATTTGTAATTAGTTGATAATGGGGTTGAAGGTGTAATTGTTAATGTATTGCCATTAACAGATTTTTTAGTTGAAATCACGACGTTGCCGTGTTTGAGTTCAACGTAGTTGTTTCCAGATTTAATAGATTCGTTGAACTTTACTTTAATGTTTTGACTCTTTTGAATTATTGTGTTGTTCGCTGGATCAACAGCTACAACCTTAGGTGATGTATGGATACCTGTTGCATTAGCTGCAGATACTGAATTTACATTTAAAAGTAGTGCTACACCAAATAACAATAGCACTGATAACAATAATTTTTGCTTAATTCTATCGCCTCCGTATCCAATAAGCCTCAATAAGATTCTTTCTTATCGAACTTTACTAGACTAATCAATAATCATTTAATATCATTTATAAAGTTTTTGATTTAATTTTAAAAAAAAGTCGTTCATACGGCTGTTTTTTTAATTTAAGACGCCCTAAACAGTTATTGATAATCAATATTATTGATAAGCTCTTTGGATTGCTAATTTTAAGAAATAACCTCTTTTTTAACTTATTTTTCTTAAATTTGAGGTATTCATTCTTTTTGTAACAAGAGTAACATATTCTTTATTAGAAGAAACCTTAATATATTAATTATTTACCAAAAATAGCATATTAAAATTCTATTTAAAGAAATTAACGATTAATTAAACGATAGAATAAAATTAAACCAATTATTGTTCATTTAATTGTAAAATAATAAATTTGGGGTTTACATTGTTTTTTGGTTGTAGGATTCATTGTTGCATGAGCTACTCATTGGGTTAGGGTCCTGATTTTGGATCTCACCTAGTTTCTCAAAAACAGCTTTAACATCTACTTTGGTGTTTATGCAACCATCCTTTAACAGTGGTACACCCTGACATGAAAATTTTGACAGCTTCATCATGGACAGGTTCAAATCTTGGTAACATGCCACTCCTAAAACAGCTTTGAAATCATTTTTTTCTAATATTTTCTTTAGAAAAGTCGATCCTGGGATGATAAATACTTTAAATCCCTTATCTTCTGCTTTGTTTTTTATGACTCCTATGACACATCTGTTACAATTGTTACAAACGAGTCCTGATGTTTCTAAGTTGGCTTCACATTCTGTTGATCTTAGACAGTGTGGAAGAACCACGATCTTGTCTTGCGGCTCAATATCTTTGTAAACCTTTTCGTTAACTTTGTTCCTGACTTCTACCCCTATCTGATCCACTATCTTTCCATCCACCCCAACGTTTTCAGAGAACTTTTTAAAGATTCCGTAGAACATATCGACTGTAAATAGTAAGAGTTTGGGAAAAACAAGTTTATCTTCTTTAAGAAGAAGTTTTCCAAGTATTAGGGTAACAGAAAGAAGTGTTAAAAGCACGATGGCCAGAATGAACACGATCTGCCCAAATATTTGATAAAATTCAATAAATGCCATATACTAAATAAGTTGCACCTACTATATTAAGTTGATTATGCAGGGTAAAAAACTAAAAATCTAACTATTAATGCTCCTTTTTTTATGTAGGAAGTATTATTGATCCAGTTTGTACATCCTAAACTGTTCAAAATTTCCTTCAATTTCGACTCCGTCCTCAACTGCATCTATATCTAGACCAGAAAGTTCGGAACATGCACACAGTATATCTTGTTCAGGATGGGTGCCGGCCTGCACATCACAGTCCAACTTAATATGATCACCACATGCAACAACCATCTTCAGCCTTTGGGATGTGGGATGGTTTTCAGGAAGTACAATGATGGGCGACGAAAATTCCTTCAGCAGGTACATCATGGCAAGTATGCCCTTTTCTGCTTTTCTGCCACTTTCAAAAGCAGATACTGCTATAAGGTCATCCTTCCCTAAAAAAACAACGATTTCTTCTTTTTCAGGAGTTCCAATGAATATCTGCATGTCCTGTCCTGTCTTAACCAGCCCAAGTTTTCCAGAAGGTCCTGTTAAAAATAATACTTGATCTGGATTTAATTCGATTCTTCTACGTTCTCGGACTGACATGAAGGACAAACTACTCTTTTTCCTATACCCTGAAATTCGTTTCCACAGTCTAAACATCTGTAACGTTTTGTTTTGAGCTTTTTCATTTTAAGATCGGCCATTGGGCCTCCAACAGTGCACATATAATCACCAATTGAAACTATGTTTTGGGAGATATTTATTTTTTGTTATGTGGGAAAAATGATCAAGTAAAGAAACTAAAAGTTCTCAGGCCATTACTACATCTATTTATTCTTTAGATTTCATATAAAAAACTTAGAAAAACAAGTTTTTAAGAATAAGGGAATTTACTGTTAAACCATGGTGAGACTATTGAAAAACATTATTTTTCCATTTTCCGCAATTGTAGGCCAAACTGATGTTAAAAAAGCCCTAATATTAAACGCTGTCAATCCAAGTATTGGTGGAGTTTTAATAAAGGGAGATAAGGGAACAGGAAAAACAACAGCTGTGAGGGCCTTGGCAGATCTCCTACCTCCAATTCATGTTGTAAAGGGATGTCCTTTCAACTGTGATCCAAATGATACTGATGCTTTATGCGATTCATGCAGATCAGGAGATTTTGAGACTGAATTAAAACCGATGAGGGTGGTTGAACTTCCATTGGGTTCTACAGAAGACCGGGTTGTTGGATCCATAAATATTGAAAAAGCACTTAAAGAAGGATTAAAAGCTTTAGAACCCGGAATTCTCGCTGAAGCCAACAGAAACATTCTTTACGTTGATGAGATCAATCTACTGGACGATAACCTTGTAGATGTTCTTTTAGACGCAGCAGCCTATGGTGTGAATCTGGTGGAACGTGAAGGCATCTCAGTTGCACACCCTTCCAAGTTCATGTTGGTTGGTACAATGAACCCCCAGGAAGGTGAACTCAGACCACAACTATCAGATAGAATTGGTCTTCACATATCTGTCCACACCATCATGGATCTGGAGGAACGTGTAAAAATAATGGAAAGACGAGAGGATTTCGAGGGAGATCCTACTGCATTTAAAGAGAAATTCGAAGCCAAACAAACCGCAATTCTGAATAAAATAATCAAGGCAAGGAAAATTCTTAAAAAAGTGCATATTTCCAGGGATCTCCTGGAGATCATAGCGTATCTTTGCATGCAATTTGGGGTTGATGGTCACAGGGCGGACATAGCAATTCTAAGAACATCTAAAGCCATAGCAGCCTACAGCGAGACATTGGAAGTGGATCTGCACCATGTTGAAGAGGCTGCAATTCTGGTACTGGGGGAAAGATTCCACAACACCTCACAAAATAAAAACCAAATATCGCAGATGGTTCAGAGGGCCATGGATGATCTCAATAAACGGAAATCAGAAAATGAAAACTCTGAAAAATCAGAAAATGATGAAGATGCTTCTGATGAAAATGGGGACAAACAAACTTCAACTGACGAATCAAGTGGAGAAACTGGGTCTTCAGACTCTAACCAATCCCAGGAGAAAAACCAAGAATTGGAAGATGAATCCCAAGAAAAATCTTCAGAAGAACCCCAAACAACTGAATCAGAACCTGAACCTCAAAATGCTGCCAACGATTTTGAAGATGTGGGGGAAAGGGATACAGGCAAAAAACTCAGATCAAGAGATGAAGAGGATGAAACAGAATCCTGCGATGAGGGGCTTGATATAAAAAAATTGCTGAAGATCAAGGGAAAATCTAAGAAAAAACTCTACGGAAAAAGAGTTGATTCAATTACGTCCAAGGGAAAATATGTTAAAAGCAAATTTCCAAAAGATATGAGCAATGACATCGCCATTGACGCCACATTAAGGGCTGCTGCCCTCCGTTCTGACGGAAAAATAACTGTTAAAACAGAAGATCTGCGTCAAAAAGTTCGTAAACATGGTGCTAAAGCTTCCATAGCAGTTGTTGTTGATATTAGCGGATCCATGTACGGCGAAAAAAAAGCAGTACGTGTTAAGGACATACTCAACAACGTTATAGAAGATGCAGCCAGAAATGGAGATAAGGTTAGTGTTGTTGGATTTAAGGGTAAAGATGCTTTGATTATAATACCAACCACCAGAAGAGCAGTATCATTCAAGGAACAGATCGAAAATCTTAAGATTGGCGGTACAACACCCCTAGCTTTGGGAATGAAAAGGGGATTTGAAATTCTTAAGAAGGAAACTTTTAGGGATGAATATGTTCCAATGATGTTGATACTAACCGATGGAATGCCCAACATAGCAATTAATAAGAGCCCAGTGGAAGATGCCATTGATATTGCAGGAAGCCTCAAGGAAAATGAGATTCATACAATTATTATTAATTTTGAGAAGGCAGTAAAGTACGGAAGGGACATGAACATGGAACTTGCTGTAGCCTCTGGAGGAAGGTACTACGATCTCGAACAATTAAAATCTCCAGGCTGTGCAGTGTCAATGATCCTGGACAACGAAAGAAAAGATCTTTAAAAATAGGGGGAGAATTTAATGTCTAAACTAAACATAGGAAAAAATGTTTTTGCACAACCAATGCCACTAGCTCTTCTTGGCACACAAAATAATGAAAAACCTAATTTTATGGCTTTAGGATGGTTTACAAGGGTTAATAATAATCCTCCACTATTTGCAGTAGCAGTTAACAAAGTCCATCAAACCAATGCTTCCATCAGAACTAACAAAACATTCACCATAAACTTTCCATCTGAAGACATGTTAATTGAAACAGATTACTGTGGAATAGTATCTGCAAAGAGGAAGGATAAATCCAAAATATTCGATGTATTTTATGGTGAACTTGAAAATGCACCACTGATAACTAAATGTCCAATGTCAATTGAATGCAAACTGTATGATATTATGGAATTACCAACAAACGATCTTTTCATTGGTGAAGTGGTTGCTGCTTACTCAGACGAGAAATATTTAACAGATAACAATCCGGATATAAAGAAGATCAACCCACTTGTTTTTACAATGCCCAATAATAACTACTTCAAAATAGGTGAAAAAGTTGGAGATGCTTGGTCAGATGGAAAGAAATTTGAAGTGGATCAATGATCTTTTTATAGTGGGAAGATCAAGGTAAGATGTAAACAATGAAAGTATCGGTGTATCATGCAGAACAGTGTGACCCTAAAAAATGTACCACTGTAAAGCTTCAAAGGCAGGGTAAAATTAATGTTGTAACTAAACTTACCATGTTACCTAAGGGAGCATTAGTACTGGATCCCTTTTCTGCAAAATCGGTTTCGTACGAAGACAGAGAAATAGTTGAAAAAAATGGCATTGTAGGTCTTGACTGTTCTTGGAACAGAATTCAAAAGTCCAGTATAATGTTCAAGGGCAAAAAATATCATAGATCTCTTCCTTTCCTTGTTGCAGCAAATCCCGTCAATTATGGAAAGCCATGCAAACTCTCAACTGCAGAGGCTATTGCAGCAACTTTTTATATAGTGGGACTTAAAGATAATGCTGTTGAAATAATGTCCCAGTTCAAATGGGGACCTCATTTTCTCAAGCTCAACAATGAGTTATTAGAGGAATATTCAAGTGCTAAAACAAGTGCTGAAGTTGTTAAGATTCAAAATAGTTTTATAGGAGGCTAAAAATGGCTAGATTTGAAGAAGCAGAGAACAGGCTGTTCAAAATTAAAATTTGCCTTAAATGTAACGCAAGAAACCCGCCAACGGCAAAAACTTGCAGAAAATGCGGTTACAAAGGTTTAAGATATAAAGCAAAAGAAGCAAGAGGTTAATTTTGCGCATACCGATTTAACTAGGGGTTTAATACCCTAATGTTAAATTATATGTCCCAAACTGATAATTAATGTTTAATATTGATTTTAATATTTTTCTAATAATTGTTTTAATAGAGTGATTAGATGAACGTTGAAAATTACATCAGAGAAACTCTAAAGGATCACAAGCTACACCTAACACTTCTTGATCCCGAGGAACAAACGCCTGAAGAAGCAGTTTCCATAGCAATAAATGCTGTTTCAGGTGGAACAGATGGTATAATGTTGGGTGGTTCTACAACTAATTCAACAGAGCTTGATGCAACAGCCAAAGCTCTTAAAGAAAATGTTGATGTTCCAATCATACTGTTTCCTGGTAACATAACTGGTGTTAGTAAATATGCTGATGCTATATTTTTTATGAGTCTACTGAACTCCTGTAATCCCTACTGGATAACTGGAGCTCAAGCATTAGGTGCTCCAACAATTAAAAAAATGGGTATTGAAACCATATCCATGGGATACTTGGTTGTGGAACCTGGTGGAACAGTTGCATGGGTTGGAGATGCCAAGGTAATCCCAAGGAAAAAACCTGATCTCGCAGCTGCATATGCAATGGCAGCAGACTTCATGGGTATGAAACTCCTCTACCTCGAAGCAGGATCAGGGGCTGATGAGCACATTCCAAAGGAAATGATACAACTCGTTAAAAAGACCACAAATTCCATCGTAATAGTTGGTGGTGGAATAAGAACAGCTCAAGACGCTGCTGAAGTAGCAGCTGCAGGTGCAGATCTTATGGTTACAGGTACAGTTGTTGAAAACAGTTCCAACATTAAAGACAAAATTCAGGAACTCGTTGATGGTATAAGATCAGCAGGATAACTGAAACCCATACAGCCATTTTTTTATTTCAAAACTTTTTTTATAAATTCTCATTTTTCTTTATTTATTTTTCTAAGTCATGTTCACGGCGTTATAAAGCAAATAATATATTTCTGAACACACAACATCTCATTAAGAGGTGAATATCATGAGTAGTTGTGATGTGAACGGTTATGAGGAATTATCAAATAAGATTAAGACCAAACTTGGACTAGAAAAATCTCCAGTTGCAGTTAAACTTGTTTTAAGGGAAGAAGACATTCCTGAGGGCATTTCCAAAATAGACTCCAAATTAAGGCACTGTGAAATGGTGCAAAAGGCAGCCCAAGGAGAAACATTTTACGCAACAGTTGAAGAACAATTATGTAAAGGGGGAGCCGGTGCAATAGGACTCATGGAACCGCCTGAAAAGGTTAAAACAGGGGAAATGTACTACTCCTTGGAGAGGTTTTCGAGTCTTGGTGCTGCCAAGAGAACAGTTGATGCCATACCCAAAATAGATCCAATTATGAAGGCCATTATCTACGCACCCCTTGAAACAGCACCCTTCGATCCAGATGTGGTGGTCATAATAGGCAATTCAAAACAAGCGATGCAGTTAGCCCAGGCAATGGTATTTACACTGGGAGGAAGGATCGAAGCAGACTTTGCTGGAATTCAATCCATTTGTGGCGATGCAGTTGCAGGACCATACACAACTAAAAAACCCAACTTCACACTGGGATGTAGCGGCTCAAGAAAATATGCTGGCATAAAAACAGACGATGTAATAGTGGGAATGAACGGTGAAAATATTGGTTGCGTTGTAAACGCACTCGAAGCACTTTAAATCAACATCAATTATTTATTTAATTTCTTTTTTGTATTTTTTTAGGGTTTTTATCTAGCAACAATCTTGTTGGAGATGAAGTTTCACATTCGCCTCATATCGATAGATAGAAAATTAATTTATTAGAACTAATTGATTTGTTTTTAGTGAATTAAAAAAAGAATAAAAAAAGGGTAAGAATTTATCCCTTTACGAAGTTGTGGTAAAACTGAATGAATAAGGCAACATGTAGTTGTTGTTCCTATCCAGAACACTGTTGGCCTGGAAAACTACTGTGTACTTGGTGGCCTTAGCAAAGAGTGTGCTATGGTTTATTGTTAAAGTTTTACCGTCATCACTAATTTTACAGGTAAATGGTATTACTGTTCCGTTACTGCTTTTAATCACAATTAAGCTTTGATTTAAACTGTAAATTGGTTTACTGAATGTTATTGTTAAAGCTTTATTTGTGGCTACTTTGGTTGCTGCGTTTGCTGGGTCTGTTTTAGTTATTGCTGTTGGTACTGTGTCTACTGTGAAGTTCATTTTGTAGTCAGATGCCAAACTTGTGTTGTTTATGTCTATTAAACTGTTTACTGGTATGGTAAGGGTGTATGTATCTCCTGCAAATGTTCCACTTGCTTTGGTTATGGTTAAAACATTGCCGCTGATGGATTTTACAATTGATATTTTTGTGTTGGAACTGTTGGTCAGTGTTATAGAACTGTATTTAGATCCTGCTTTGATTGGTTTGTTGAATGTGATTTTGATTGTAACGTTGTTTGCAACACTTGGTGCGTTGTTAGTTGGTGTTGTTGTGGTGACTTTTAAAGGTGTGAGTGTTGTGAATGAGTTTGTGTACTCGTCTGCTACGTTACCTGCAAGATCTTCAATTGTACCTTCGGGTATGTCTAAAGTGTAAACTGTTCCCATAAGATATTTGGATAATGGAGTTATAACTAAGGTGTTTCCAGAGATAACTACTGATATAGGAACATTTCCTCCGCTGTTTGAAAGTGTGATACCACTTAGATCACTTGATGTGATTGGTTCGTTGTAAACAATTTTAATGACTTTGTTTATTGGCACTTCCTTTGCATTGTTTGCAGGGTCTGATTTAGTAACTACTGGTGGTTCATAATCTGCTAAATCATCCACTTGAGATACGTATGCATCTTCGGCATTTAGATCTTCATTTTTAGATGTTTGATATGCTCCAATTGTACTTGGATAATCATTTGACCAAGTTTTACCAGCTAAATAGGTATTTCCGTACTTATCTATTGCTCCTGCTAATCCCTCATCTTTATTTGCCCCACCTAATATTGATGTGCTGACAAACTGTGGATAATTTGTATAATTAAAGCTTGTGAAGAACACATCTTCATATCCATTGTTTTCTGTTGTTCCAGGGAACTTTGAGGTTGAGTTAGTTGTTCCTATAACAGCAAATTTAGATCCTAAAAATGTAGGAACTATATCGTTTGCAACGTCAACACCGTTACCTCCAAGGTATATGCTGAATAGAGTTGATTGTAATTGTTTGTCCATTATTGTTACAAATGCATCTTCTTTCCCGTTATTATAACTTGTTTGTGTAGGTAATGGTCTGAAATCTGAGGACCATGTGCCTCCAACAACGTATACTCTTCCAACTTGATCGACAGCTAAACCTTTGCCCTCATCTCGTCCTGATCCTCCGAGTAAAGCTACTCCTTCAATATTTTCCATTACTTGGCTAGATAGTTTGACTACAAATGCATCGTAATCTCCTTTGTTAGTTAACAAACCATTATCTGGGTATTTGTTTGCCAGTTGGATTGCTGGGAAATCAGGTGCATTGGTTGCTCCGGTTATATAGATGTTGTTTCCTTGGTCTATTGCAATAGCATTTGCATAACTAGTTCCACTGCCTCCGAAAACCACTCCTGCAGTCATATCTGTGAGATCGTTGTTCAATTTTGTAACAAAGACATCTCCGTTACCAACGTAGGTATTTGCTATGGTAGGCTCGCCAAATGCAGAATACATGATGGGATAACTTGTCACGGGTAATCCTTTAGGATCGGTTCCGTTGTATGAAAATGTCTGGCCAGTTATGTAAATGTTGTTTGATGCGTCAACTAAAATTCCATTGGCAACATCTGGACCGCTACCTCCGATAATAGCACTTCTTACAAATCCTAAATCACTTGTCAACTTTGATACGAAAACATCTCCAGCTCCAGTATCCCATGTCATGTTTAAACCATGAGGGGTACCTATGGGGAAATCATTGTAAGTACAATTTCCTGTTGAATATGTTACGCCTGTAATAAACACATTTCCCTTGTTATCTAATGCAATGCTCTTAGCCTGATCACTGTATGATCCACCTATATATGTGCTTTCTATTAATGAGCTTAAGTCACTGCTGAATCTTGATACAAATACGTCCCATTCATTGTAATTTGGCCCTGCATTGTATTTTGATTGATCCTTTATCGGAAAATTATCTGAACCGGTGTATCCGGTTACATATACAGATCCATCCTTACCCACTGCAATATCGTTAGCACAGTCGTAACTGCTACCTCCGAGGTAGGTACTGGAAAGTAATGGGTCGATGAACAGCCTGTAGTTCTTGTTGTATGCACCAGTTTTATATCCGTAGCTAGTACCGTTTAAAACGTAAGAAACAGGTACAACAACACGTTTTCCGTTAATCATCTGATAAGCGAATGGTTTGGTGAGTTTAAGTGCACTTGAACCGTTTAGTATTTCAAGTTCACCGTTTTTATTAACCTTTAATCCTGTAGATCCGCTAATGTTAACCCATATGCTGTTTGGACTTCCGTTACGTGTTATAACATATATCTTTTCGATGTTCTTTCCATGTGCCTTCAGATGGAGGTTCACACCGGTGTAAAGATTGGTGTAGAGAACCTGATTATAGGTTGAAACGTTTTTCTTCCAGTCTTTAGAATTCTTTCCTATGTAGTAATTTACCTTGGTTTTTGAAGGGTTGAGTCCTGAAACAGCTACATTGTTTGCACCGTTAAAATGTTCGCTAACGATCCAAGACTTTTTATCCTTACTTAACCTGTAAATAATACCATTATTCTCAACATAAACACTTCCAATAAACGTGTTTGCCGAGTACTTAACATTTTTATCTGTTATTTGGCCGTTATTTTGGGTGAAAGGTATTGTGACGTTGACAAATTTTTTATCATTCACACTCACCTTTTTTGTTGTGCTGGCAGCACTTGCCGAACCCATGAAAATAAAAAGAACCATAATCAACAGAATTATCAATCCTTTTTTTCGTATGTTCAAATTGAATTTCCCCCTTATGGAATAACTTGTTGACAAAATTATTAAAAAAACAAATTATCTACTAAAAAAATTGTTGTCCACTCTTTTTTTTGGTCTACGCCCCCATTCAACCCCCGATAAATTTTTTTATTCAAATTTCATAAAAAATGATTATCGAAAGTTAATTTCTACTTCTGTATTATTAAATTTTTCTATGTGTAATAACGATTAATTAGCCTTATTTTAATAATAAAACATTCAAATAGGAATATTCAAGTGAAAACAGCGTTAAATATTGAAAATAAATCTTAAAAAATAGTATTTACAGATTCGATCCTGAATAAATCGACTAACTATGGTTTGCACATTAATGTTCAATAGTTTGGCAGGGGATGGCTTGATTTAATTTTATTTGGCCGTAATCAAACTAAATATTGGATCAAAGTGTAAACCATTATAAATGATCTTTAATATCGATATAGTCTTGATACGTGTTGATATTTATAAGTTCAAGTTTGTTTAGTGAGGGAATTCCATAAAAAACAACTCCGTCTCCTATCATCTTGATTAATATTGGATTTAAATTGTTTTTATCATGGGGTAAATATTTCAAAAGCAAGTCGGAATGGCAGATAAATGGCATACCCAACCCTTTAGCAGTTTTAAGTAATCCAGTAGCTTCCCTGGCCAAGATAGAAACGATGTTTTCGGGATCACGATAGTTGGTGGCGGTTTCAATCAAATTTCTGTACGTTTCGGCAGTTACAGTTGGCTGATCCCCAGCTGCACACAGTACCAAACCAGAACTTGAGTTTTGAACTCCATTTAAAAGTGTCTCAGACAACTCAACGTTTTTGTCGGTGTTTTTAACAATTTTCAATCGTTCATCAGGATAGTCCTCAAGTACTGGACCTATTTCTTCACTGAAATGTCCAAGCACAACTCTGCACTCATCCACACCTGACTTTAGCACATTATCAATGGTGTGTAGAATAACTGGTTTCCCCCCAATATCCATGAGCAGTTTGTGTTTAATTTCCTGTTTGCGGGACTTAAGGTCTTCAATCATTCTCCTGTTTTTACCAGCTGCTGTGATCACTGCTGAAACCATGATTTTGCTCATGAGAACTATATCTATTGATTGTGAATAATAAAATAATTGGTTTAAAACTGAATTCATTAAATAATTGGCCAAATTCAAAAAAAGGATAAAAAAAAGATAAAAAAATTGGTTTAGGGAGTGTACTGTATTGCCTGTGAGTAGATGGTCATTCCTGTACCTCCACCTTCGGTCCAAATAATTATTTTAATTGGATAGTCGGTTGGGTTGTACACGGAAATTCCTGTGGTCGGTGCAGCATCTACAGAAACAGCATAAAATCCACTGTTCATTCCAGATGGAAGAGGACAACCTGCGTCCATTACAGCAGCCCTTAGTGCTCTACCTGCGGGGCATGCTCCATGTGATGGGTAGCTCTTGAGTTCTGGGTCGTAGACTCCCACGAATGTAACATTTGATTTTCCGGTTGCAGATGTGTGAGGTGGTACAATGGTGTTGTTCCATCCTTGAACAAATACCCGTGCATTCTCTTCACGCAGGGTGTTGTCGTATTCTGCATAGTAACCAAGGGAACTACTTCCTGATCCAACTATTGTTTGGTTGGTGGCAGCGTTGTAAACCATTACAGGGGTTCCTGAAGGATATTCTAACATGTACTTGGTGGCGTTTGCACCAAATAGTGATGCTATTTCACTTGGAGCTACTGTGTTACGTCCATCATTGAATTTTGCGAGTGAATAATCTATTGTGAGATTGTCGCCAACGTCGGATGAATTAAACCAGGATTTAATTGCATTGGTTGTCATGTTGGTTCCTGAGACTGTGCTGTTGCTGATGTCTGCAGATGTAACACTTTTAACGGTTTTATTTTGGACTTTAATGTCCACTCCGTTTGCAGTTTTAACAGCTACGGTGTAAGGTGTTTTAAATCCCCATACAAATGTTCCAGGTGCATTGACAACTAATTTGCTTCCGTTGACAGTGACCATTCCGGGACCGGTAAATCCTTTAGCAATTCCGGTGTTTGTAACGTTACCACTGGTTATTTGGTTTATGGGAGTTTCAACAGATCCCGTTGTTATTGCTGTGAAAAAATCACCATATTCTTGATTTTTTATGTCATCAATCAAGTATTCTGGATGGTAAATTACAGGTACCTTCCTGATATTGTTACTGTTAACAACGTTCTGTCCACTAACAACTGTGTCTCCAATATTTACTGCAGAAAATTCTGCTGGGTTCTGATCAGGTATGTTGGTAGCTAAACTTTTTCCCAAGGTTCCCAGACCAACCACAATGATAATTAAAACTAAAAGTATTAAAATGGGATTTTCAAGGTAATTGGTCAGGATAATTCCTCCTTTCATTCATCAAACATATCTCTCCTAGTAAATGACTCCCCCAAAAAGATGCATCATAAAAAACAGTGTGCATAAATTAAGGTGTTACATCAAGATATTTATAGTATGTGATTTTCATGTGAATGTGCTGCATTAAGCTGAAAGAATAATGTAATTCCACTAGAATTATTCATCAACCAACTGTAATAATGAAGACTGGAGAGACATGATCTTGGCCTGACCATTTCCACCTATGAATATTTTGCCATTATTCTCAGTGTAGTCCAACACAAGATCAACGAGGTTGGACATGTCTTCTGTAACTATGATGGTGCCTTTGTATCCAAAATTAACCAATGCTTCCCTTGCAAATTCTGTGGTATCATCTAAACCTGGAAAAAGAACAACTTCCG
Organism: Methanobacteriota archaeon; assembly: GCA_023430285.1. GTDB lineage: Archaea > Methanobacteriota > Methanobacteria > Methanobacteriales > Methanobacteriaceae > Methanobacterium_B. The sequence continues at coordinate 2,141 of JAEZAV010000016.1, read as the reverse complement.
ATGGATCTGCAATTGCAACTTCCTTCAAAATGTTGTACCTGAATTTTTCATTTCTACGGGGTGTTCCAATAATAATAATGTTGGGTTGTGCTTCACTCAAAACTGCCGAGGTTGAATCTGGATTATCTGTTTTGCCGATGATTATTTCCGAACCATTCAACTTGAAAGTTCGTGTTCGTCCTTCAACAGCTTCAAAATTGGATAGAACATCATTAACCAATTCCGGTTCCACCCCTAAAATGGTGGCAACTTTAAATGCTCCAGATGCATTTTCCTGATTAAACTTTCCGAACAGTTTTAGATCCCTGACTTCGGCATCGAAGTATTGGACATTTTGAGATTTACATCCCTTAAGCAGGGGATCGTTACCATTTAACACGATCTTATCCACATCCTTCAGGAACTTTTCAACGGATCTTTGATAGTTTTCCATGGATTGGTGGTGCTCCATATGATCGAATCCCATGTTGGTTACGAGCACCATGTCAAAGTCAAAGATACGGGATGCGAAATCAAGGGTCATGTCACAAACCTCCACGATCATGACATCGTAGTTTGATTCACTTGCTTGGATTGTGAGTTGGGTGTAACCATCAAAACCACCACCAGCATTTCCACCCATTAAAACTGTGTACCCTGCTTCAACCAGGATCTCATTTAACATGTGGCAAGATGTTGTTTTTCCGTTGGTGCCTGTGACACCAATGGTGAAAATAGATTTATGCCCATTTAAAACATCTGAAAACAGCTTATTTTTCCCTACAATCTGATTAATAGCACTTTTACTCCATAGGCTTGGACTTAAAACCACACAATCAGATGCATCTACCTTACTTTTATCATGAAATCCAAGATCCACATCCAGATCACTTGATTTGAATTCAGATAGATCTAAGCTTTCATCGAGATCTGATGCGTAAACACTGGCTCCAAAGTCAAGAAGAGCTTTAACAGATTTTTTACCTTCTATTCCAAGTCCTAAAACTGCAACTTTCATTTTATTTTTCCATAGATGATCCGAGTTAATTTATTTAAAAAAATATTAAGATCATTTAATATAAGTCAACATACTGAGTTTAGTTTATACTTATTTTTATCTATTTGTATTTACAATAGATATAATACAAAACCAATTAAAAAAGATGAACTAGTACAACATGGATTTTATTCAGTCCAGTTAGCATTAAACTTATCATGGTGTATAATAATGAAGAACCTTTCTAAAGAAATCATAGAACGAATAGAAAAAATTTCAAGACCCGTAAAGATAATGCATGTCTGCGGTTCCCATGAACATACCATTATGCAGTATGGAATTAGAACTTTGATACCTGAAGAGGTTGAAATAGTAGCAGGACCAGGGTGTCCTGTGTGCTGTGTACCATCTAGGGAAGTTGATGAGTGTCTCTACCTTGCAAGGGAAGGAGTAACCATAGCTACATTTGGAGATATGTTAAGGGTTCCAGGAACTAAAGGAACGCTGGCAGATGCTAAGGCAGATGGTGCTGATGTAAGAATAGTTTACGGAGTTAACAATGCCGTTGAAATGGCCCAAAAAACTGATAACGATGTTGTTTTCATGGCAGCAGGATTTGAAACAACTGCACCCACAACAGCAGCAGAACTTGTGAACGGACCTCCTGAAAATTTCTCAGTTATTTCATCACACAGGCTGATACCTCCGGCACTTAAATTTTTAATAGAATCTGGAGAAGTAAATTTAAACGCATTAATTGAACCCGGCCATGTTTCAACCATCATAGGAACGAAACCATACGAAAGTTTTTCAAAGGACTATGGAATTCCCCAAGTTGTTGCAGGATTCAATCCATTCGATGTGTTGATAGCAATTTATATGGTGCTTAAACAATTCGAAAATGGTGAAGCAGAGGTACAAAATGAATATAAAAGAGCAGTAAGGGATGAAGGAAATGTTAAAGCCCAAGAACTGCTTGAAGAAGTATTTTTCATTAAAAGCCGGGAATGGAGAGGTTTTCCTGAAATTCCGAACTCTGTGTACGAAGTCAAACCTGAATTTGATGAGTTCAATGCAAGGAAAAAATTTGACATAGACATCGGAGAATCAGAACCAGTTGTAACTGGATGTATCTGCGGACCCATACTCAGGGGAGTTGCAAGAC
>JAEZAV010000003.1 GCA_023430285.1 Methanobacteriota archaeon | reverse complement strand
GATGTTTTTTTCTCTGTTTGGTTGATTTCCCAAACTTTAAATGTTGGATTATACATAAAAATAATAGGATTACAAAGTTACTAAAGAAATTTATGGAGTTATTTTAACATTTAAACTAAAAATTTGCATACATCAAAGGAAAAGGGAGCAACATGGGATATTTTGAGGTTTTAGAGAAAGAAACACTGAAATTATATGAAATAGCTAAAAGTGCCAGGTCTAAGGGGCATGATATTGAACTTGAACCTGAAATTCCATTAGCAAAGGACCTTGCAGAGCGTGTTGAGGGATTGGTCGGGCCTAAAGGTGTTGCTGCCAGAATAAAAGAACTGGAAACGGACATGTCCCGTGAAGAAGTAGCCTTCCAAATTGCCCGCGAAATCGTAACAGATACTGATGTTGAGGGAAGGGATGATACCCTCGAAGTCAGAGAACAAAAATCTGATCAGGCCATAAGAACAGCTTTGGCAATCCTAACAGAAGGAGTGGTTGCAGCTCCGCTAGAGGGAATAGCCAAACTCAAGATCAAGAGAAATTTTGACAGCGGATACTACCTTGCTGTTTATTTTGCAGGACCGATTAGGAGTGCTGGAGGTACAGCAGCAGCACTAGCAGTTTTAATAGGAGATTACATCAGAATTTCACTTGGGCTGGATACATACAAACCGGTAGATACTGAGATCGAAAGATACGTGGAAGAGGTTGAACTTTACGAATCTGAAGTCACAAACCTCCAATACTCTCCAAAACCAGAAGAAGTCAGGAAAGCAGTTAAAAACATACCTGTAGAAGTTACTGGAGAACCAACAGACAAAATAGAAGTTTCTCACAGGGACCTTGAACGTGTTGAAACCAACAACATCAGGGGAGGTGCTCTACTTGCAATTGCAGAGGGAGTTATCCAGAAGGCTCCCAAGGTAATGAAATATGCTAAGAAACTAAAGATAGATGGATGGGATTGGCTGGGTGAATTTTCCAAGGCCCCAGATCCTAAGGGTGACGATGCTGATGCTGCTCCTAAAGTAGATGATAAATACATGCGAGATATCATAGGTGGAAGACCTGTGATGGCATATCCTCAGGCTAAGGGTGGTTTCAGATTAAGGTATGGCAGATCCAGAAATGCAGGTCTCGCAGCCATGGGAATACATCCATCAACAATGGAAATTGTTGAGTTCTTGGCAGTTGGAACACAGATGAAAATTGAAAGACCTGGTAAAGGAAACTGTGTAGTGCCATGCGACAGTATTGAAGGACCAATAGTTAAATTAAAGGATGGAAGTGTTGTTAAAGTTGAATCTGAACAGCAGGCAAAGAAAATAAAATATCAAGTCGAGGAAATAGTATTTTTAGGCGACATGTTGGTACCATTCGGCGAATTTTTGAGAAACAACCATATAATGCTTCCTGCAGGATGGTGCAGTGAATGGTGGGTTCAAACCATTCAAAAATCTGAAAGTTACCAAGAATCTGAATTAGATATAAAATCTCTGGAAACCGAAAAAATTGATGCTAAGACAGCATTTGAAATTTCAGAGAAATATGATGTTCCACTACATCCAGATTACACCTACTGCTATCATGATGTAACAACCCAGGACATCAATGAACTGATCAAATTCATGAACAGAGAACTGAAAACCAGTGATGACCCTGATCTAAAGGCAGTTTCAGAAAGGATATATGATGAAGGTTCTGGTGGATTAAAACTTCCTATTTCTCCAGAAAAAAGAATTTTAGAAGTTCTGGGAATTCCCCACGAGATTGATGGAGATGAACTGATTATCGCTAGAGAAGATGCCTACGTGCTTTTAAATACCTTAAACAGGCAAGTGGAAATTGAAGGTTCAAACACTTTGGAAGCTGTGAATTCAATTGCTCCTGTTAAAATTATGGCCAAGGCACCGACTTATCTTGGAGCCAGGGTCGGTAGACCTGAAAAATCCAAGGAAAGGAAAATGAAACCTGCACCCCATGCTCTTTTCCCAATTGGAACAAATGGGGGAAACAGGCGTAACATAATTGATGCAGCTAAGAAGGGCACAATTAACGTAGACATTGCAAGATGCAAATGCACGGAATGTGGTGTTGGATCGATGCAGGCTTTGTGTCCAGTATGTGGGGCTAGAACTGAACCCACCAGCTCTGGAAAGAAAAGGATCAACCTTGCAAATCTCCTTAAAAAGGCATACGAAAATGTGGGTGTCAGGAAAATTGATGAAATAAAGGGAGTGGTTGGGATGATATCCGAAGATAAATTCCCAGAACCACTAGAAAAAGGAATATTAAGGGCTAAAAATGATGTTTTTACATTTAAAGATGCTACAATTAGGCATGATTCAACCAACCTTCCACTCACCCACTTCATACCCAGTGAAATTGGTGTGACTCCTCAAAAACTACTGGAACTTGGATATACAAATGATATTCATGGTGATAAGATTGAAGATCCTGACCAGATAGTCGAGATCAAAATTCAAGATGTGGTTGTCTCTGAGAACTGCGGCGACTACTTGATAAGGGTATCCCATTTTGTGGATGATCTTCTTGAGCAGCTATACGGACTTGAAAGGTTCTACAACGTACAAACAAGGGAAGATCTTGTGGGACAACTGGTTGTTGGCCTTGCACCTCACACTTCGGCGGGTGTTCTTGGTAGAATTGTGGGTTTCACAAAGGCAGCATGTTGTTATGCCCATCCATACTTTCACTCAGCTAAGAGGAGAAATTGCGACAGTGACGAAGATTCCATCATGTTGCTTTTGGATGCTTTGCTGAACTTTTCCAAGGTTTATCTTCCAAGTACAAGGGGTGGTAAGATGGATGCACCCCTGGTTTTGTCTTCACGTATTGATCCTGAGGAAATTGATGATGAATCACACAACATAGATGCAATGCCTTATATTCCCCTTGAACTCTACGAAAAGACCTTAGATTTTGAAAAACCATCTGATGTACT
>JAEZAV010000001.1 GCA_023430285.1 Methanobacteriota archaeon | reverse complement strand
TATTAAAAAAAATTATTTTAGAATATCACTAAATCACTTCGAAGGTTACTGTACTGAAAATAGGTCCCCTAATATCAATTAGCTTGTTGTTGCTAGTTATATAGTTCAATGCAACTTCCTCAAGTTTAAGATTTACATCTGAAAGTGATTTTGCAAGGGTGGTTCTGAATTCAGATTCTGTTTCACCACCAACGATCATTTCCTCAATCATATAACATGCCTTAGCAATCACTCCATCCATGTAAGTGATTCCAAGGGGAATGCCATTTTTGACTGTTTCTAGAGATAATTCGTCTTTTGCATTGTTTTCTGGCAGACCAACTATATTTCCATCGTTAATATACAGGGAGTTCCAGGCAGCTGGTCCCAGTAAACGGGTGCTTGATTCAGGTTCAAGTATCTTGACCCTTATGTTTCTACCCAGGAATTCACCTTCAAAAACCGTGAATTCGCATGGTGATTCTGTTTCACTGTACTCACGGAATTTTTCCTTCAAGATCTCCATCAAATTACGGCCTTCGGTGCTGAAAGGGTAATAATTAATATGTAACATTGATGCAAGTTCCCTGTCTGTTAAATGCCATTTGGCATAAGTTTGAGGGTAAACCATTTCCCTGACATCGGTTTGATTGTGTAAAATCATGGCTATCCTCTCTGCACCCACTCCAAGGTTCATTACCTGTTTGTCAATACCATAATGCGAGAGTGCAATTGGAGAATAAAGACCAAAGGTTGCCACTTCTACCCATTCATTAAGTTTAGGATGATAACCATAGACTTCAGTTTGTGTACCTGGTATGTAGTACTTGGATTTTTTTTCATCTGGTATGAATTTGAATTTTTTAAATCCGAAGTGTTGAAGCAGATTTTCTGAAACAGCCATTCCCATGTCGAGTGAAATTTCATCATCTACCCATACACACGAAGCAGAATGGTAGGTCATTAAATGACTAATATCTTCCCGTTGTTCTCTTCTGAAGCAACGATCTATTGAAAATAACTTCAAAGGCAACTTACTTTGGTTGTGCAGGGATTGTAGTGTTAAGAACCATCCACTTGTCATGTGAGATCTGAGGGTGGTTCTCGATGAAACTGGTTTGAGTTCTCGAAGTTCGGGAAATACATTTTCAAGGATCCTTAAACCAACAGAATCTTCCACATCCAATGCTACAGAGACGTGATGAACCAAGTCATCTCCACTTTCATCACCCTTCTTGTAGCCTCTAAACACTTCTTTCAGGGCTTGAATTTTGTCATTATTAATTTCGACACCGATTTCTTCTATGACTGCAATTTTATCCATCCCAATGCCAATATCGGGCCTTGGTAATCCTGCCAAGTAAAAACAACGATCAAGAACTGCAGGGGCTTCCGGGCCAAACTGCCTGTAAATATCGTCCTGTTCAACAAATACTGGATTCACTGTTTCATTAAATCCAAGATTCAGATAGGCTTGCCTCAACTCCCAAATGGTGTTGTATAACATATGGGATTGACCTGTTCTCATTTGAATACGAGGATATTCATTGTCAATATGGGGCTTTTTCAATGTTTGGGCAGTTTCTACCCAAGCTTTCTCAAAATCTTTTCTTGCCAATTTTAATAGTTTATTTGTTTTCAAAATGATGTCCCCATGAGATTTCTATACGTAATAAGTTAACCATCACACAATAGGATTTTTGTGTTGATCACTTTTATATTTAATTTTATAAATTTTTAGACCCATTACCAGTTGGGATTTTTTGGGCTAGTTTTTATAATCTATCACATAACAATAACTCCCTAATCAAATCAACCAAATGCCTAAAGGCATTTACCTTTAAATATTTTTTTCTCATTTCTAAAAAAAATGATAGTTGGTGTAGTTGATAACACAGATCAAATAGGTTACTATAAACTTTTGAGTTGAAACAAAAAATAAATACCAATATGAATAATTCCATAATATGGAAAGATCGATACATGAATGCGACGTACTCGTAATTGGTTCGGGCGGAGCAGGATGCCGGGCAGCTATTGAAGCAAAAAAATATAATTTGAACGTTACCATAGTTTCAAAGGGTTTATCTTTTAAATCTGGATGTACAACTCTTGCTGAAGGAGGTTACAATGCCGCGTTTGGATATGTTGATTCAGAAGACAGTGTGGAATCACATTTAAATGATACAATCAAGGGTGGGGCAGATCTAAATGATATGAAACTGGTTCAAATTTTAGTCAACGAATCTAAGGAACGATTGATAGAATTAGAATCCTATGGGGCTATATTTGATAGGCAAGAATCTGGAAAACTAAATCAACGCCCATTTGGTGGTCAGAGCTTCAGAAGAACTTGTTTTCAGGGAGATAGAACTGGACATGAGATGATGATGGCTATGAAGGAGGAGGTTATTCGGCAAAATATAGATACTGTGGATGAAGTTGCAATAACTTCTTTAATCATGGATGAAAAGAATGAAGGAGTAATTGGAGCATGTGGAATCTCCTTAAAGGATTCAAAGTTCATGGTATTTAAATCTAAATCTGTTATTCTTGCAAGTGGAGGTGCGGGATGGCTTTACCCAGTCACATCCAATGCTGTACAAAAAACAGGGGATGGGTACACCCTTGCCTACATTGCCGGTGCAGACATGATAGATATGGAAGAGGTACAATTCCATCCAACTGGAATGCTGTACCCTGAATCTAGAAGGGGCGTTCTTGTAACTGAAGCAGTTCGAGGAGAAGGGGGGAAACTCTTCAATGTCAACATGGAACGATTCATGAAGAATTATGATGAAAGGGGAGAACTTGCCACCAGGGACGTGGTTGCAAGAGCTATTTACAACGAAATCAGAGAGGGAAGGGGAACAGAAAATGGTGGAGTTTATCTTGATGTCAGCCATCTTGATCCCGAGCTAATTGAAGAAAAACTTGAAACCATGCTGTTACAATTCCTTGACGTGGGTGTTGACATAAGAAACCAAGCCATGGAAGTTGCTCCAACAGCACACCATTTCATGGGTGGAGTTAAAATTAATCCCGAATGTGAAACCACCATAACAAATCTATACGCTGCAGGAGAAGTAGCAGGTGGTGTTCACGGAGCAAACAGGCTGGGAGGAAATGCCCTGGCTGAGACTCAAGTATTTGGTAAGCGTGCAGGAGAATCAGCAGCAAAAAATGCCGTTGAAAATGAACAGAGATCCAACGAAGCTTCAGTTGAACAAGAAGAAGAAAGGATAGCTGGTTTGTTTAAAGAGGGAAATGTACGTCCCCATGAACTCAAGGCCGACTTGATGGAGATCATGTGGGAGAATGTGGCAATAATCAGGAATGAAATCGGTTTGAAATTGGCCCTTGCAGGGATTGAAGAGATTAAAAATAAACTTCCTGACATGAAAGTATCAACTGATTCGGGTTACAACAAAGACCTACTCGATGCCATTGAAATTGAAAACATGCTTGAAGTAGCATCACTCGTTATTCAATCTGCTTTAATCCGTCGTGAGAGTAGAGGATCACAGTATAGGGAAGATTATCCGGATAGGGATGAGAGATGGAATAGAAGCATTGTAATGAACAAAAATAAAGATTTCAGCTACATACGCAGGGGCATGGGCTGTAATACCTGTAAATTATGAAGTTAAAACCCAATTATCAACTGATAAATGGGTTAACCTCTCTTTTTATATTTTTATGCCCTGACCGGGACTTGAACCCGGGTAATAGGATCCGCAATCCTACGTGATATCCGCTACACTACCAGGGCTTAATTCTTAATTTCTAAATTTTTTTTATCCAAATTTAAAAAATAGGATCAAGCAACATAGAACAGTTTAACTTTTTTTGTATTTAAGGTTTCACCTTGATATAGATTTTATTTACACAGTTTCAGGGATGAATCAATGGAACTAGGTATACCAACTGGATCCATGTCGACAAAAGACCAAGTAAAGAACCAGCAATAACCTGGGCAAGTGTGTGTTTCTTAAGTTTTAACCTGCTCCACATTACAAGGGGTATTATTAATCCTACTACGATTCCTAAGGGGCCAAAAGTAAATATGAATGCTGCTGTTGGACCTGCAATTCCCATGGCATGTATGCTGATCTTCCAGTAGAAATTTATTATGAGAATTAGCATTGTGTTTGTGCCGTAGATCAACATGAGTACCGAGACAATGTCAGGTGCACCATACCATAACAACATTAAAAATCCAAGTAGATAGGAACAAATAGCAAAAATTAGTGGTACAGTTCTTTTGGTGCGGTCTGTTATGTCCAGATCGGTGTGCATTTTTTTAATAAGAATTAATGACGTTGAAATGGGTATTAAAGCCCCAAATACTATGCTGATTATGGTAGGAACAATAAACTGATCTGGACCAGCAAGGAAGTAATTTAAAATAATAAATGTGGGTATTGAAATAACAGGAGGATGGGCCACCATCGAAATGAACTTCGCTGTTTCCAACTCTAATGGATGATTATTTTGAATATTATCCATGATTTAACCCTATCAACTAAACAGATCTAAAATAACAATCCAAATCTATTAAACATTGGTGAATCAGTAATAAATAGATATTGTAAAAAGCTATGGCCTATGAATTATTAAAAATCCCATGCACTGTTATTTACCCTCTCACCATGATGATATCACAATAACTCAATTACCGTAGGACATTATAATGTCACAATCCGATATATAACTTATACACATAGCCTTTATAAGATTTAACAGCCACAGCAACGATTTTAGTGTTGTCCATGCCTGGAGATGAACATATTTCCTGTCCAGCCCGTTGATTAACTTCTACCAAACGATATTTCCTGTTTTCTAATTTGCGTTTAAGCCAGTTGTTGGCAATTTTTTGGGCAGATTCCAGATTGTTATCCGAAATTGAAGAGGAGATCTGTTCTAGAGTCGATGGTTCCAATGGATTAGCACTGACTGACATTAAATCTAGAGTATCCTGGGCCTGATGAAACATGACCAATTCCAGATTGGAGCTTGAAGGATCGATCTGGATAGTTGTAACAGCAGCTAAAATAATCATAATTGGTAGAAGTGCAAGTAGTGCATCGTAACACAAAAATATTCCACATTCCTCTTTTTTAATCATATTATCAACCCTAGGGTGAATAATTAAATTTTCGGATGTGGATATTTGGAGGTTATTTTTCTTGGATGGCCTTCACAACTTTGTCCTTCTTTTTGATGGATTCAAGGGCAGCCCTTTGGACTTTTTCCTTCATATCATCAAAGTCTTCAGGTTCAACATCTCCAACGATTTTTTTTATCTTGGTGTAGGCAGCTTCCCTAAACAGGGGTTTTAACTCTTCTTCCCTTCCGTCTTCCTTGATTAATTTAGAAATTCCAGAGTTATCTACCACTCCAATTTCATTAATTTTCACACCTGCACTTGAAACTACATTCTTAACCCTTGTTGCCAGATCTTCAGGGGCTATGATCATGAGTGAATCAACAGAAACTCCCAGGGGATCAATTTCTAGTTTTTCAAGCATATCTAAAACCTTTGGATTGACCATTTCACGGATCTTTTCCTCGGAAAAACTCAGCCCAAGACCAGTAGTTTGACTGATTTCATGGGCATCTCCCCTTAAACCACCGTTGGTCACATCTGTCATTGCATGAACTTCGGGTAGGAGTCCCGCATTAAATATTGCTTCAGAAGCCTTTATAAAGCTGATATCCATGGTTTCTTGGACAACATCAAACATACCGTGGTAAATGGCTGTTGTTGATATTGTTCCTCCACCAGACCCTTCTGTAAGAAGAATAACATCGCCGGATTCTGCTCTTTTTCTGGCGGTTGGTGCATACTCTGAAATTCCTACTGCACCAACAGCACTGACCAGCCTGTCTCCTAAAACCATGTCTCCACCAACTCTAAGGGTGCTTCCAGCAACCAGGGGAACATCTACTAGTTCGGAAACTGCACAGACACCTGCTGTGAAGTCGAACAATTTTCCCACGTCTCCATCATCTGCTAAGTGCAGATCACTCAGCATCGCAATGGGATTTGAGCCCATAACACAGACATCTCTGAGTGTGGCCCTTGCAACATGGAAACCACCAAGAAATGGGTATTCGCTCAGTCTGGAATGAATACCATCTACTGCAGTGGTTATGTAAACGTCTTTACTATCCACAGTTGATTTAACAACGCCGCCGTCATCTTGTGCTGATGGGTTTATGTAAGAGCTTGTTTTTGCACTTGAAACTATCTCTGCAATTTTACGGTGCACAAAGAAATCCCCTGCACCACGGGATCCAACTCCAATATCTCCCATGGATACGCTGGATTGGGTGTAGTTTATTAGATCCCTCATGAATTCGTCTGGATAGGAATCAATAGTTAGGGTATTTTTAACCTCTTCAATGACTGCAGAGGCCATTTTTTCTGCTTTGTCGTTATCCAGATCCTTAAACTCTAATATTTTGTTTACCAAATTTTTCTGGACAGTTTCCTCATCTTCCTCTTTAATTGATCTTCTCACGAATCCTTCGATATCCACATGCCACACCTTTTTATATTTAGTTAATTTTTAATAAAATTTTTCATACAAATATCAAAAATAATATTATTAAAATATTTATTCCACCAATTCAACAAAATTTTTCAGTATCTGAAGTCCCTTATCCCCACTTTTTTCAGGATGGAACTGTGTTGCATAGACATTATCCTTACAGATCACTGCAGGCACATCAATTCCGTAGTCCACAGTAGCAACAACAACATCAGGATCATTTGGGGCCACATAATAGGAATGTACGAAGTACATGAAATCCGATCCTATACCCTCTAGAATTGGACATTCGCCACGAATTTGCAGTTGATTCCATCCCATTTGGGGAATTTTTAATCCGGATTCCTTTACTGAATCAGGGAAATGCAGAACACTTCCTTCAACAACATCCAGTCCGGTGGTGTTTGGACTTTCCTCGCTTCTGGTAAAAAGGATCTGAAGTCCTAGACAGATACCCAAAAATGGCTTTCCATCGTGTATATGGTCATGGATGGCTTCCTGGTAGCTTGCAACTCCTTCCATTGCATTACCAAAAGCTCCTACACCCGGCAGAACAAGTGCATCAGCATCTTTAATTTCATTTATTGAAGAAGAAATATGGGTAGTGGTGCCAATTTTGGAAAAACCATTTTTAATACTTTTTAAATTTCCAGATCCATAGTCAATAATGGTTATCATGCTTTTATTCCTAAAAAAATATGAATTTTTAAAGATTAAAAGGTTTATCTAGCCTTGTAGTAATCTTTAACTCTTATTGTGTCGTTGAGATGTGGTGTTGAAACTTCGTGTAGGACAGTGTTTTCTGTTGCAACTATGGAATGCTCTTCCTCTGGTTCTATCCTTATGGTGTCATTTTTTCCGAAGTAGTCTTTCCTGTCGTTAAATTCTATGTAACCTGCACCGCTGACTATGTACATAGTTTCATCCTTCTTTGAATGGTAGTGGAAGGATGTTTGGTAGCCTTCCCTTATGAAAAGCTCCTTGGTCAGGTACTTATCGGTGTTTATTAAGATCTTTTCATATCCCCATGGCTTGTCTTCACGGTTTTCATATTCCTTCTTTATGGCTTCAAGTTCTTTGGAGGTGTCTATTGCCATCCAGAATAGGCCGTTTTCTTTGTAATAACCTAATTTATTATCCTTTGCAAGCATTGGGAACACTGTTTTCTCTATGTCTCCAACTTCAAAACTTCCAAAGTCAATGTTTCCGTTGGAGAAGTAAACTCCACCGTTGATATAATAATCAAGAACAGGTTTTTCTTTGAAGGATACTAGCCTGTCACCACTAATTTCTACAATCCCGTAGGGTGAAACCATTTGAGTTATGAATATGGACAATGGATAGTCAGATTTTTCCCCTTGTTCAATCATTTTTTTAATGTTCAGATCTGCCACGACATCTCCATTCCTAATAATGCACTGTTCATTATCTTCAAGGCTTTCCATACCTAATTTAATAGCATTTAATGTTCCAAGTGGTTCATCTTCAACTATGTATTCAACTTTAACTCCTTTATATTCGTCTCCATATCTTTCTCTAATTTTTTCACTGAGAAAGCCAGTTAAAAGCAGTACTTTATCAACACCTGCATTTTTGAAGTCGAAGAGTTGTTTGTCTAAGATGGTGTAATTGTCTTTAATTTCTATGAGTGGTTTGGGAACTGTTTCGGTTAACGGCCTTAACCTCTTTCCGAAACCTCCGCAGAGTATCATTCCAACTGTTCTTGTCATATTATCACCTTACATAATACAAATGATCTTATTTTTTTTGATATGGCTATACTATTGTGACGATTGTATATAAAAATTCATTTCAATAAATTATTTGCCTATACAAACTTTATCATGTTTAGTATAAGCCAAACCATTTTTTGTTTCGTTTGATATTTCATTTGAATGCTGATCAATCTTGAATTTCCATCAATCCCCTTAAACTATCTCCTAGATCCGATGGAACAATTATATCAGTTCCAAGAGTCTTGGAATGGGCATCTAGTTCAGTTACTACGTAGTCATATCCAAGGCTTTTTAATGGTTCAACAAGTCTGGATCCATCTGTAACAGCCACTGTCACAGAATTAACTTTTTCAACAGGAAATGCATGGGGAACACCCATAACAACAACCAAATCAAAATTACCTTCATTCAAAATCTGTTCTGCTTTTATTCCAGTCACAGGATACTCATCCAACCCTCCTGTTATATGGGTCACGGTTGTCCCACTTTCCAGAAGTTCCTTTGTTATGTTGGATGCATGTCCCCTTATTCTTGGTAAACCTACATTTTCATCTAAGTTGGCAATTACAGTGTACTCATTTTCTGGAAAATATTCTCTGAATGGAATATTCAAGATATCTGCAAAGAGATAAGATGTTTCTTTCTTAGAGTTTAGAATGAATGCGATTTTTTTGTTGGATTTAAATGCATTTAAAATAATATTTGCAACTTTAACCTTGTTGTCTCCGTAGGATGGTTTGATGTAACTTCCCTGTGCCATTCCCCGAGTTTTTTCTATCTCCGTTGCTTTCTTAAGCATTTTCGTTTGTCTTTCCATTTCATCTCGAGATATGATGCCTTGGTTTGCAGCAGCATCCAACACAGCAATAGCTCCTTCGGTGTTATCACCTTCTCCCAAACCTCCATGGGACTCTACAGTAACTACTTTGGCATTTATGCCTGCATTTTTAACTGCTTCCTTCATATCTTCGCCTATGATCATGCTTACACAGGTTCCAACAACTCCAACCAACTCTGGATTAAAAAGTTCTTCTACTTTAAGCAGAACTTCTTCGAGTTTTTCTGAAGCTCCAAAAATGAAATCATTCTCAGACATGGAAGTCGTCACAACTCGGACTCCGTCATTTTCAAGCAATCTACCTGTACGAAAACAACAACCATGTGGGCCGTGCAAAACAATTACATCGGCATTCATATCTCGTAATGTGTATAAAGACGCTGCTATAGGGCTTGGTCTTGGATGCAATTTATCACCTCGATGAACTTGATCTATAAACTATAATGAATTGTGTTACAGATATAACATTAACCCATTTCAGAAACTAACTGAAAATTTGGTAGTTGTGAGGATTGTATGAAGATAGAAAATATATTCGAAGGCATATTTGTTGAAAGACCCAACAGATTTCTAGTACATTTTAAACTAAATTCAACAGATAAAACTGTAGAAAAGGCACATTTAAGGGATCCTGGAAGATTAAAAGAACTTTTAACTCCCAACATCAAACTACTCCTTAGAAAAGCAAGCAACCCAAACAGGAAAACTGGATATGATGTGATAGCAGTTCATCATAAAAACCGATGGATACTAATAAATTCAGGTTTTCACAGTGATCTGGCTTCAGAACTCATAAAATCTGGCTATATTATGGATATAAATGATTATTCAATAGATAGGAGAGAGTTCACTTATGGAAATAGTAGAATAGATTTTCTTTTAACTACAGCCACATCCGAGCCAATGCTGCTTGAGGTGAAGGGCTGTACATTGGTTGAAGAGGGGCTGGCAAAATTTCCAGATGCCCCAACTTTGAGGGGTAAGAAACACCTTGACGAACTTTCAAACTCAACTAAAAATGGATATGAAGCTACAGTTCTGTTCCTAATAATTCGTGAAGACGCAGAAAAATTCACTCCAAACACTCCCATGGATCCAGATTTTGCTACATCTCTTCGGAATGCAGATAAAAATGGGGTTAAAATCATTGCATATTCCTTTCAAAACATTTACATAAACAATACTCTTGAGATCAAACCATTTAAACGAGTACCAATAGTTTTAGAAAGTTAATCATGACTTTTCATTATCCAATTCAAAGGCTTCAATTTTTTGGAATTCTTCAGGTTTTCCAATTCCCAAAATGATGTCTCCTTCTTCAATAACAGTTTCCCTTGCAGGGTCTATTGTCAACTCCCCTTCCTTTCCCAGCCCAACAACCACAACTCCAGTTCTGTGATGAATTTCTGCGTCCAACAAAGATTTTCCAATCAGGAAATTATTAGAATTTATACGTATTTCTCTTAGTTCTTTTTCCTTTTGTTCTGCAAGAACATCCTGCACAAACATGGCTTCGTATCCATTATCTATGCTTTTACACATTAAACGGCCGGAAATGACAAAGGGGGAAATCACTTGATTTGCTCCAGCAAGTTTGATCTGTTCGATATTTTCGTAACGCTGGGGCTTCTGCTATTATCTTCACATTTGGATCCAGTTTTCTAATGCCAAGTATGCAGTGGAGGGTTTGGGAGTCAGATTCCATGTCAACTATGACGGCTTTTGCCCCTGCCACGTTGGCTTTTTTAAGGTCGCTGATTCTGGTGGGATCGCCATGAATGAAATTCACACCAGTTTTCAATGCACTTTTGCGCACTGTTTCATCTTCGTGTAGTACGAATAATTCGCTAGATTTGCCAATTTCTTTTACACATTCGATGGTACTTTCCGTCCATCCGCATACAACTATATGTTTCGATCTTTTCACATTTACCAGCCCCATTAACTTGAATTGCTGTTTTTTTGTTATGAACTCAACAATAGACTCTATGGCTACAGCAAATGTTCCTATTCCAAATATTATCAGTGTTATGGTAAAATACATTCCTAATGGAGTTTTCGGACTGTAATCTCCATAACCTACAGTTCCAATGGTTACAAACGTCCAGTACAATGAGATTGTCCAGCCCTGATTTTCAATGAAATGAAATCCTAAGGTTCCATAGGCAACCACTGCAAATGTCAGGATCAAAATGCGTGTTAACGGTCTTTTAAGAAGTTTTGGAAAATTATCTCTGACAACTTCAAGTACAACAAACATGCGATTTTATCCTCTTTAGGGCCACATAACTGCCACGTCTTTAGTTATTTAAGTTCAATTGGCCCAATATATGATTTCTAACTCTGTTTAATACCGGTTAAACAACCTTTCAAAGGTAATGATACAATTATTCTAGTTAAGAATAGATAATTGATTTTTAATTAATAAATTTTACTAAACTTTACCATCTAATGTAGACAATTAAATCTTAAACTTAATCTAAATTGTGATTATTTAGTGATCTAGTGGAATTTTCCATTTTTATGATCAAATAATTCTCCTGCAATAATTGGACCTGAAATTTGGAGTTATTCAGGATTCAATTTTTTTTCTACAATTATACACTTGCAATGCATGTCTCTCTCTGAAAAAATTATATCACCAATAACAAATTTTATGATGTTTTTCATACAAATATATCCCATAGAAATGGAACTGGGGATGGTTTGAATGGATTATGATGTTCTAATTATTGGTGCAGGTCCCGCCGGTATTTTCGCTGCAAATGAACTGGCAGACAACATGAAGGTTGTTGTTGTGGATAAGGGGAGGGGTCTTGATCATAGGATCTGTAGAGCCCTTGAAGATGGAAAATGCCGAAAATGTTATCCATGTAATATAACTGGGGGGTTAGGGGGAGCAGGTGGACTTTCAGATGGTAAACTGAATCTCAAACCCGATATTGGAGGTGATCTTGAAGAATTTGTAGACACAGAGGAAGCTTGGAAAATTATAAGGAAAATAGATGAATTATTCCTAAAACATGGTGCTCCCAAGGAACTATTTGCACCCGATGCAGATAAAATAGCCCCAATTATGAAACAAGCAGCTGCAAATGGAATAAATTTCATCCCAATAGTTCAAAGGCACATGGGATCCGACAACACCCCACCAATCATAAATTCCATCAAAAAAGAATTGGAGAATAAAGGTGTTGAGTTTTTGCTCAGTACTGAAGTAATTGATATAGTTGCGGATGGAGAGTTTAGGGGTGCTTTGCTTAGAAATAAAGATGGAGAATTTACCTTCAAAACCAACTATGTTCTAGCGGCTCCTGGAAGGGTGGGTGCTAAATGGCTGTATTCACAAGCTCAAAAACTTGAAATTCCAGTTAGACACAACCCAGTGGATCTTGGAGTACGTGTTGAAATTCCCCAAATAGTGATGGATGAGTTAACAAAGATAAACTGGGATCCTAAATTTCATATCATCACTAAAACCTATGATGATTTTGTGAGGACGTTTTGTGTATGTAACAAGGGTTTTGTTGTTGAAGAGGTATATGATGACTTTGTTGGTGTGAATGGCCATTCAATGATAAATAAAATTTCTGAGAACACGAACTTCGCTTTTCTAGTACGGATTGAACTAACAGAGCCTGTAGAAAATACATCGGAATATGCTTCTTCCATTGCTAAACTTGCAAACACTTTGGGAGGAGGTAAACCCTTAATACAACGGCTTGGAGATCTTAGAAAGGGTAGAAGATCCACTTGGAGGAGGTTGGAGCGAAGTAACGTCACACCAACACTGAAAAGTGTGACTCCTGGCGATATTGCAATGGCTCTACCCCACAGAGTGGTCGTTGATATTATCGAGGGGCTTGAATCTTTAAACAACGTTATTCCAGGAGTGGCATCTGATTCAACCCTTATTTATGCACCAGAAATAAAACTCTACGCAATGAGATTAGAGCTAGATAAAAACTTAAAAACAAGAATTGACGGTATTTATGCTGCTGGAGATGGGGCAGGCGTTTCAAGGGGAATAGTAGGTGCTGCAGCAACAGGAATAGTGGCAGCGAGAAATATCCTAGAAAATTATCTAAAAACAGAAAAGAAATTTAAAGGTAGATGAAATGGACTGGAAATTGATGGGATTGGGAGCATTTGTGAATGCAATTTTAACCGGCATCATAACCATAATATACTTGCCATTAGCTTTCATAGGGCCCATTATTGGAGGATTCTTAGTATCGTATATCAGCAAAGGGTACGAAGATTACAATGGAATCGATTGGAAGGATGGGGCAGTTGTTGGAGCAATTTCTGGATTGATAGGCGGTCTGATCCTGGCGCTGTTTTTCATATGGCTTGGAACTTGGAATGCGGCATTAGAAAGTTTAACAGGGAACAATTTAATTCTGTTGTACTATGTTATACTTCAGGTCACTGTACTCCTAAGCTTTATTTTGGGATTGATTGGTGGAGTTGTTGGAGTGACCCTCAAGAATTAAATTATTATTTTAAATGATTTTAAAGAATGAATAGTAATATGGTGCTTTGAAGATTTTTATGATGAAAATTAAGGACTTAATTCAATCGTGATAAAAAAAATGAGAGATTTATAATATCCTGAAGGACATTAATACTTTAGTTCATTTAACTTTACCATTAACCGGTGATCTCAACCTCGAGAACTACCCATGGATTTGCACCAGTATCAATAGTTGCCCACACTTCTTCTTCAGTATCTTTACTGAATAGGGCTTCTGTGTCAATTTCAAGGTCTTCAGCTAATTTAACACTGTATGTTCGACCTCTTTGAGATTTAACTATCAAATCATCTTCAAAACCAATTCCTATAACCTTTTGTCTTAATTCAGTTTTTTCTGCCATAATTATTTCCCCTTAGTTTTGATTAATATTCTTTCTTTCATACTTAATAATTTAGTTGGATCGCACTGGCAACATAGTATATGCAAGTATGAATTATTAATTGTTAAGGAATTTGATTTTGGAAAAATGTCCATGTTAACTGTTACCACCTAAATTTTTTTAAACCCCACTAAGACATTTTAATTCCGATAGAATTTAGCAGGAATTCATTAAATACTTGGAGATGCATAAACTGAGCACAAATTTTGATAAAAACAATTTTAAACTGCCCTGGAAAACTTTATCAATCGCAATAGTTCTAAACTTTTTTATATGGGCATACCTATTCATTACTCCGGCCATGGAAACTATAATTGCAATGAATTTACATATTTCCCATTTTCAGACAAGTTTACTCTTCACGGCCCCAATACTCATGATTGCATTGGTTGCAATACCTGCAGGTATAACAGCAGACAGAATCGGGCTTAAAAAAACAATGGGCATTGGTGCAATTGTGGCTTGTATTGGTGCTGTACTAAGGGGTACTGCTCCAGACTATTCCTCCCTCCTCCTATTTTCAGTAATCTTCGGAATAGGTATGGGACTCACATTTGCAAATTTGCCCAAGTTAGCAAGATCATGTAGTTCGGTGGAACAAACCAGTTCTGTCATGGGATTTGTCAATGGATTTGGAGTTTTGGCAGGTATTGGATTGGCCCTTGCCATTACAGTACCAATAATATACTCTTTTACAAACAGTTATCAAAATGTTTTTTATATATGGGCTTTGCCACTGATTTTAACCACAATTCTCTGGTGGATAATCGTTGATGAACCTCCATGCGCAGAGAATGAACCTGAACATGATAATGGTTCAATAGGGCTCAGCGAGGTCCTAAAAAATAAAACACTATGGCTTTTGGCCTTCATACTCCTACTCCACAACATATTTTTCTACACATGGTCCGGATGGATTCCCACCTACCTACTTGAAAAGGGAATCAGCATGAACGTCAGCGGCCTATTAACATCCATCATGCTATGGGTGGGTATTCCAACCGTGATACTGGTACCTACACTGTATTCAAGAATTAATGTGTCGAAAAAACTTCTAATACTGGTTCCAAGTTTGATATTTGCCTTTCTTGCACTTTGGATAATGCCTGCAGCAGGATTTTCCATACTCATAATAATGATAGTAGCTGGAGTGATCAACATACTCAGATTCAATACATTACTCAGTTTACCTGTCGAGATAATGCCAAAAAAACATTCAGGAGTTGCTGGTGGAGTGGTTATATCCATTGGTTATATTGGGGCTGTTATTGGGCCCAGCATGGCCGGACAAATATTAGATATTACTGGAAGTTTTCAGCCCATATTTATAATCCTGGCAATTCTATCCTTAATAACAATGGGATTAACATTTTTGCTACCAAAAAACAAACAAGGGATTTAAATAGCTTCGATCTAATCTACTGGCTAGGATATAAGAAAAATATATGATTCATTTATGTTGAATCAAAGCAATTCTCACACCATTTGGATCTTCTATAAAAGCCAGCTTACCAACTGTTATTGGTACGGGATCCATGGATATTTTGGCTCCATTAGATCTCAATTCTTCAACGGTGGCTTCAACATCTTCAACATCCATGCCTATGGAATAAAGTCCAATATCATGTTGGGAGTCCTTTATAAGTTCTACCATGGTGTCTCCCTCTCCTTTAAGTAAGGTAATCATTGTTCCAGGGCCCGGAGTATATTTACTGTCAACTTCGAATCCCATGGTGTTCTGATAGAAACTAACTGATTCATCCATATTTTTGACAAATATGGTGTTGTATTTGATTTTCATGCCTCATTTCCTCCTTAAAAGAACTATGTTCATTCATTTTTAGACACTTCAATTACTTCATACCACATTCTATTCCTATGTTACAATAGAATATAAAATTGTCCTCAAGGGGCTATCCCCATATTTTTACCCTCATTTTTTAAATAATAGATCCTCGGGGCATGATTGTTTATTAATCTCATTATATAGGTTCATAGATGCTTAATGGAATAAATTAAAGCTCAATAGTGAATTATTGGCAGTTTATTGCTTATTTTTATTTTGTTTAAATAAAAACCAATAATCCTAGTTAATTTAACAAAAATCAGAGGTTTAAATGAAATTTTTTTACTTATTTATACTTTTCGTAAATTCGCTTGATCAATTCTGTGCATTTCACTCCTTTTTATATATTCTTTTATTAAATCTATTTTCACTTATTATCAGTTTGTTTCAGGGAGATATGTTCATACCATCTCTTAGATATCTGTGCGCTGATATTTAAGGATAATAATTCATATGGGGGTAAATTCAGGTTAATGAATACTATATAATAGAAAATTGTTGAAAAAATTTAATTATACGGTCAGAACACACTAAATTAAACATAATATGATTTATGGGCCATTAGAATCGTATTATAAATTAGATTTGACATGCTTAAGTAAAAATTAATAGGGGGTATGTTTCAATTGAAGAAAATACTATTAATAACAACTGTTTTTATATGTGTTTTTCTATTTTGTGGTTCAGCTTCGGCAGCTGGAAGCTGGAACAACGAAACAGTAGCTAAAGGAAACTTTACGCACGTATCACTATCCTTGAATTCAACAGGGGATCCATGTATTAGTTATTATGATACCAACAAAAATGCATTAGAATATGCCTATAAATTCAATGGAAAATGGATTAATAAAACAGTAGCCAATGGAAACATAGGTGAAAGTTCCTTAGCATTGGATAAAAATAATAATCCTAGTATTAGTTATTATGATGTTACAGATGATGTGTTAAGATACGCATACATTACAAATGGAATTTGGACAAATGAAATTGTGGATAATGGTGGTGTAGAAAACACATTGGCAATGGATAAAAATAATAATCCTTGCATAGTTTACCTGGATTCAAATAGTAATCTTTACTACGCAACTGAAATAAACGGAACATGGAGCACAAGTTGGATTGATGGAAGTGGAACAAAGGGCTCATTAGCAATAGATTCCCATAATACTCCATGTGTGGTTGAATATAACACATGGGACAGCTACCTATGGTACGGTTATTATACAAACGGAACTTGGAATTACTCTCCTATTTCCAAAGTTAACAATGTAACAAGTACATCATTAGTTTTAAATTCGCAAAATCGTCCATATATTAGCTTTATTGACAATGGCTATTTGAACTACGTGTACAGAAACAATGGAACATGGTTAATACAAAATACAACAGCATTGAATAATGTTACACACGATTCGCTTAGCATAGATTCAAAGGGAAATTTAGTATCCACCTTTGATGTAAATGAAGGAAGCCAAGTAACTCTTGTATATGCCCATCAAAATTATAATTACGATGCAACAGTTTGGTACTGTGACTCAGTAGACAACGCAACAGAACCCACAACTTTCCAAAGCAGTGTAAAAATAAACTCAACAAACGATCCAAGAATAGCCTACTACAATTCAAACACCAATCAATTAGAATACACTTACTCTACGAGTAAATCATCAAATAATTACTACGATCTGAGAAATGAGAATAGACTACCACCAGTAGAAAATCAGGGAAAAGCAGGTGATTGTTGGACATTTGCCACTTTCGGATCTCTTGAATCTTGTTTATTACCCAACCAAACAGCTAACTTCTCTGAAAATAATTTAAAAGACTTATCTGGTTTTGATATTGGATGGAACGATGGGGGATTCTACGAAATGTCAACAGCTTATCTTGTAAGTTGGAGGGGACCAGTAAACGCAATTGATGATCCATATAACGACACAAGTGGAATCTCACCAAATAATTTAACCGCAACTGCACATGTACAAAATGTGCTTGTATTGCCTGTACGTAAGGATCCAATGGATAATGATATTATAAAAACTGCTATTAAGAATTATGGGGCAGTTGGAACCTACATGCAAATGAATGATACCTATATGGATGAAAGTACCTATGGATATTACTACAATGGAAAACCTACATTTGATCATGCGGTGGATATTGTTGGATGGGATGATAATTATTCCCGATACAATTTTAACATAGTAGCTCCTGGTGATGGTGCATTTATTATACGGAACAGCTGGGGAACAGATTGGGCTGATGGCGGATATTTCTACGTGTCTTATTATGATACCAGTTTAGGAACTGAAGGAAGTAACAAATTTTCATCCGATAATTTCGTATTTATAAACGCTGAACAAGTAAACAACTACAATAAAATATACCAGTATGATCCACTTGGATGGACAGATGAATTAGGCTATGGAACAGAAACCAACTGGATGGCTAACATATTCAATTCAACAGGAAATGATCAACTAGCAGCTTCAAGCTTTTACATACCTACAATGAACTCTACCTACACCTTAAAAGTGTACACAAATGTATCTGCAGGCAAACCAACGACCGGAAAATTAGTAGAGACCCAAAGGGGAACCTTAAACATGGGTTACTGGACCATAAACCTAAATCAATTGGTGCCATTGGTAAAAAATGAACTATTTTCCATTGTACTTGAACTAACAACACCCGGAAATTTGGCAAACATTATAATACAAGATCAATATCCAAATTATTCCAGCAAAGCGACATCTGCACCAAATATAAGTTTCTGTAGTTACAATGGCGATGTTTGGACAGATCTAAATGATTTCAATGCAGTGCTCTGTTTAAAAGCATTCACTACCATACTTCCGCCAACTGTAAGAACTACTGACCCATTAAACAACGCTATTATAAATACTTCAAACAATGTGATTACAATCACATTCACTGAACCTGTTCAACCAGGCAGTGCATATGATGATATTAGTGTTACAGGACCTTCAGGAATAGTTTCAGTAACTAAAACCATTAATGGAAATGTTTTAACTTTAACATCTAATTCAAACTTTGTTGATGGGAATTACAATATTAACATCCCAGTCGATGGAATATGGAATTTGATGGGCAAAGGTTTAATATCAGCATTTGCTTCGAACTTCACAGTAGATACAATAGCTCCAACAGTAATAGCCGATCCTGCGGAAGGCAAGTATAACAAAAACAAATCTGTGACCCTTACTGCCACAGATGTTGAAAGTACAACCATCTATTACACAACAGATGGCTCTGATCCTCAAGTTAGCAGTACAAGAAATGTTTACACAAACCCTATTTTCATAAATACTACCACAACTCTGAGATTTATAGCGGTAGATCAAGCAAACAATTGGAGTCCAGAATATACACAAAGTTACACAATAATACCATTGCCAGTTGCAAATTTCACAACAAACACAACCAGTGGAACAGCTCCAATCAAAATACAATTCAATGACACAAGTAGCAACAATCCTACAAATTGGTTATGGGACTTTGGAGATGGAACCACCAGCACACTGGAAAACCCATCTCACACATACAACAGATCTGGAAATTACACTGTAACTTTAACAGTTGGCAATACAGCGGGTGAAAACAGTTTAATTAAATCTAACTTGATAACTGTGAATTGGCCTTTACCTGTAGCAATTTTCAATTATAACGTAAAAAATGGTACATCACCATTGAATGTGCAGTTCACTGATAATTCAACTGGAGATGTTACGAGCTGGAATTGGAATTTTGGAGATGGAACCACATCAACACTTAAAAATCCAAACCATATCTACAGTGCTGCTGGCACATATACTGTTACAGAAACCGTTACTGGCCCAGGGGGCAGCAATGTTCAGATCAGTTCCATTTATGTAAAAACAGACACAACACCACCAACTGCAACGGCAAGTATTAAAAGTGGAGTATACAACACCAATCAGATAATAAAACTTGGAATGAATCAAACTGGA
Organism: Methanobacteriota archaeon; assembly: GCA_023430285.1. GTDB lineage: Archaea > Methanobacteriota > Methanobacteria > Methanobacteriales > Methanobacteriaceae > Methanobacterium_B. Next base: position 19,773 of record JAEZAV010000001.1, on the reverse strand, counting down.
ACTATTTACTACACTTTAAATGGAAGTACACCGACCACAGCAAGTATAAAATACACTCAACCTATCAGTGTCACATCTACATGTACTCTGAACTTTATAGCAGTGAATACAGCCGGTATTAAGTCATCAGTATACAAAATGACCTATACAATCGATAAAATTGCCCCTAAAGTCATTTCAACAACTCCAAAAAATGGGGCAACTGGAATTTCAAGAACTTCTACAATATCCATTAAATTCAGTGAAAATGTAAAAACAGGAATTAATTGGTCTAAAGTGTATATTAAGAATTTAAACACTGGAAAATTAATTACAATCAATAACAAGATTTCAGGAAATACTCTATACATTAAACCTACGAAAACATTGAGTTCAAAGAACCAGTACCAAGTTTACATCCCAAAATCTGCATTAAAAGATAACGCAGGCAACAATGTAGAAGTATACGGTTTTAAATTTAAAACATAAAAACTACACTTTCTTTTTCTTTTTTTTAGTATCAATAACTACATAAAATTAAATTAAAGAAGTTTTTTTTAACATTGAAATTAGAACAACTGGAAATCTGTTTCAGTGCAGCCCAAACCTGATGAAAAAAGAGCATAATACAGATTTCTTGGTGAGTTGCAGATTCAAACTATGTTTCATGCATAGAATTAAAAGAAAAAAAAATGATTTTGGGTACTGAAAAATGTAAAAAAAAGATAAAATAGATTTTTTAAGTTTTTAAAGAGTTATGCAGTGTACCACTAAATGACAATCTTAATGGTTAAATTTAGATTTATCCCCATATCTGATGATATGCCATTTAATATATGATATGGGTATTTCTAATCTTTTTATCTGCATATGATGCTTATCATATATTTTTCACAGACTATATAATAGTAAGTAAAGACAATATAAAACCATGTCACAACTCGATATATTCCTATCAGAATGGTTTACTAAACGGAATCTTGCAAAAAATACTCGAAATGGCTATATGCACTCAATGGATATTTATCTAAAATATTTAAATAAGGAAGGGGCAAATTACACTCCTGAAAAACTATTAAAAGAAGCTGAAGATGATGAGCGTAGTGGGGAACTGTTAAGATACCGTAAAATTAACAAACATATAGTCGGTTTTATAAATTATTTAGTAGAAAATGGAAATGCTCCATCAACTATTAACAACAGGTTAGCAGCTCTCAAATCTTTTTATGAAACTTTTGACATTACAATTCCATTTATTCAAAAGAAAAGGGGAAGTACAGTTTTAGAGAAGAATCAAGGCCCTATTTTAACAAGGGAAGAAATATTAAAATTGATAAATGTGGCAAATGTGAGGGATCAAGCTATTATCTACACAATGGCTTTAACAGGGTTAGCACAGAATGAAATTAGAAAATTAACCATACGCAAACTGGCAGATGGTATAGAAAAAATAATTGAAAAACCTGTAAGAAACATAGCAGAATTATTGGACAGTGAAAGAGAAATTAAAAGCAGTATTTTAACATTATATTTGAAACGAGACAAGGTGAATCATACACATTTTAGTTTCTTACCTCCTGAAGCTCATCAAAGAATATTTGCATATTTAAAAACAAGGTTAGAAAGCCAAAATCCCAATATACACCCCGATATGGAAGGAACTATTTTTGTAAATAGATTTGGGGATATGTTAACTACCAGTGGCATGATAAAGATTTTCACAAAAGTAGGAGATACTAACAAATTATCTCATAAACAAGGTTCTTTCAGACGGTATAGAAGTCATGGTTTGAGGAAATATTTCATATCAACGATTTGTAATTCTACTGGGGACAATACCCTTGCAGATTATTTAGTAGGGCATGTTCCAGATGCAGTTACAAGTGCTTATTTGATACCCGATGAAAAAAGTTATTTAAAACGTTATGAGCAAGCATATCCGTTTATTTCGCTTGATAAAGTTAAAGTAAAGGACTTTACTAGCAAAGACTACTCAGATTTATTAGAAAAATTCAATAAAACTCAGCAAGAATCAGCTGCTAAAGAAGAACGTATTCAAGCTGTCGAAAGAAAAATGGAATTAATTGAAAAGATATATGCTGATAAAAATACTCAAGAAGAAATAAACAAGAGATAATATATTACTATTTTTATTTTTCATTTCAAAATTTTTCATAGATTTAATTCTGATTGATTGTAGATTTAAAGCCTTAATTAAATTAATTTATTTTAATTTTGCTTCAAAGTATATATAATAGTAAAATAAGCCTAATTATAGGCTGAATTTCTTTTAAAAAAATTTATATATCATGGAATTGTATTTACTATATGAATTAGTATATAGGAGGAAAAATATGGAACTTAAGACAGTTAATATACAAGAAAACAATAATTCTTGCTTTGTATATGTACCTAAAGCATGGATAAACTCTATGAAACTTAAAAAGGGTGATAAGATGGTTTGGAATCTCGATGAAGGAAATCATGATATATTATATTTAAAAAAGATGTCTAACGTAGGTGATACACATGAATAACCTTAATGACAAGTTGAAAGATATTTACTTAACATACAAGGATGATGTTAACTCACCAGTGCCGCTTGATATTATTAAAGAGTATCTGGAGTTAAGCGGAGTTGAAATAGATGAAAACAACGCAAAATGAAAGAATTATAATAAAAAGAGAAGAATTCAATTATAAACAAAGTTGGAAAGATGGAGAAAGCGTCGAAACTTTTTATACTCCACTTTTTTCCGGTCTAACACATGAGGTGTCGACATGAATATTATAGTTAATAATATTAATAAGAGTATCTATAGCTACAAATCAATTAATCAATTTAAAACAGAATATGAATTTAAAAATACAAAACTCAGAAAATTTACAAGTAATTCAGATTCTGAAACAAATAATCGAATTTATCCAAGATTAAAAGGGATATTTGAGATTAGAACCATTAATTCTAAAATAATAAATTTAAATTTTCAAATCAACAGTTTCAAATCTAAGATTTTTCATCTGGATCAAAATGATCAAATAAACGACTTTTATGGTACATCTCAAAAAATGTGCGTTTATCTGACATCTATCTTAAAATTAAAAAATCAATCATTTTTTTCAATAAATTCAATAATAAATTATAAATATAATAACTTAGAAAATATAATTAGGAATATTAAAATCTATTATTTATTTTCTATATTTTATATTAAAATAACGATTCTGAAATTATCGAGAATTTTATTACAACAAATGTTTAACATTCCAGCGAAAATACTTGGAGATGTTAAACATCTTTTTGCAAGGGGGAGATAGTAATGTCTCCTATATTTGGTACAAGATTTAAAGATGAAACACTACTTTTTGATTTTAAGAGGTGTATTCAAGAAAAATTTGGTAAAAAATATGGCAATATTGAAAAAGAGTTGTCTAAAGCTATGAAACTGTATTTAGCTACCGAAAATTACAAAGATTATCCTACAAAAATTAGCATATTGCCTGGAGCGGAAGGTGTCCAAACAGAAGTAACTAAAACGCACAATTTTTCAAAACGACAAAAAAATCTTCTTAGGGAATTCGACAAGACTTTTTTATGTAAAGATGAGATCAATGATAAAGAACTCCGAAACTTCATCAAAACCACTTTAAAAATCCATGATTATAGGTCAATAAATAATTCGATTGATTTTTTGGTATTAAATAAAATTATCAGAAAAGAATATCGTAATTGGCTAAACCTAACAGATCCTTATGCTGTTGATGAAGAAATATTTTCTGAATCATTAGATTAACAATTATGGATATAATCCAAATTTTTAGTAAGCATTAGTATATAACTCATAATTTTTTGGAATTTATGGTGAGATTCATAATGGAAAATCATCATAATAATTTTTTTTTATCAATTTAACTAAATTTAATCAGTGTTACAAAATTTGCGACATAATCACCTTAAAAATTTATATTGTTGTTAAAATTGGTTTAATAACTATTTTGCATAGAACAATAATTCATAAACATGTCCAGTTCGTCCAGTCGTTTATTAGGAGGGTTAATTTTTTTGTTCATGATTGTTTAAAATTAAATGTTCTATAGTTGATTTTTTTTAAATTTAAACTATATTATATTAGTTTAATTTACTATTGGGGAAAAGCTAAATAATATAGTAACTTTTAATAGACTAATAAAAGGATGTTTGATGAATAAACATATGGTTATGGCGTAAGTTTTGGGAGTTTCGGGATGCTGTTATAGGACAAATGAATAATAAATCAGATAGTTCTTTAATTTGTTATTAGTAATTTTAAATGATCTATGGGGATTTATTAAGATAAGCTAAATAATATAAAATTATTTTGAGTATCATATGGGCTTTATGTTACTTTTAGACAACTTTGTAAGCTATGAGTTTTTTCAGTTCTTACAGTCGCTTATTAGGTAATCTAAAATGTGAAAATGGATTTTTGAAAATTTAAATTAAATGCCGTATTGTTGATTTTTTTAAAATTAAGATAATTATTCAAGATTAATTTACTATCAAGGAAAGGCTAAATGCTATTTAAGTCTTTGAGTAGGCAAATTTGAAGAGTATTTGAGTAATAACCATTAGAGTATAGCGTGAGTTTCTGGACTTTCTGGACGCCATTATATGGGGAGGGTGGTTTTTAAGCAATTTATTATAACATAAACATTTCAAACTATTTTCATAATTCAAAATGAATTTAAGAAGATATAATTCGATTAATTTAATATTGGGGAAATTCTAAATGTTTTTATGTAATTTTAAACGATTATTAAAAGTTTAAATGACTATTAAAGTATAAAGTACATCGTGAGTTTTACGACTTTTGCGACTCCGCCTCAAGGAGAATTTAAAATAATCTGATATAATGATAATTATATAATACATATAGGGGGTGGTTAATTTGTATTGTAAGGAATGTGGAGCAGAAATAGAAGAAGGAGACTATTGTAGTGAATGTGGTATAAAAATAAGTTCTACTAATAAAAAGAAGGATCTGAAAAAAAAAGATACTAAAAAATTAAAGGATTGGGAATCAGTTGCATTATTAATTTTAATTCCTGTCGCTTTTTATTGGTTTTTAGGAATTTTATTTGCAGTTGCAGGTTTGATAATAGCTGTTATCTATATTTTGTATAATGATCACCAGTCAAAAAAGAATAATTACTTTTTTTAATAGTTCTTTCGTTGATTATGATAAAAAGGTTGTTAAAATGAAAAAATGTGTTATATGTGGAAAGGAAATAGAATCCAACTACGAATATTGTCCTAACTGTGGAGTATCAACCCAAGAATTGAAAGTCAGGAAATTACCCCTACCAAAACTCATAGCATTTAATGTAATAGGTGGCTTAATCTTATTTCTTGCAATGGGTATAATAGGAATTTTTATAGTTATCATAATTGATTTGATAATTTGGTATTCCTCACCTAAAATTTGATAATATTGATCATTTTAAACTACATTTAGGCTATGAATAATATTTAAGGGTGATTTAAGTTACTATAAACTATTTGTAATCCTTTCATTTTATTTAAATCAAATTAAACACTTGATTTGGTGTCTAAGTTTTTCGAGTTTTTCGAGTCGTTTAATAGGGTAATTTTTTATTATAAATTTATTCCATAAATTTTAATTATATTACATTATAAAACTGGGGTTAATGAAAAATGATCTTTTCAATCAAACTTTAATGCGGAAATATTCTAAGAATTTTAAGTTAACCCCTTCAAAGCATGACCTTATTTTGAAGCATATTGAGAAATTGGAAGAAGGCCAATTTGAGGCTGAAACTAAGAATTACATTTATTTTTATGAAGTTTGGTTGAAAGGAATTTTAGGTTATAATCTTGATGAAAATGTTCTTGTTGATGAGAAAGAAGAACATGGGAGAGGTAAAAGCGAGTTTATACTTAAATCTGGTGATAAAAAGTTCATGGTTGTAGAACTTAAAGATCAGAAATCGGATTTAGACAAAAATCAGAACAGGGTTAATGATAAACGAACTCCTGTTGATCAAGCTTTTGATTATGCCCAACATACTGGAGATATTGACTGGATATTAGTATCAAATTATAATGAGTTCCGGCTTTATAATTGGCATAAGAAAGGACATTACATATCATTTACTGCAAGTGAACTATTAGATAAAACAACCTTCTCCTATTTCATGCTATCTTTCTCAAAGGAGAGCTACATCGAAACAGATTATATTGATAATTTAATGGATAACACTGTAGTTATAGAGAGAAAACTCGAAAAAGAGTTTTACAAATTATACAATGAAACTCGTTTAATGCTCATCAAGGAGTTTGAAGAATTCAATAAATTATCTCGGCTTGATGCAATCCATTATGCACAGATGATAATGAACAGATACATGTTTATTTGTTTCGCAGAAGACATAGATCTCCTGCCCGCACAAATATCCACAGATACCATTTTAACTCCAATACTGAAAGGAAATTTAAGGCATGGAAGTATCTGGCAACGATTAAATGAACTATTTTTGGATATTAATGAGGGAAACGACTATAAAAAGATCTCATCCTACAATGGGGGAATATTTGCTGAAGACATTGATCATCTTAAAATAAGAGATATAGTGGAAGATCAAACTTTCTTTGATGATGTTTACCAAGATTGGAAATTTCAAGAATATGAAAAGGACGTAAACAATAATCTTGGCCCTTATGGTGAAAAAGTAAATCCTATTTATCGCAACATGCTCACAATAGCTACATTCGATTTTTCTACTGAATTAGATGTTAACATCCTAGGACACGTCTTTGAAAATAGTATAGGGGACATTGAAGAACTTAAAGAAGATTCTAAAGGTAGAAGGAAAAAAGAAGGCATATTTTACACGCCAGACTACATCACGGATTACATATGTAGAAATACAATTATTCCGTACTTAAGCAAAAGTGGAAATACAAAAACAGTGTCTGACCTAATCCAAGAGTATTCTTCTTTTGAAGAAATTGAAATACTTGAATCTAAAGTCATGAACATAAAAATAATTGATCCTGCTTGTGGGTCTGGAGCATTTTTAAACAAAGCATCTGATATTTTGTTAGAAATTCATAAATTTATCTACGACTTTAAAAAAAAGATATCAATATCTAAAATTGAAACAAAAGGTGGAAAGGGTAAGGACAAAATTAAACGAACCGCTACACATATTAAACTCGATTCATACTTCGATGAAGTATCTGCAAGGAGAAAAATATTAATCAGTAATATATTTGGCGTAGATTTAAATGAAGAATCAGTAGAGATAACTAAATTGGCATTATTCTTAAAAGTTTGTCAAGAAAAAAGGAAGTTACCGGACCTTGAAAAGAACATAAAATGTGGTAATTCATTGATTGAAGATATTGAATTTACTGATAAACCTTTTATATGGGAAACAGAATTCCCTGAAATTTTTCAAAATGGCGGTTTTGATGTAATAATTGGAAACCCACCTTATGTAAGACAAGAAAAAATCAAAGAGATTAAACCTTACTTAAAGGATCATTACAAAACATACAGTGGTGCAGCTGATCTTTTTGTATACTTCTTTGAAAAAGGTCTTAACTTATTGAAATATGGCGGAATGTTTGCTTTTATTTGTTCGGATCGATTTACGAATACTAAATATGGTAAAAATTTAAGGAATTTAATTCTTGAATATCAATTTAAAGAATACATTTATCATTCAGAGAAAGCTTTTGAAAATGCAGTTGTTCTTTCTTGTACCATAATAATAAGAAAATGCAAAGCCATTCCAGATAGTAAAATACTTTTCAATAATAAATATGAAATTTCACAAAATAAAATGGATGATGAATTTTGGAGTTTTGAAAATCCTGATGTCGTTAGTTTAAAAGAGAAGATATACAACAAGTGCTCGAAATTGAAAGAAATTCATGATTTAAACATTTATTATGGTATAAAAACAGGGTATAATAAAGCATTTGTTATTGATGAAAATACCAAAAATGAACTAATTAATGGAGACATGAAAAATAAGGATCTAATAAAACCATTAGTTAAAGGAGTTAATATCCTCAAATGGCGTCTACAATTTAAAAATTTATATTTGATATTCCCACCACGTAATACAGATATTGATCATTATCCTGTTATTAAATCTTATCTAATGAGATTTGAAGATGAATTAACTCCTAAAAATGATGGTCAAGTAATTGGACGAAAACCTGGGGATTATAAATGGTTTGAAATTCAAGATACTGTAGAATATTATCCAAAATTCGAAGAAAAGAAAATTATTTGGACTGAAATGGTTCCTAGTCCTTCTTTTTCAATAGATGACCAAAAATTATTTTTATTGAATACATGTTATATGCTAACTTCAGAAAATGAAGAATATCAATTGGAATTTTTATTGGCTTTATTAAATTCAAATTTAATTTATTGGATATTCAAACAAATAAGTCCCAAATTATACGGGAAAAGATTGAGGTTTATTAAACAATATGTGCAACAATTTCCCATTTGCCCTGCTACAATCTTGGAAAAGCAACAGTTCATTCAAAAAAGTAATGAAATGTTAAAACTTAATAAAGATCTCCAGGCTGAAATAAATTCATTTAGTGACTGGATTGTACATACTTTTCATATTGAAAAACTTTCACAGAAATTGGAAAAATATTATGAATTATCATTTGAAAACTTCTTAATTGAGGTTAAAAAGAAGAAAGTAAATGTAAAATCTAGAGAGAATTATCAAATACTTAAAGAAGAGTTTGAAAAAAGTATTTCAATCATTGATCCTTTACTATTACAAATCAACGAGACAGACAAAACGATCAATCAGATGGTTTATGGGTTATATGGGCTATCTGCTGATGAAATAAAGATTATTGAAGAGAGTTTAAATGAGTCCTGAGATTATACAATATATTATTTCTGCTTTTGCAATCATATTGTCCTTAATCAGTTTAGTATATTCTTATCGTCAAAATAAAAGAAAGATAGAAGTAGATATAGATGTAGTCCTTACTAATCAGCATGTAATACAGTTAAGTGTGTTTAACTCAGGATATCGTTCTGTTGCAGTGATTAAAAGTGACTTCTGTGTAAATGATAAACCTCTTAATTTAAAAGAAGGCTATCATAATAATAATTCCTTTTGGATATCTCAAACTAAACGAATTGATTTCCCATATGGTCTTAAAGAAGGCCATGTTCTTTGTTATACATTTTCAGCACGACAATTTGCAGTGTATTTAGAGAATGAAGGATATTCTGGTGTAGTAAAACTATCCGGTTATTTCAAAAATGCTCAGAAAAATAGGGTAATGAGTAAAAATTGTATTGATTTTGATATTGAAAAATACAAAAAAGTCCAAGAAATTGATAATAGTCCTAATATACATATAGAAGAATCTCCGTTTGGAAAGTTAGCAAGATCATATTAATTTTTATATGGTAATGGAGTACAATCTTTCTATTTATAAGGCGTTCTATCTCAATTTGGTTAATTTTTAATTTCAAACTTGTTCTTTGAGTTGATGGTTCTGATATTAGTGAAGGCACTAAAAAGGTCGATTTACAGAAATAATCAACCGAACATGTCTCGATTAACATAAGGGGCAATTATTTACAATGATAAAGTTAGTAGGGCATATAAGTTTATAATGAACAGATTAATAACATGAATGGTGCAGTATTGAACTTGTATCCTAACGATACTTAATTTTGTTTGGTTGTATTTTTTAATCTCGTCTAGATACTGTTACACTTATCCCTCTTTCTTGAATTTCATAGGTAAGGTTTTCTAAGGCTTTTGTTAGTTCATAATCATAGGAATTCTTAATTTTTATTCCTTCAAATGCTATTTCTGATAATTCACAGTATATCTTATCCAAATGTTGGATATTTACTAAGGCATGACGGAGTTTCTCACTTTCTATACACAGATCCATCATTTTTTCTTTACTACAAGACTTATATTCATTACATTGTACACAATAACGGCCAATAAACCAATTTTTACCAACTGAAACCATTAATATCCCTCCAATATTTAATACGCTCTCGTTTTTGTGTATTATCAAATGTTAAAAGTAATATAAAATAAAGATATGGTTTAATAAATATCGAAACTTTAGGCCCATATATTAATAGTTATTACATAACTGTATTATCTTGTATTAAAAAGATTTAATGATTTATATATTCTATTTATTGGAATATTCAATAATAATTCAAACTTTACTTATTTTATGTTGTTATGAGGCTTTCATAGTTTAACAACAAGTGGTATAAGTTAATTTTTCCTAAATTATCATTTTTTAGATGTTTAGAACAATAACATGAATTAAATGTAGAAATGACACTTCTTTCAGTTAATTTTTGCAATGTTTTTATATCAGATGGCCTATGATCCAATTTTTCATTAATTTTGTTAACAATAATACTCAGATCTCCTTTTTCAACATATCCTATCATTATTGCAAGTGGCAAATTTTTTGAATAATCTGCATTTACAAAGCGTAAAATTCCTCCTTCGATATAATACTGAATTTTTTGTGAATATTCATCCAATCTTTTGCATTCTATTGCGTAATATATATCTTCATCATATTCTCCCAAAAAATAGTGGGATGCGTTAGTCACTTTGATGTCTATAAATTTAACGTTCTTTGAGTCAATTTTTATTACACCAACCTCTATTTCAAAACCAAGATTTTTAAGATCAAATGAATGTTTATTTTTCTTTAAATATCCGACAAGTATGTTGGTGAAATAATTCTCTAAGCGAAAACCTTTTTCGAACTTTTGAGGATTTTCATTTTCAAGTATCAAATTATAACAGTGAACAATTAATTCTATAACTTTAAAAAAGTTATTTTGATATATACTTTCAGATTTATCATATCCGGATGCATCTAAAGATCCATTAAAATTAAACATCTAATTATCCCCGTAACTATTTTTAAGACCACTTTTCATAATGGCATCTAAAAACTCATCCAAATCAGATCTGGCAACGGCTTTATGCCAATTTTTATATTCTTTTGGCTTAATCACATAAAAAGAATTCTTTTCGAAGCCTTTAATATCTCTAAGGATGTATAAATCTTTTGTAAATTCGCTTAAAGACATTTCGCTTAGTATATTATCAATTTGTTCAAAATTCTCATCTTTTATAAATTTAGGCTCTGTAATCTTTTTTTGTGAGTTTTTGAAATGCATTGTAATAAAATATCCGGTATCATATATTTCAGTAAATAGATACTCATCATTTAATATTTTTTCAAAATGATTGGTGAAGATTTCTGAGTATTCTTTTAAATGATGCTTTTTAGGTGGATCAAAGGGTTCATCTCTTCCTTTTCTAATAGGAATAATCACATCCATAGTATAATCTACTAAATCACGTTCAGAATCAGTAAATCCATATGAATCAAAAATTGAATTGTCTATTTCCTGTTCTAATTCCTTTTTTGATTTTAAATTACTAGAATTCTGTTCATTTTGATAAATATTTTGTAAAACATCAATTTTTTCAATAATACTATTGTCGATAACGATGGGAAAAGAGGTTAGTTCACTAGAACGAACTTGAGGTCTTTCAATTCCAATTGAAGAACCTGTCATGAACATGTAATATGAAAAAAACTTTGAATTTAATACACCTAATAACGCTTTTAAAAAGTCTTTATCAGATTCTTCACCTTTTATAGCTTGAACAGAGTGATTAAAAATTAATTCTTCTTCAGAAAAAGCGGCTGAAGTACTGTAATCTTTATTATTCAAAGAAACTCTCATCAAGATATGTGGAGGTTCAAATAACTTTTTATTTCTAATTCTATGAACTTCAGTTTGAGTCCATTTCAAATTTTCATGTTCTATAGAATACCTTTTTAAACGTTCAGTTTTGAGAAATTTTTTCCCGATTAAATCAGATGCATCTTGAGGATTTTTAGATTTTGTACTTTGTAGTCCTACTCCATGGATTATAGTTTTTTTATTCTTAATAAGGTCTTCAAAAGTGACAAATTCTTCTTTTAATCGCTTAATTAACATGAAATCGTTGACATTACCATACAATATAACCTTCCAAATCCAATCATATTTTAATAAAAACTCTTGTTGAATGTATTTAACGTCTTGTTTTTCTATTACAATCGCTTTAAATAACTTAAAAAACCTATTTTGTTTTAATGAAATATATTTAACTAAATTTTTTGAGGTATTTTTTCCATATGCCGGTTTGTAAAAAATTATAGATCCAGGGCCTATTGCATTAGCAAAAACTTTTCTTCTTACAGCAGAAAATTCTAAAACTTCATTTAAGTAAAAATTATTTAAGAAATATTCTCTAAACGATTTGTCTCTTAAATTGTACAAAAGTTTACTAGTCACAATTAATGCTATATTAGAATTTTCATTAGTAAAATCTCTTGATCTAGTCATAAAACTGAGGGCAATTTCTTTATTAGGGGTAGGAATATCCTTTTCTTTGCAGTAATCAACATGAGTGCCTTCAAATTTACTCCAAGGAGGATTTCCAATTATGATATCTATGTTTTTTACTCGTTTATTGAATTCATGGTCCGTATCGAAAAAGTCTGCTTTGAATAAATTATTATGTTTCAGTTCTGGAAATTTGAAATTTTCCATATCGCTAGGTTTAATATAATCTAGAATTGTCAGATATATTGAAAAAATGGAAATATCTATAGCATTTTCATCAAGATCTATACCAAAAATAGATTTTTGTACTAATTCATTCAGTTCTGTGGTAGATAACTCTCTTTTGATATCTAATTTCTTTTTTTCAATTAATTTTCTTAAAGATTCAACAAGAAATATTCCTGAACCACAAGCTGGATCAAGGATTTTACATTGTAACTCGCAATCATCTAATCTTTTTTCTAGAGTATTTTTTAGAATATAATCGACCAAGAATAGTGGAGTGTAATATGTTCCGTTTGAGTTTAAACCTTTTTTATGAATAAAAGTTTCATATATACTACTAACTAGCTCGATAGGTATTATTGAGAAATCATAAATATCAAAAAGGACCGTTTGACCAGTAACAATATTATCTCCATTAAATAACCTAGAAATTACATTTAAATGGTTATAATTTACCAATTCAAATTCAATGTCATCTAACTGAAACAAATCCCCGTTAAATCTCTTTTTGAGGAAGTTAAAATAGGAATATAAACTTTTTTTATCTTTAATTATTTCAATAAAAGATTTATCATAATTTAACTTGAAGAAATCTTTTTTAAGAATATTTCTATCTAATAGATATCTTGAAAATATTAAACGCGCTAAAAGATTGTTTGTAATATTGGAAGGCAACCCTAATTCATCCAATTTTAAACGACAACTTTTTAAATTGCCCAAAAGATAATTATGTACCCGAGTACGTTTGTCAAATTCATTTTCATTGTCTTTCCAAAATTTACCACTAATCAAATTCATGTATGAAAATTCGTCGAGTTCTTCATTTAACTTCGATTTATTCCCAGATATTTTTTTCCATGCTTCATTATTTTCTTTTTTGAATTCAAAAGCGTTATAAATTCTTATTTCGTGAGGAAGAACAATGAATAATATGGGAGTTTCGCCAAAATTCCAGATGTCTTTGTGAATATTGTATATTTTGTTTTCAATGTCTTCTTGAGATTTGAAATATTTGAATATAATTAACGGCTTGTTGTTAACATTGTATATAGCATCATAACTAACTGATTTTAAAGAAGTTTTTATTCTCAAAGGATAATCCGGCAATTCATCACCGAGTTCACATAAGCCATTTTCTTTATTTAAACCCATTATTTCAAAAATGTGCTTTAATTGATTCGGCATAGTTTCACCTAAGTAAGTTACATATGTTATAATTAATTTTGATTTAATATTTATAGTTTATAATATTAAAAGACTGTTAAATCTCAAAATTTGTGATTTTGAATATTTTTTTTGCTTCTCTGTATATTCAAGTTAAAGACATTAAAATAACTGATTATCGGGGGAGGTTTAATTCTAAATTTTAATTTTATAATACATCTTTTATTCCTCAAATTTAATCAAATATCATCATAATACTCATTATGGATAGTAATAACTAATCTTGATGTCTTTATGTATTACAGTTCTTTTTGATTTAATCTTTTGTTATATGGACTCCTAGCGACATATGATGCTTAAAATATCTCCATCTTTAATTTCATATTCTGATGAAATTCTTCTGCAACTTCTTGCATCAATTGCATGCATGAAACTGTCCCCAATATCGGTGTGCACAACATATGCCATATCCCGTGGTTTAGACCCATTCTTAATTAGTAGTGCATCTGGCAGTACATTGCCCTTTTGATCAGTCATCTTATGTTCGTCTTCAACAGGGAAAACAACTATCATATCCAACACATCAAACACTGCTGCATTCAATGCTTCTTGAACTCCTGTACTACCATATTTCTTAAGCACGTGTTCTTTGATGTAGTTAAGGGCTTTCAATTGATTTTCATTGAGTTTTTCGGGGTTAACAACTTCAAAATCTGAATCACCTGGGAAATAATCGATCAAACCAGCTTCTGATGCCCTTATGAGTGCCAGTTCTGATTCAGCAGATGCTGGGATGACTCTGCCATACTTCTCTTCGAGCCTTTTAATATTTTTCTCTGAAGTTGGTAAATCTGCCTTGTTTGCCACGATTAACATTGGCTTTGCCCTTCTTAGAAGGTCTTGAAGCATGTTGATGATATCATCATCTTCCCACTTATCGTAGTCCTTGTCAACCACCTTTTTTGCTTCTGCAATATCTTCCAATGTTATTCCAGTTCCGCTCAGCTGTTCCGAAAGAACTTTAGCAATGTCGAGTCTTTCTGACATTACCTTTCTGATCATTTTATTCCAGTTCTTCTTCAGAATTCCAAAGAGCCACATGGTGATCTCATGCTCTAAAAATTCAACATCTTCGAGAGGATCATGGGTTCCTGGTTCGCAGGGTCTTCCTTCCTCATCTGTTGAACCTGAAGCATCAATTATATGAATAAAAGCTCGGGCTTGTCTTAAATCATCTAAAAATTTGTTTCCTAGGCCTCTTCCTTCGTGGGCACCTGGAACTAGACCTGCAACATCGATTAATTCTACTGGTATCAATCTTTTCCCGTCATCACACTTGGAGTTGTGGGGATTGCATGTGAGTTCCAGTTCTTTGCATGGACAATCTGTAACCACGTGTGCAATTGCTTTGTTCGCATCTATGGTTGTGAATGGGTAACTTGCAACATCAACCTCTGATAATGTTGCTGAATTAAAAAAAGATGACTTTCCAACGTTTGGTTTTCCTGTAACAGCAATTTGAAGCATATTTTTCCTTCCTTATAAAGTTCTCTGATCTCTAAACTAATTTAAAGGACCATGTTAAATAACAATTTCGATATAATTAAAAACTGCATAAAATTCTAAGTTGTTTAGGAAATTGAATCTCAAATTCTTTCATAGAAATAGATACACATCAAAGAGTTTGGACATAAGTTTTAGGAGACAACATCCTAAAGAATTTATTAAGGAGAATAAACCATGTCAAAGTTATATCTGGTGGGTATTGGCCCGGGATCAGGGAAATATTTAACGAAGGAAGCTGAAGATGCTGTAAACTCTTCAGAAATTGTGATTGGCAGTAAAAGGGCTTTAAACCTGTTTCCAGATACGAAGGCAGAAAAAATTGAACTCAACGCCCAAAATATGGGGGAAATGCTTAAACTGGCTGTTTCAAAGGCAGCTGATGATAATAAGGTGGCACTTTTATCCACTGGTGACCCTGGATTTTCAGGTTTGCTCAAACCCATCCAAAAAATTAAGGGAAATTTGAGCCTTGAAGTCGTTCCAGGAATCAGTTCGATTCAACTCTGCGCATCCAAACTTCAAATACCTTGGGACGAGGCAAATATCATAACAATGCATGGAAAGGGATTTTCATCCAGACTCTTACCATTACTATCAAATGGTAGGCCCACCATTATCCTGCCAAACACCACCATCAATGAAACTGTGAATTATTTGGTGGAAAAGGGAATAGATCCCAACAGGGAAGCATCCGTGTGTGAAAATCTATCCTATGAAAACGAGAAGGTTGTGAAAGCCAAATTAGAGGAACTATTGGCTCAAAAATTTGGATACATGTGTGTATTGGTGGTTTACTGAGGTGAATAAAAATTAAAAGTTCAGAACTACTTTTAAAACTAAAAACAGAAATAAAGCCATACAAAACGTTGATCAAACCTAAAGAGGATATGGCAGATGAAGTACAGGG
The DNA here is from genome assembly GCA_023430285.1 of Methanobacteriota archaeon. Lineage (GTDB taxonomy): Archaea > Methanobacteriota > Methanobacteria > Methanobacteriales > Methanobacteriaceae > Methanobacterium_B. The sequence goes on along the minus strand of JAEZAV010000001.1, from coordinate 3,474 downwards.
GGCTATGTCTTCTTACAACGCTGAAAACTTTAGAAGATTAACAGAAATCCCTTTTTCAGGAAAAGATGAAGAAATTGATACCGATGAACTGACTGCCCTTGAAGAATCCATAGATCACTACTTTGAATTGTACGCACCCGACAACATAGAATTTAGGGAGTTCATTAAGATTGTATCTGTCTACCTGACATTCATAGAAAAAAGGCCATTACATCCTCCTGGCATAATATTTTCTGGGGGAGACACTGTCTATGAAAACAAGGGAATTTACTACTGTACAGGAAAAAAACAGTTTAAAAACGAGGATCATTCACTTTGTAAATTCTGTGTTTGTCATGAAATTTAAATGAAAACTGTAAACTCACTTAATCCTAAAATAAAATTATATATAAGATTTTTTTCAGTGCTAATGGCTGCTTAGCTCTTCATCAGATTCGTTCCACGGTGGAGACACTATGCATAGAAATTTAAGATCTTCTTTACCTGTGTTTTTTATCCACTGATTTTTTTCAGGGGGAATGTAAACTGCCTGTCCTGATTCCACAGTTTCCACCTCGTGGTCAATATGCATCTGACCTTGACCCTCAAGTACGTAGTACACCTCAACAGATTCCCTAAGAATATGCGGCAGTGAAGATTTTCCAGGCTTGAGAACGGCGTGTGCAATGCTAAAGTCCAGTTTGACTCCGTCGTTTTTGGGGTGTAACAATTCTGCTAGGACTGTTTCATCGACTGCATCGAAGTAGTTTGAACTTTTTGTGTCCTTGATGAGCATGGTTTTGTATATTATAAAAAAAAATAGGGAATTTGATAGTTTCCCTAGTTCATTGGAATGGCCTTAACTCCATCGTCAAGATGATCTCCGTAGAGAATATCTCCAATTTCTGTTAAACGCTCCATTCCTTTAACTTCGTGTTTTTGTAGAGGAATTTCTGCAATAACTTGCTGACCGAATTTTTCTTTAATGGTTATTAACCTCTGTTCCTGTATCTTCCTTCTTGCAGCACAGAATTCACAGTCAGCTTCTTCAGGCTGGATCTGGTTGACAATAACACCATCAGTTGTCATGTTGTACTTTTGCATTGCCTGCATTGCACGTTCTGATTCGTATATGGACATTTCTTCAGGTATAACAACGGTTTTAAAGGTTGTTCTGGATGGATCTGCCATGATTCCCCTGGCTTCTCTGATCCGTTTTTTGGTTTCTTCCATATCTTCAAGTGCCTTATCTTCTTCCTCTTCGTCTCCCATGAATGGCATGATATTCTTAAATGCCTTGGCCATGCTTCCAACCTGGCGTCTAATGGTGATCATCTTACCCACCCAGGAATCCATCATTTCAGGCATTGAGAGTAATCTAAGTGTGTGGCCTGTTGGTGCGGTATCGAAGATAACGATATCGTACTCGTCGGTCATCATATACTGTAAAAATTTGTCAAATGCAGCAGCTTCATCTATACCTGGAGCCATTGAAGCCATATCCATCTGGTCTTGCATCATTCCCATATCCATACCTGGATTTAAAGCTTGTTGTTCCTTCATTTTTGCCTGATAATCCTGCATAGCAATTTCTGGGTCGATTTCAAGGGCTTCTAGATTTTCTGCAATTGGTGTTGGGTTGTGCCCAATGTTCCTTTCATAGGAATCTGAAAGTGAATGTGCTGGATCTGTAGAAATGATAAGGGTGTGTTTTCCCTGTCTAGCAAACCATAATGCTGTAGCAGCGGAAATTGTAGTTTTACCAACTCCACCTTTACCACCTATAAATACGAATGTTGTTTTTCCTTTATTAAACTTAAAAATGTCTTTAAATGCCATGATACTCCTCCAGTTCTGTAACTAAAAATTAGTAAACATTTTTAGTAGTAAGATATGTTGTAGTTAGTTTTAAAGTATTCTATAGTATACATGATCAATCCCATAAAAACATGATCCATTCACTAAGAAATTCATTTAAAAATTATATTAGATTGAAAAACAGAATGAATTGTAGAGTTAAATAACCAAATATGTAAACAAGGGTTTAAAAATGAAAGAAAAAAGCATCGATATTCCCATGGACGATGGTGAAAAAACCATCAAACAACTATCTGAATTTATCAAAGACAAAGTAACACAGTCCAAAAGTGCAGGGGTAGTAATTGGCCTCAGCGGAGGTATAGATTCTGCGACAACCGCCTACTTGTGTGCAAGGGCACTTGAAAAAGAGCAGATTCTGGGCATAATAATGCCGACTGAGACAACTTCCTACGAGGATATTGAAGATGCTGTAACTGTTGCTGAAGAACTGGGAATTGAATACGAAATTATAGCTGTGGATGATCTAATCAGCCCTTTCAATGAGCTCTGCATGCATTCAGTGAGCAACAAACTCAAGAACACTCCGTCAAGGAGTCTTGCAAATGCAAATTTAAAGGCCAGAATCAGGATGATGATCCTTTATTACCATGCCAACGATCTTGGAAGGATGGTGGTTGGAACTGGAAACAGAACAGAACTTCTAATTGGCTACTTCACCAAGTACGGTGATGGTGGCGTGGATATTCTTCCAATAGGAAATTTATACAAGACAGAAGTAAGGCGCATTGCTCAAATTTTAGGGGTTCCAGAAAACATCATTAAAAAGGCACCAACAGCAGGACTTTGGCATGGACAAACAGATGAAGAGGAACTAGGTATCAGATATGAAACACTGGACAAACTCCTTTTCTTGATGGTTGACAAAGGTTTAGAAGACCAAAAAATTGCAGAAGATCTGGATATTTCTGTGGAAGAAGTTTTAAGGATAAAAAACAAAGTTCAAAGTTCAAAACACAAATTAGAACCTGCTCCAACACCTCAATCTGATGTTGGGAGTTGTTAAAGATGTACTCCAGCATATACGTTACCACATCAGATATTTCCGAATCAAGAAAAATAGCCAAGGTGCTGGTCCAAGAAAGATTAGCTGCCTGTGTGAACATTGTTCCGGCCATAGAATCCATCTACAGATGGAATGGGGAGATAGAAGAAGATTCAGAATCCCTTATTTTTATTAAAACGCGGAGCGATATGGTAGAAAATGTGATTAAGAAGGTAGAAGAAATTCACAGCTATGATACGCCATGTGTACTGGAGTTATCAATTGAAAGGGGTTCTAAAAAATATTTTAAATGGCTGGATACAGAAGTAGATCAAAGTGATTTAAATGAATTGTAGTTTACATATTATTTGTTGAGAATTAATATGCTATGAAATTCAATTCATTATAAAAATTCAAACAATTAAAGATCATAAATATTTGATTTTAAATTCATGGTAGAATTTTAATTGAAATTTAAGTTTATTCTGGGGTGATCAGTTGACCGACATTAAAATTGAAGAGAAATGGCAGAGGGTTTGGCAAGAATCCAACTTGTTCCAGTCAGATCCCAACAACAAAAAGAAAGTGTACGTAACAGTTGCATATCCGTATCCAAGCGGTGCAATGCATGT
>JAEZAV010000182.1 GCA_023430285.1 Methanobacteriota archaeon | reverse complement strand
CAGCTGCATTTGGATTGGTTTTAACGTGAAGGCCCTTCATCTTGTTTTCTATTTCAAATTTCTTCATGAGCACATTTTTCATGTTTGAAACGTATTCAATCTTCTCGTGCATGTATCCCTTTAAAATTTCCACTACCTCTGGATTGAAGTCTTCAAAGGCTCTTAGCTGGTTGGTGTCGAGTGATGGTCTGATGTTTGGGAAGGGTCCAACGTACTTGTTTCTTCTGTCAAAGCTTGATGTGATGTACCATCTAAGTATGTCCCAGAGTATGAGTATTCTCGGTACCTCAAGGTAGATCTCGGATCTTAACTTTTCACGGACTGTTATGTCCTTTCTAAGTTCTTTATCGAGTTTACCATTCTCTTCTAGTCCTTCCTTGAAGAGCCTGTCTTCGAGTATTTCCTTTTTGATCTGTTCCATATCGTCTGGATCTTCAACCAGTTTCCTTGCAAGTTCCCTAGATTCTTTAACTACTCGATCGTAACGTTCGAGTTTATCCTTATTCTTTATTTTAGCCTCCAACACACTTCCAAAAACTTGGCCGGCTTTGTTTTCGGCCAGTTTAACGTATGCTATGGAAAGGGCTGTTTGAACATGTTTATCGTTAATTAGGGATGGTTTTTTCCTGTGAAACTGCATGAACTCTATTCTTGCATCTGATCCGTATTTGTTACGTATTTCACGTTCGTAGTTCATCTGATCGTCAGCATCAATATTCACACGTTTTCTAACCCATCTGTCTCCCTGGAACACCTTGACAACCATTGAAACTGTTTTGACAATACCCCTTTTTTCCTGTTTGAGGCTTCTCACTATTCTTCTAAATGCATCCCTTCCAAGGGGGCTGAGTTCGCTCATCTTAACCATATAATCCCCTGAAAGTGGGAGGTAGTTGATGATTTCGAGCCTGTAAATACCTTGATCATTAATTTTCATCTGTATCTGGTCTGAGCCGCATTTGCAGTTGCCGTTTACCAGGGTTTCAAGTTCGTGGCCGTTAATGTTCTCTCCACAGTTTTCACAGGAAAATACTGCGTACTCTTCAAGGTGTCCTATTGCTATTTTATGGGATGCAATGGCTGATTTAACCCTGTCGAGTATGTTCTTTTTGGCAGCGGCATTCATCCTGAAGTACTGTGTGTGTTTGTTAACATCGTAGATGTCATCAACTTTCATCTCTGATTTGCTTGTTCTGCCGTACTTCATGAGAGATTTGTAGGGTGTTTTGTAACCCTTGATCTCCATGGTATCCCTCAGTTCCAGCAAGTCGTCCAAAGTGTTTTTGAGCTGTTGGTAGATGTTTATGAAGTCTTTGAAGTTGTTGATGTTGTCAATTTTAAGGGGGTTGCGTCTTATTCCGTCTAGGAATCTTTCTGTTTTTGCAATCAGTACTGATTCATTCATTTTATTTGTTCACCAACATCAGCGTCTTCAACAGTTAAAAGACTCATGTTGTCGGTTGCAAGCAACATGCCCTCTGATTTGATTCCGAAGAGTTTGGCTGGTGGTAAATTTGTAAGGACTATTACCTTTCTTCCCTTTATTTCCTCTGGTGTGTACTTCTTGGCTACCCCTGCAACCACTTGGATCTGGTTTTCTCCTATGTCCACCATTAGTTTGAGTAGGTTGTCTGATTTTTTAACATTTTCAGCTTCTAATACTTGTCCAACTCTGAGATCCATGGATGCAAATGTGTCTATTGATACTTCTTCCTTCATTGTTTCTTCTTCCTTCAAATTTTCGTACAGTAATTCTTTTTGAGCGTTTATAACATCATCTTCAATCTTTAAAAAGATTGGTTTAGGTTCGCCTATTTCATGGCCCTCTTCCATGAACTTGGCTCCGTCTTCCCAGTTTAGAACTGGGTCGATTTTGAGTGTTTTAAATATTTCAAGGGTTTTAACTGGCATGTAGGGTGTGAGTGTAACTGCAAGGGTTTTGGCCAGTTGATTGGCCAGGTATAAACAGTTAGCTGCACCTGCCTTATCAGTTTTAACAGCTTTCCATGGTTCCTTGTCGTTGAAGTACTTGTTTCCATACTTGGAAAGTTTTATTATTTCCATCATACCCTCTCTGAACTTGAAATCTTCAATGAGTCCTCCAACTAGTTTTGGTAACTCTTTGATCTTGGTTTCAAATTCCCTGTCGTATTCATCGAACTCTCCAGTTTCAGGGAGCTTTCCATCGAAGAACCTGTTTGTGAATGTGAAGGTTCGGTGTAGGAAGTTTCCTATCACATCTGCAAGTTCGTCGTTAACCCTTCGCTGGAAGTCGTCCCATGAGAAGTCGGTATCCTTAGAAAGTGGTGCGTTTGCAACCAAGTAGTACCTCAGTATATCGCTGTCAAAGTTCTTTATGAAATCTGACACCCATATAACCCAGTTTTTACTGGTTGACATTTTACTGCCTTCCAGGGAGAGGTACTCTCCTGCTATAACTGTGTATGGTAGTTTGCATCCGTAGGCCATGAGAAGTGCGGGCCAGAATATGCTGTGGTGGTAGATTATGTCTTTACCAATGAAGTGTAGTGGTCTGTCGTTCCAGTAGTCTTCCCATGGGTTTCCAGTTTTTTCAGACCACTGTGCAGCCGAGGATATGTATCCTAAAAATGCTTCTCCCCAGACGTAGATAATTTTTCCCTCTGCACCTTCAAGGGGTACTGGTATTCCCCATTCCATGCCTCTGGTGAGTATCCAATCTTTAAGTCCTTCCTTGAGCCATTGTAGTGCGTAGTTTCGGACGTTTGGTGGTAGTTCGTGGTTTCCTTCTATCCAATCTTGGAGTTGGTTTTGAAAGTGGCTGAGTTTGAAGAAGTACTGTTTGGATTCTCTGATCTCTGGTGTAGAGCCGCATATTTGGCACTGTGGTTCTAATAGTTGGGTTGGTTCCAGGTGTCTTCCACAGCTTTCGCAGTGGTCTCCCCTTGCCCCTTCTGTTTCACAAAATGGACAGGTTCCTTCCACATATCTGTCCGGTAAAAATCTGCCACACTCTTCACAGTAGGGTTGTTTTATTACCTTTTCGTAGATGTAACCCTTTTCATAGAGTTTTAAAAAGAAGTTTTGTGATATTTCGTAGTGTTTGGGATCTGTTGTTCTGGTGAAGCTGTCCAGTGATATGTTACATGATTCTAGATCAGTTTTTATCATCTCATGGTATCTGCCTGCTACTTCCTTAGGTGGCTTACCTTCTTTCTCTGCCTTGACAGCTATGGGTGTTCCATGTTCATCCGTTGCACATACGAAAAGTACATCATTTCCCTTCATCCTGTTGTACCTGGCATATATATCTGCAGGTATGTAGGTGGATCTGAGGTGTCCCAGATGGCACGGTCCATTGGCGTAGGGAAGTGCTGATGAAATAAGTACCTTGGTCAAACTAAATTCCTCCAATAATTTTATGGTTTTAATGAGTCAAATCAAATAAAAACTAGGATAATTAGAAGCTTAATTATATCCCTAGATTAATTTCTAAAGAATCTTCAATGAATCTCTAAATAAATGGTATCATTTTAAAATCTGTTTTATGAATGGTACAAACTAGTTGATTTGTAGAATACATGAACCAATTTGTTTTATTTATGATATCATTAATATACTCATTAAATGTATCGAATATTATTCTATATATGTTTTTATTTAACACTTAACAAAATTCCAAAAAATTATTAAATCATGATGTTGGATTCTCACTTTTTTCAGGCCTATAAAATGGAAATTTGTATATTTAATAGCTGACAATGTTATCTTAAGAAAATGAAATGGAAATGATGAAAGGGATGAATGTGTGATGAAAAAAAAGGACAGCCGTTTAGGATATAGATGGACACTCGAAGAAGATATTAAAATGTGCGAACTCCGCCAGGAAGGATACAACTTCAAAGAAATTGGAGAAATGTTAAACAGAAGTGAAAAATCCTGTGCAACACGTTACAGCAATCGTGGCTTCACATTGAATCCAACAAAAGTGCTAGTAAACCTGGCCATCGTTGTAATATCACTTATAAGTGGTTACACCCTGGAACCATCCATACTGAACTAAAACTACACCCAGTTACTTATATTAAGAAATAATTTTTTTATAATGAAAACCCAAACTTTTCAGATTCCTAAAAATATAATTTACTCATGGTTAGTTTTATGAACAAGAGTAAATTTTATTGTTGTTTTTAAGTTGTTATCTCACGCTCTCATAACTTACTTTATATTTAAAGTGCATAGGAAATATCATGTTATCAGTAGCATTTATAAATCCACTTTCAGACGAGGGAAAGAATGTTGTTCGAGAGTTAG
>JAEZAV010000151.1 GCA_023430285.1 Methanobacteriota archaeon | reverse complement strand
CCTACAACCAAGCCACAAGCATAGCACACCTTGCAGAAATTGAGATGCAAAGCGGGTTGGGCGATGTGGTGGCAGAAGTTAATGGGGGCATAACACTGAGGATCAAGGAAGGAGCTCCTGGTGTGGGGGTGCTTGATAAACTTCTACCTAAAAATAAGGATCTCTACATACTATGTAAAAGTCTGGGCTGTATCGAAACATCGGAGATAATAGGAGATCCTGGACACAAGGAAAGGATCAACCAAACAGGTGGTGCCATGTTAAACCAGCTGCTCATGGATCCAGTTCCAGAAACCTTCCTCAAACTTTCCAAGAAATTTGCAGTGAACACCAAACTCATGAGCCCTGAAATATCAGAAATCATAGCTATTCTCGAAGAAGAAACAATGGGAGCTTCAATGGCAATGCTTGGAAACACAGCCTTTGCCATATCTGAAACTCCTGAAACATCCATAGATGATGTAATTGTATCCAGAATAGATGAGCAGGGCTGTAGATACATCTAAAAAAAATTTGGAGTCATAAATTAAGTTGGATAAGAAATCCAACCCACTCAGTTATGATCTATAAAAAAATGTAATTAAATATCTAAAATTGAGGAATTTTGAATAGAGTTATGGTTAAGTTTTTATTGAAACATCTTCCAAGGTGTACTTCAATCCTTCTTCATCCAATTTTCTAATGAGGCTTTTACTCATTTTGCCTACTGTAAATACCAGGACATTCAGACCTCTTTTTGAAGCTGCTACAGTTGCATTGGGGGTGGCAAATTCAAAATCACTTTCAATCCCTGCTTTGTTGATCACAGCCCTTGAAACTGTGCCCATTATTCCAACCTTGTCAAAATTTCTGCTGTAAATCTTTTTGATCTTTTCAAGGCTGCAAGCATTTGATCCTCCCTCGTTTATGGTTGGAACTTGGATGATGGTTATCTTTCCAGGTTTGAGCTTAATTGTACCACCCAATTTTATGAGTGCCACATCATCACCGGCAACAGCATCTTTTAAAACCTCAGCATAGGCAGATTTTTTATTTTTACCGGCATAAAGGGTTCCATTTTCCATTTCAAGCCAAACAGTTTCACCTTTAACCATATTCTCCCTTGCTATTGCGGGCCATACAGATTTGTAGGTGTTCATTATTTCAAGAACGTTGTCGGCGTACTTTCGAAGGTTCAGGGCATCTGTTTTAACCTTTTCAATACCCCTCTTGGTGATGTTGTACTTGGCATTTCCCATTCCAGTTTCAACATATCCCTCATCCACCAGGCTTTTAATATTTTCTGAAACAGCTTGGATGGTTATTCCCAGTTCGTTAGCAATATCCTTCTGCCTTAAATGTGGCTGTTCCTTGGCTATCTCTGCAAGTATCTGGAATTTTGTTAGTTCACCTTTTTTCTTGAAGACCCTCATTTTTTCTATCCCCTAAACAACACCCTTCAAACTTTCATCGAAAATTTTTAAAAATTTATCTGTACTTCCCTCAGGTATGTATGCACCGCATGCAACAGAGTGACCTCCTCCGTTTCCACCCACCTTCTTTGCCACCTTACGTATTAAATTTCCGAAGTGAATTCCATCGTATGCCAAAAGCCTGGAACATCTGAGAGATACTTTAATACCTTCCTTTTCTTCTCCAATAGGTGTGAACCCAATTATTGGTTTTTTCCAATCACCATAACTCAGTATCATTCCTGCTATGGTTCCTATAACTTCACTCTTTATTTCACTACCTTCGAAGTACTGGAGGTTGTTCATTGGAGTGATTCGTTCATCACCCCTTACCCATTCCATTTTTTGGGCAAGGTAACGCCTGTGTTCAAGGGCTAAATGTTCCATTTCATCGAGGCTTGCACCCCTGTCACCTTTAAGCACATTCATTGCAACTTTGTGATGTTTGTGTCTTCCGCAGGCATTGACAGCAGTTGAAAATTCACTCGCATCCCTGAGCGGAGAATACTTCTCTTCCATCAAAAATTCATAAGAATCTCCAGAAATTAATTTAGGCACGTACTTCACGTACCTTGAAGGTACCTCTAAACTCAACATTCTCACCAGTTCAGAGAACAGCCTTCCCTTCTCTTCAACACTCAGATCACACAGTGACCTGTACTTACGGCCATTTTTCATGGGTATGTCGAGTTTGTTTAACAACATCTGACACTCTGTTTTGTTGTTGGTGATTGGCAGATTAACATCTCCAAAGTAGGACAGTGCAATGTACAGTGGCCTTGTTTGTCTTCCATAGATTGCAAGGTCGTTTTGAGACGAGATCAAATTTTGTTGAATGCTTTCTTGAAGTATGCTGCTGTTTAATCCTATGAGCTTACCTGAAAAACTGTTTTGCATGTCTCCAACAGCACTTAAAACTCCCATCCAACTTAGATCAGTGTAGCCAAAGGTTCTGGCCAAAAGATAGGTCATACCTCCACCTGAAACTTCGTAGGATCCATCTATGTTATGATGGTGGGGGTTCAGTTCTATTAACTGGCCATTTAGATAGTTATCAAGCTTTCTTAGGGGTGGATGGTGATCCAAAATTAATGTCTTTGAATTGGATGTGCAGAGTTTTTCCATTTCCTGTCCAGATCCTAGGTCAGAAAAGATGGTTAATTCATTTTCTGCCACAAGATCATCCATCTGATCCAGACTGATGAATTCCACTTCGTGATCCTTTCCAAGCTTATCCAGCATTGAAGACAGCACAGCACCGGCTGTAACACCATCACAATCGATGTGTGTGTATATTTTAATATCTTCAGATTTTTTTATCAAATCATGGGCCTTTTCAAAAGATAAATTCATTGGATTTGATTTCAGCATTTTAACTCCTTACTCATGTGTTAAATTCTATGTATAACGTCTAGGATTACTTCTCTCTGTAACCCCTGATGATGTTACTTACCTTCATCAGGATCTCCCTTTTGGGCATGGTCTTATCAACTGTAACCCTTCCTGAATTTTCCCACCATGATTTGGAGTAAGATTTATCCTTTTCCACGTCTGGATTCAAACCCAGCTTTTTAGCAGCCCTGGAAATTTCTCGAAGTTTAGGGGCAGTGATGGCGTGTTCAAGGGAAACTTTTCTTCCCTCGTGTTTGGTTTTTTTTGCATCGATATAAACGGGCCAAATTGTTGCTCTCATAATTATAACACCAGGTTGTAACTTAACAAAATAATCAATCTATATATTATATTCAATTAACAGTTATATTTTACCCATCAAAATCTCAAGCATGGCACTAACAGTGTACTTTTCAGGTATTAACACATCAATATCCAGTTCATGCAGAGGCATGGCAGTTACAGGACCAATAGCCGCAACAACCACATCGCCACCCTTTAAAATGTCAACAACATCTTGTTTTTCAGTTTCATCCAACATGTCAAACAGATTTTTAACTGTCAGCGTACTTGTGAAGGTCAAAGCATCGATCTTCTGGTTTAGGATGGCTTCTACGAGCTGGTTAACCCTTGTCTTGTCCTTAGGTAGGTCTGATTTATAGGCTTCAGCAACAAAAACATCCGCACCCATAGCCTTCAAACCAGTTGGAAGAGCGTCTCTGGCAGCCAGAGTTCTTGGAATACCGATTTTTTTGTTTTTCAAGTCATGATCCTCGAAGCATTCAAGCAAACCCTCTGCAGTGTAACTTTCAGGAACAATATCTGCCTTGAGTCCCTTTTTTTCCAGATAATTTTCAGTTCTGGGTCCTATAACAGCTATCTTACAGTTGGGATTCAATCGGGTTTTAAGGTCACTGCAGTGTTTAAATACAGATATGATCCCGGTTGGGGATGTGAATATCAGCCAATCAAGGTCTCCTGCCATTTCACAGAGTTGGATCAGGGATTGGGTGTTGGATACCTGGAGTTCGAGGGTGGGTGCCACAAGGGCAGTCCCTCCATGTTCCTCAACAATAGCAACAGCCTCTTTAACCCTTTCTTCAGGGCGTGTGATACCAATTACTTTACCCTCAAATTCTTTACCCTTCATTAATATCTTCCCCTTTAATTTTTAGGGCATTTTTATAGATATCCACAACATGGCCAATAACAACCAATGCAGGGGTGTTAATATGGTTTTCTGTAATGTTTTCCAGTGTTCCGGTTATGATCCTCTGATCAGGGGATGTTCCCTTTTCAATCACACACACTGGTGTTTCAGGATCCTTGTACTTCATAATTTCCCTAGTATTTTCTTCAAGCAAACCCACGCCCATGAGAATAACTATTGTATCTGCTTTAAAGTCCCATTTGACCTGTTTATTATCTTTGGTTGGATCTTCATGTCCTGTAACAACAGTTAACGAAGTTGCAACTCCTCTGTGGGTAACTGGAAGTCCTGCAGAGGTGGGTACTCCAATGGCAGAGGTTACACCTGGAATAAATTCCACATCTATCCCTTTTTCAAATAGAGCAAGCATTTCTTCGCCCCCTCTACCAAAGACAAATGGATCTCCTCCCTTAAGCCTTACAACAGCATCGTGTTTGAGTCCCTGTTCAATTAGGATCTCATTTATTTCAGGCTGCTTCTTGTAGTGTTCTCCTGCCTTCTTACCTACGTAAATCATCTCAGCACTTTTAGCGTGCTTCAATATTTCTTCGTTGGCAAGCCTGTCATAAACAACAACATCTGCCTTTTCAAGGGCTTTAACAGCTTTAAGAGTTATAAGGTCCGGGTCTCCGGGTCCGGCTCCAACTAAATATACTACCATAATTTTCACCTATTTTTTTCCATGCCTGAGTAACTAAAAAGTCATTTGATCCTGTTTTAGTTAAACAGCACTGCTTCTAATTTTTAGATTTAGTTAAAGAAAAGAAATTTAAGGGTCTTATCTTTTTTTTTTTATCTGAACTTCATTATGCCTTCAAAAAATTTACGACCATCATCTGATCCTAAAATGGATTCTGAAGCCCTTTCTGGATGTGGCATCACTGCACATACCAATCCTTCTTCATCACAAACTCCTGTGATTGCTTCCATTGAACCGTTAGGATTTTCAGATTCGAATGATAAAACGATCTGATCGTTGTCCCTGAGTTCCTGGATATTTTCAGTGTAGTAACGACCTTCAGCATGGGCAATTGGCATTTTTATGATCTCATTTTTCTTGTAAAGCTTGGTAAATGGTGTTTTAACACTTTCAACCTTTAGATCTGTCCATTCACATATGAACTTGGCATTCTCATTTTCAGTGAAAACACCTGGAACCAGACCAACTTCGGCCAGAATCTGTGCACCATTACATATGCCAAGAACAGGCTTTCCTTCACTGACACAATCTTTTATCCCATCTATGATGGGTGTTATTGCAGCAATTGCTCCTGCCCTTAAATAGTCACCGTATGAAAAGCCTCCTGGAATTACTATGGCCTCATAATCTGACAGATCCCTCGTGTTCCACCATACATAATCTGGTTTTGCACCCACCAGTTCCAGCACATGAAACACATCCCTGTCACAGTTGGATCCCGGAAACCTTATTATCCCTACCTTCATTTTTTATTCCTCTTGAGCAGATATTTTTATGGTGTAATCATGGATCACGGGGTTGCAGAGTAGCCTCTGGCACATTTCATCCACTTCTTCCTTTACCACATCTTCACTGTCCCCTTCAATTTGGAACCTTATCAGATTAACTGTTGAAGTGTTTTCAACCTGATAATCAAGTAATGCAAGTGCCCTCTGTATTGTAGCGGCTTCAGGATTTAACATACCTTTTTTAAGACTTATTCTAACTTCTGCATCATATTTCATAACATCACCAAGTATTTTTTTTGGATAATCGAACAATTTTTTTCTATTTAATTTAATTCTATAGGTACATCAACTCTAAAACTCAACGTTCCATTTAGTAATGTCTGTTTCATCCAGTAAAAGGGAAGCTACTTTCATATAAGCATCCATAACTCCATCCTCACCCTTTCTAAACAGATCCTTATCGAGAACTTCACTGGTTTGAGCATCCCACAATCTACAAGTATCTGGGCTGATCTCGTCACCTAAAACAATATTCTCCTCTGAATCAAACCCGTACTCTATTTTAAAGTCTGGGAACAAAATAGATTTAGAAAGCAGAAATTCCTTTAATACAGAATTTATTTCCAGAGTTATGCTTCTTATGGTGTCAAGTTCTTCCTTGGTAGCCAGTTCAAGGGCTATGGTTATGGAATCATTCAGCATTGGATCATGATACTCATCATTTTTGTAGTCCATCTGTATTATTGGAGGTTCCAATTCCTGTTTTTCTGTGAACGGGAACTTCTTAAGAAGACTTCCAGCAGCGATGTTTCTGGTTATTACTTCAAGCGGTATCATGTCAAGCTTCTTACACAGCATGTAACCGGGTTTAATTAATTCTATGTACTGGGTTTTAATTCCAGCATCTTCAAGAACCTCGAAGAACTTCGCAGATATAACCGAGTTGTAGTAACCTTTACGAACCAGACTTTCAGTTTTAACTCCATCTCCAGCAGTTATATCATCTCTAAATTTAACTATAACTTGGTCAGGATCGTCGGTTTCGTAAACAGTTTTTGCTTTACCAGCATATATGAGATTTCCCATTTTTGGATTCATGTTAAGCTCCACATATTTTTTATTATTAGTATGAAAGTTTAAATTTCAAATAAAAATTTTTGTAAACAAATTTTTTTGGATTCTTCACCAGATCAAAAAATAAATTTTTAACCATGTTCCATCATCCACATCTATTAAGATTAAGTCGGTTGGTTTATATAAAAACTTCGAAAGAAATAACGAGCTATCATGAATATAACTGCCCTAATCTTTGATTAAAGGAATAGTAAATTGATTGAATGATTCAAGTCCCATATACATATACTTTCAAAATGGTTGCATAAAAATTTTTTAGTAGGCAGGGTTTCTGATGCAAACTTCACTAAAATTTTTTTTAAACATCTATGCGAGTTTTTAGGTTTTAACACAAACCTGCTGTTTTTGATGGTGTTCCATTTGATTTCACAAATTATTAATTCCTTGAGAAATAAACAGATTATTAGTTAATGGAAACCCGATTCAGTGGTTTGATTACTCTGTTTCCAAACTGGATATTTATGAATTGAAAAAAATTTGTCACAGCTCTTAAATTTAAAAACTGAATGATATTTTTTGTTAGATAGAAATCCTAAGGAAGGAGGAATGGAAATAACAACAAAATCCATAAATCAGGACACAGCCATTGGTGCCGGTAGATCCAGGATTCACCAACATGATCTGTTGGTGGTTGGGGGAGGACTAACTGGTCTAAGGGCAGCAATGCAGGCATACGATGCAGGTTTAGATGCTGCGGTGATCTCAAAGGTCAATCCACTCAGATCCCATTCTGTTGCAGCCCAAGGAGGTATGAATGCATCGTTGGGTAATGTGAAGGGCGAGGATGATACAGATGACAGCTGGGAAATGCATGCCTACGACACTGTCAAGGGATCTGATTACCTTGCTGATCAAGATGCAGTTGAACTCATGTGCAGGGAAGCACCGAGATCTGTTGTTGAACTGGAACACCTTGGAACTGTATGGTCTAGGCTAGAAAATGGAAAAATTGCCCAACGCCCATTTGGAGGGGCCGGATTTCCCAGAACATGCTATGCTGAAGACAGAACAGGACACAACGCACTTCACACCCTCTTTGAACAGGTTGTTGCAAGAAGAATTCCTGTCTACGAAGAATTTTTCGTAACCTCCCTGGTAATCAACCAAGGAAGGTGTGTGGGATTAACTGCGATTGACATCAAAACCGGAAATATTCATGGATTTTCTTCAAAGGCCACACTGATGGCCACCGGAGGTTTCGGAAGAATATTCAGCAGATCCACGAATGCCATAATAAACACCGCAGATGGCCAGGCACTTGCAATGGATGCTGGGGTTCCACTCAAGGATATGGAATTTGTACAGTTTCACCCAACAACCCTCTACGGCACCAACATACTCATGAGTGAAGGGGCTCGTGGAGAAGGTGGGATCCTGGTTAATAAAGATGGGGAACGTTTCATGAAACGTTACGCACCCAACTCACTGGATCTGGCACCTAGGGATGTTGTTGCAAGATCCATTGAACAGGAAATTCTCGAGGGAAGGGCCTACAACGAAGGATACGTACATCTGGATCTAACCCACCTGGGATCAAACCGTATAAAAGAAAGGTTACCTGGAATAAGACAGATAGCAATGGATTTTGCAGGGGTTGACCCGATAGAAAAACCAGTACCAATTCAGCCTGGACAGCACTACTCCATGGGAGGAATTGATGTGGACAAAGATGGGTCCACCATTTTGAAGGGGCTGTATGCTGCAGGGGAATGTTCATGCATCAGTGTTCACGGAGCAAACAGGTTAGGGGGAAATTCTCTACTCGAAACAGTTGTGTTCGGAAGGTTGGTTGCAGATAAAATAATTGAAGAAATCCCGAAGGCTGAAAAACCTGAAACAGAACCAGTAATGGAGGCAGCCAGATCCATGGATAACAAAATCCAAACCATACTCCAGAGGGATGATGGTGAAAAGTTTTTTTCCATCAAAACAGATTTGACAGTTACAATGCAGGAAAAATTCGGAATATTCCGTGATAATGACACCATGAACGAAGGACTGCAAGAAATAGGCCAGTTGAAGGAAAGATTTTCGAAGTCATGCTTCAACAACAAGGAACCAGCCTACAACCAGGCACTCATACAATTTTTAGAACTTGAATCCATGCTTAAGATAGCCGAGGTTGTAGCTTTGGGAGCAATTGAAAGGAGAGAGAGCAGGGGTTCGCATAAGAGAAATGATTATCCGGACAGGGACGATGAAAACTTCTTAAAACATACGGTTATCACTATGAAAGATGGTGAACTTGTTTTAAACTACAAACCAGTTAAACTAGGAATGTTTACACCCAAGGAGCGTGTTTATTAGATGAAGTTCAAAATTTTCAGGTTCAAAGAGGGAATGGAAAACCCAAGCTACCACAAATTTGAATTTGAACCTCCAACTGGCATGACAGTACTCGGTGCTTTATTTTATATACAGCAAAACTTTGATGATTCCATAGCCTTCCACTACTCATGCAGAGGAGCTGTTTGTGGAACATGTGCAATGTTAATAAACAAAGTACCCAGATTGGCATGCCGAACACAGCTCGAACCCCTAATTCATGGAGATCTTAAAGTACCTCTATCACCATACAGTGCCATCGAAGAAACTGGAGATTGGGATCCTGAAGAAGAGATCTTGATAGAACCACTGCCCCACCTGCCAGTTAAAAAGGATTTAATCGTTGACATGGACAAATTTTTTGATTACTACAAACAAGTCGAACCCGTGCTCCAACCAGCAGATCCAGAGCCCAAGTTGGAACGTTTGATGGATCCAGAAGCTGTTAAAGAACTGGAACTCTACACCAACTGCATACTCTGTGCATCATGTTTCGGATCCTGTCCTGTGGACGGTGCTAAACCCGACTACATGGGTCCTGCAGCACTTGCAAAACTCTACAGATTCTACATAGATCCCAGGGAGGGAAAAAAAGAATCCAGACTTATTCTAGCAGACAAACCAAATGGATGGTGGGACTGTGAATTTCATGGTAACTGCAGAAGAGTTTGTCCAAAGGATGTTCCACCTTTAATTGCAATTGCCAAGGCAAGGGAAAAATTAAACATCATCAAAAACAGGAAGGATGGGAAGTAGTATGCGTGAAGAAGAGGATTTTCTAGGTAAAAAAAACCTGCCAGACTCTGCCTATTATGGTATACAAACACAAAGAGCCGTTGAAAATTTCCCAGTAACAGGCCGAGGAGAAAGTAAAGAGTTCATAATGGCCTATGTCATGCTTAAAATAGCAGCTGCAGAAACAAACATGGAGCTTGATAACTTAGATCAAGAGCAGGGTTCAGCAATTATCAAGGCAGCTCAAGAAATTTTAGATGGAAAACTTCTGGGAGAATTTAAGGTGGATCTGTTCCAGGCAGGAGCAGGCACATCGTTTAACATGAATGTAAACGAGGTAATTGCCAACAGGGCCCTTGAAATATTGGGCCACAGTAAGGGAGAGTACAACTACCTAAATCCCAACGACCATGTTAACAGATCCCAATCAAGCAACGATACATTTCCAACAGCTTCCCACGTGGCAATTGTGATGGAAGCAGATAAACTAATGGAAACACTCTACAAACTTTCGAGTTCAATGGAGGATAAGGGAAAGAACATGATTTCTATACCAAAATCAGGAAGAACACACCTGATGGATGCCATGCCAATCACGCTGGGAGATGAATTTATAGCCTACAGTGAAGCAATCAAACGTGCATTAAACAGGATAAAGGAAAGCAGAAACCATCTCCTTGAAATACCCCTTGGAGGCACAGCAACTGGCAACGGGGTAAACACACCACCACTTTACAGAGAAACTGTGATAAAAAAATTATCCCAGCTCACATCATTACCATTTAAACCTGCAAAAAATGGGATGGAAGCTCTGCAGAGCAGGTCAATAATGGTTGCCTTTTCAAATTCCCTCTCAGAACTTGCAGTAGAACTTTCAAGAATAGCCAACGATCTCAGATTCATGGGATCAGGGCCCACTTCCGGACTAAACGAAATAGTGCTGCCACCTGTACAACCAGGATCATCCATCATGCCGGGAAAGGTTAATCCTGTAATGGCTGAATGTATGAACATGATATGCTTCCAAGTAATGGGGAACAACAGCACAGTGTCACTGGCGGGTCAAGCTGGCCAGTTCGAACTCAATGTAATGACTCCTGTAATGATATCCAACATCCTGGAAACCTTGAACATGTTAAACAACTACCTCCCAGTGTTTCAAGAGAAATGCATCGAAGGTATCATGCCAAACAAAAAAACCATAGAAAATAGAACTGGTAAAAATCCGAGCATTGCAACACTACTGTCTCCTAGACTAGGCTATTCAGAAGCTGCTAAGCTATCGAAGGAAGCTCTAAAAACAGATCAATCCATAAAGGATTTGGTGGTTACCAAGGGGTTAATGACAAAGGAAGAAGCAGATAAATTCTTTGATCTTGATGAAATATCCAAAAACCCCTACAAATAACATTTTAATGGAACTGATAAAATGAAATATATTTGTTCATACTGCAATACATACGTCTACGACGAAGAAAAGGGAGATCCTGAAACTAAATTAGATCCTGACACTGCCTTAGAAGATATACCAGATTCATGGCTTTGTCCTGTGTGTGGAATGCCCAAGGATTATTTGAAACCAGTAACCAATCAAATTTTTGACATCAAAGCTAAATCCTACACAGAAACCCAGCATCAGGCTAAGGACATCAACTACTACCGTTCAATAGCAAGGAATATGCTGCATGGGATCTGCGGGGAGTACGATGTATGTAATGGTAAACCAGAAAGGATGTGTTCAGGCCAGAAATTTGGAAGCTCCATAGGATTTGGAGGTGCAGGACAGGGAAAAACCTTTGAAGAAAATTACAACTCTTTACAACAGTACAAACTGAAAATGAGGGTTATAAAGGACCACAAAGAACCTGAAATGTCTTTAACCATATTCAACAAACAGATCGCACTTCCAGTAATGGGTTCAAGCATCTCAGGTGTGAAAAACAGTATGAACGATTCAATTCCTGAGGAAACCTTTTACAGAGGTCTTTTACAGGGAGCAATGTCATCAGGTACCATTGGTCTGGTTGGAAATACCAACGATGTCCCAGATGATCTTGGGGTGAAAACAGTCGGTGAAAACCATGGGTGGGGCATACCAATCTTCAAACCTCAATCACAGGAGAGACTGCTTGAGCTAATTAAACAAGCAGAAGAACTGAATGTTCTGGCAGTTGGAGTTGATTTGGAGGGTGCTGGATCCACATACTGGAAAGCTGCAAACAAACCAGTTTACAGAAAGGGAGAAAAGGATTTGATCGAACTGGTTGACTCCACAGAACTACCAATCATATTCAAGGGAATAATGTGCAGAGAAGACGCTGCCACAGTATTGGATGTGGGTGCAGCAGCATGCTACGTATCAAATCACGGTGGAAGGGTTCTTGACGGTGCCGAGGGTGTTGCCACCGTACTTCCAGAAATTTCAAGGGAAATAGATGGAAAGATCCCGATACTTGCAGATGGTGCAGTAAGAACTGGTTACGATGTGCTTAAAATTTTAGCTTTGGGGGCTGATGTAGCATTGATAGGAAGACCCCTTGCAAGGTTGTCATTGGCAGGTGGAGAAGTTCCAGTCAAACTCTACTACAAATATGTAAAGAATGATCTTCGAAACGCAATGCTACTCACTGGTTGCGATAGTTTAAACGAGGTCACTATGGATATTTTAACTGGACCCTCAATGAATTGATAAAAACAGAATTAGTTTTACAGATTTAACAAATTATAAGATGTAAATTTAGGATCAGGGGGTCAGTGTGACCTAAAATTAATTTTTTGTATCGAGTAACACAGTTTTTTAATAGTTATTTTAAATAATAATTATGTCCATATTAATTATAACCTAAATCCATTGTGTATGAAAATTTTATATAGATGGTGAAGGTTCATAATAGTAAATGTTCAATAAAATTTAAGATTAAAAGTTGTTCTGCTGGTATTAAAAAAAATAAAACAGTATGCATTGATTAAACTGTTTAATGATTACCGTTTCAAAATTATAAATAAATCCCTTGGTGAAATCATGTGTGGAATTGTAGCATGTATAATTAAAGATGAAGCTAGTACTGTACTTTTAGAATGTGTACGAAGGTTAGAATACAGGGGATATGACTCTGTTGGAATAGCAACGCTTTCTGAAGATATATACATCAAAAAGGGCGAAGGAAAAATTGATGATGTTCAGGAAAAAATTGTTTTAACAGATATTCCTGGAAACATGGGAATAGCCCATGTGAGATGGGCAACCCACGGACTTCCAACCGGAAAAAATGCCCATCCACATACTGACTGTCAGAAAAGAATTGCAGTGGTTCATAACGGGATCATTGAAAATTATAAAGAATTGAAGGATAAACTCATAGATGAAGGTCACATATTTGTTTCTGATACTGATACCGAGGTTATACCTCACCTCATAGAGAAATATATGGACATGGGTAATGGTCTGGAAGTGGCAACTAGAATGGCCACCAAGGATATCAAGGGTTCCTATGCAATAGCAGCCATAAGTGCAGATGAACCAGATAAAATAATTGGGGTCCGGAAGGAGAGCCCATTAATTGTTGGAGTGGGTGAAAAAGAATTTTTCATTGCATCGGATGTTCCTGCTGTTTTGGACCATACAAATAGGATAATCTATCTAAACGATAATGAAATGGTTATCCTAACTGCTGAAGGAGTAATTATCAAGGATGAAGATGGAAAAATCCTTGAAAAGGAAATTGAAACCATAGAATGGACGTCAGACATGGCCAAGAAGGGTGGTTACGAACACTTCATGCTGAAGGAAATTCATGAACAACCAGAGGTTGTTAAGAATACTCTGATGGAATATTCAGAAATAGAAAAGGTGGTTGGGAACTTTTCAGACTTCAAAAGGGTTTGTTTTGTAGCATGTGGAACTTCTTACCATGCATCTTTAGTTGGAAAGTACCTGTTTGAAACACTCCTTGGAATACCAACAGACGTTATTCTTTCATCTGAATTCATATTCTCAGAACCTTCACTGGATGCAGACACACTGGTAATATTCATAAGCCAATCAGGTGAAACTGCAGACACCCTCAAGGCCCTTAAAGTGGCCAATAAAAAATCTGAAACCCTTGTGATTGTCAATGTTTTGGGAAGCACAGCAACCAGAGAAGCTGATCATGTGATATATTCCAGAGCAGGCCCTGAAATAGGTGTGGCAGCAACAAAAACCTATGTGAGCCAACTCGTATGTATTTATCTCCTTGTAATCGCATTGAGTGACGATAAAAAACTTTTAGATGAGATTAAAAAGGTTCCAGATCATATGAAGGCTGCAATAGAAGATGAGGAGTATATCATTGAAATAGCCAAGAAGTACAAAGACGCCAATGATTTCTTCTTCATTGGAAGGGGATTTTCATATCCAACAGCACTCGAAGGATCATTGAAACTCAAGGAAATAACCTACATCCATGGTGAAGGATATGCTGCAGGCGAACTTAAACACGGACCGTTAGCATTAATAGATGATGATGTACCGGTTCTTGCAGTGGTACCTCCGGGACTGAGTCACGATAAAACCTTGGGAAACATTGAAGAGGTTAAGGCCAGGGGAGCCAGTGTAATTGCAGTGGGATCCTCAGAGGACACCGTACTCAGATCAGAGGCTCATGATTTCATAGGGTTTAAATCAGATATAACTGAAATGATATCTCCAATACCCTACGTTGTACCACTTCAACTACTATCTTACCACATAAGTGTTGAAAGGGGCATAGATCCTGATAAACCAAAAAACTTAGCCAAATGTGTTACAGTTGAATAAACTGAACAATTCAACAAGTAATGACATTTACTCACGCTTAAACATGAAAATGTTTTAAGTGAGCCCATACAAAATTAGAATCAAGCTTTGATAACTTACATGAGTTACCAAAGCGAACATAAAAATCCATCAAGGTTAGAATAAAATGAATCCAAAAAAATCTGGAACTCTATTTATAGTGCTGATAATAGCTTTATTGGCATTTGGAGTAGCTTCAGCAGCCAACGTATTTGGTTTGGGTTCCAACTTGATAGATTCTTCAATTCCTTCAAATTTGAGTTTAAACGGACAACAACAAATATCAGCCATTGGTGACACTTCATTCACTCCGGTGTATGTTAACAAACGAGTGGTTGTAAATATAACCAACACAACCCCTGTAGTAGTACCAACAAACAATTCAACTAACTACACTCCAACAAACTCGGGTTAGAAGGAATATTTAATAGAAATATTTCCATTAATGGTCTTGTTTTCATTTGGGACACTCCCAAATATTAGGTTTGTTAATATCAAATATTTCTTTGAATTTTTTACAAAACAGAAGTGATATTGAAATGATATAAAACTAAATATCAAATTATAGGTGGATAATTAAAAGGTGATTTAATGTCAGAAAATCGTGTAGGCGAAAAAATACGTCAATTAAGAGAAAGTAAAAAAATTTCAATCGAAGAACTAGCAGAAAATTCTGATCTAAGTGTGGAAATGGTTGAAAAACTTGAAAGTAACACTGTAATGCCTTCATTATCTCCATTGTTAAAAATAGCCAAAGCACTAGATGTTAGGCTCGGAACCTTTCTGGATGATGCACCACAAACAGGACCAGTGGTAGTCAAATCAGGGAAATCAGAAAATGTTATGAGATTTTCTGGAAAAAATACAGATCTTAAGGAAAGTACCCTTGAATTCTACTCTTTAGCATCTGGAAAAACAGACAGGCACATGGAACCATTCATTATTGATGTTCACCCGCCTGAAAACGAAGACTATCAACTTTCATCCCACGAAGGTGAAGAATTCATCTACGTGATGAATGGGGAGATCGAAGTTCTCTACGGCAAGGAAAAATATTTGGTTTCCAAGGGTGACAGTATTTATTATGATTCGGTTGTACCCCACGATCTCCATGCATATGGTGGAGAAGCCAAGATACTGGCAATCGTCTACACACCGATCTAATAATTGTAATGGTAGATTTCGATATCACAAAATTTTTTTAATGAAACAATAAACAGCGAACTAACAAGTATAAGAGGAATTAAATGTTTAAAACAGTAGTAACTCCAAGATTTGGAGACATAGACGGACTTCGACATGTAAACAACACAGTTCTGGCAATATGGTTTGAAGAAGCAAGAAATCCAGTGTTCAGAATGTTCACACCTGATCTTGATTTAAGCTATGAGAACTGGAAACTCATAATGGTCAGAACAGAATTTGACTTCGTGGGTGAAATGTACTATGGTGAAGACATAGAGATACGAACATTCGTTGAAAAAGTAGGGAACAGTTCATTCACATTGGGACACGAGGCATGGCAAAGGGGTAAACTAAATGTAAGGGGAAAGGCCGTTGTTGTGCACTTTGATTTTATCGAAAAAAAATCAATGCCCATACCAGAATCCATAAGATCACAGTTGGAAGAACATTTACTGCCCCACGGAACCCAGAGTCAGGAATAAGAATAAAAATTAAAATAAATTAGATAAAAAATAGATGATAACAACCAATTAGTTAAGTATGGGGGAATTTTCATGCTCTTTAGTGAAGAAACCATCGGAGACTTCTTTGAAAAACAGGTAGAAAAGGATCCATCCAGGGATTTCCTAGTGTATCCCGACAGAGATCTTAGGTTTACATACAAACAG
>JAEZAV010000146.1 GCA_023430285.1 Methanobacteriota archaeon | reverse complement strand
TAACTGCAATAATAATCATACAGACCGAGTCTGAAAAGCATGAAAATGTGAAGTACGAACTCTCTAAACTCGAAGAAGTCTCTGAAGTTTACACAGTTTCAGGAGAATATGATATTTTAATAAAAGCTTGGGCTCATGGTATTGAAGAACTCAATGAGATAATGAACGTTAAAATTCGCTCTATTGATGGAGTCGAAGATTTAACTGAAATGATAGTGTTAGAGCGTGTAAAGGAAGATGTGATTCCAGTTTTATAACTTCAAATTATTTAACCACAATTCAGGAGGTGAGAACTTGTATTTAAGTGATTTCATTAAAAAACCCGTATTATCTCCATCTGGAGAACAGATTGGTAAATTGAAAGATGTGGTAGTTTCTTCTGATCATTCCTATCCAATACTAAAGGCTTTAGAAATAACTGTCTCAGGAAAAAAAATTAAAAATATTTCCTGGAGATGTATAGAAAAAATTGGAAAGGAAGTGAAGCTTAACTGTCCATTAGACGAAATTAAGGATTACGAAATTCAAAAGCATGATGTGCTACTTTTGAAAGATGTAATGGATAGACAAGTAGTTGATATTGAGGGTAAAAAAATAAGAAGAGTTAACGATATTAAAATATCGCCTACTAATGGACATTACCACGTAATTGGTGTTGATATAGGAGTTAATGGTATTTTAAGGAGATTAGGTCTTAATCGTATTGTTAAATCTTTGGGAATCACTTCGACCGAAGATCTCATTTCTTGGAGGGATATTGATCCTGTTGAGAGCGATTATTCCAAGGTGAAACTGAAGGTTCCTAAACAGAAAATAAAAAAACTTCACCCTGCAGACATGGCTGAAATAGTCGATCAACTTGGGCTAAATGAATCATTAAATATTTTAAACTCATTAGATGATGAATCTGCCGCAGATACGCTGGAAGAAGTATCTCCAGAAAGACAGGTATCTATTTTGGAGGGAATGGACAGTCAGAGGGCAGCAGAGATTTTGGATGAGATGTCACCCGACGATGCAGCAGACGTGCTTGCTGATCTTCCTGAAGAAAAAGCAGAAGAACTTTTAGACTTGATGGAACCTGAAGAATCCAACGATCTGCGAAAACTACTCAGATACCCTGAAAACACTGCGGGAGGTATAATGACAACGGAATTTGCCTATGTTAATCAGGGTCTAACTGTTAAAGAAGTTTTAGAATCCCTGAGAAAAATGGCTGCCGATGTTGAAACCATTTATTATGTCTACGTTATTTCATTGAAAGGTGATTTGGTAGGTGTTCTATCTTTGAGAGATATACTACTTTCAAATCCTGAAACAAGGGTTACAGAAATAATGCACACTCATATTATTAAGGCAGATGTACTGGAAGATCAGCATGAAGTTGCACAAACAATTGCCAAGTACAATCTCCTAGCACTTCCTGTGGTTGAGGACGAAACCAAATTAAGGGGTATCATAACAGTTGATGATGCCATCGATATTGTTCTTCCCACAGCTTGGAAAAAAAGAGTTCCCCGCATGTTCGGCCGATGAGGTGGTCCCATGGATGTTAAAGTGTTTAGTAGGTTATTTAAGAGCCCTATTTTTTTGAGCATAATTATTTTTCTTTCGGTAATGGGTCCGGGCATTATCACAGCAAACGTGGACAACGATGCTGGTGGTATAACCACATATTCCCTTGCTGGAGCTCAGTTTGGTTACAATCTCCTATGGTTATTTATCCCCATGATAATAGCTTTAGCTGTTATTCAGGAAATGGGAGTTAGAATGGGAATAGTTTCAGGAAAGGGGCTGGCTGATCTCATTCGTGAAAAAGTAGGTATCAAGATCACATTTCTAATGATGATAGCCTTGTTACTGGCTAACTTTGGAAATGTCCTGGCAGAATTTTCAGGAATTGCAGTGAGTGCAGGTATTTTTGGAGTTCCTAAATTCTTTGCACTGCCTGTGGCCGCATTATTTGTATGGCTGCTTGTGGTTAAAGGGACATATAAAAGTGTTGAAAAGGTATTTTTACTGGCTTCTTGTCTCTACTTCTCATATATAATAGCAGGATTTCTCGCAGGTCCTGACTGGGGACTGGCAGCTAAAAGTCTTATTATGCCTCAGATAAGTCTGAGTACTGCTTACATTACCATGGTTATTGGTATGGTTGGTACAACCATAGCTCCATGGATGATGTTTTATATACAATCCTCTGTTGTTGAAAAGGGAATAAGCCTTAAAAATTTGAAGTATTCAAAATTAGATGCGGTGTTTGGAGCAATCATTGTGAACATCGTGGCATTTTTCATTGTACTGTCATGTGCAGCCACACTTTATTCTAGTGGGGTACAAGTTTCCAATGTTGCAGATGTTTCAAATGCCCTGGCACCACTGGCAGGACAATATGCAAGCATACTGTTTGCATTCGGATTTTTGAATGCTTCACTATTTGCCGCGAGTATTCTTCCACTTTCAACTGCATACTATGTTTGTGAAAGTTTAGGTTTTGAAGCAGGTGTTTCAAAGGGTTTCAGGGAAGCTCCTGTTTTTCATGGTTTGTACCTTGGCCTCATAGTACTGGCTGTTATTATTATAATGTTCCCAAATGTACCACTTCTAAGCATACTGTACTTGTCACAAGTTGCTAATGGGCTGTTACTGCCTTTCGTGTTAATATTAATGCTTTTAATAATTAACGACAAGAAGGTAATGGGGGACTACGTCAATTCCAAACTATTCAACTTCATATCCATAACAACTGCAGTTATTGTGATGGGTCTGAGTATTGGTTTGGTAGTTACCATGTTAATATAATGTAAAAATAGGAATAATGGAAAAAAGTAATATTAAACAAGTTTTCCAGTTATGACAACAATTTCTTCGAAGAAACATTTTTCCTTGGCAGTTATTTCTGCCTGGAAACCTAAATCTCTCAATCTCTGGAGGGTTCTTTCATTGTCAGCCAGTGAAGATTGAACCATCTGGACCCTTCCTTCTTTATTAAGAACATCCTTTACACCATCTAGGAATGCGTCAATGGTGTCTCTACCATCTAGACCTCCATCAAATGCCGGGTTGATTTGTCCCTCCAATTTTTCTTCCTCTGTAGTTGGAAGGTAGGGAGTGTTAAACAGCACAACATCAAATTTTTCTTCCGCAACTGGTTCGAATAAGTTTCCTTCCCTTAGTTCCACGTTGTAGGTGTGGTTAGTTATGACATTTTTAAGGGCGCAGTTAATTGCAGCTTTGTTAATGTCTGTTGCAATCACCTTTCTGGAATTTTTGGATGCACAAATTGCAATCAATCCAGTTCCAGTCCCAATTTCAAGTACGTCATCTCTGCGGGTGAGTTCCAAGTTTTCTGCAAACAAATAGGTATCTTCAGCTGGTTCGTAAACTTCTTCGTTTGTATAGATGGTTATTCCGTTATATTCAATCATTTTAATTACCTTAACTTCATTTTCAGATTCTTTGGGATGATCATAGTTGATTGATCGAGTAGTCACCAGAATCATTTTTTCTTATTTCTATAATATTCCCAACTTCCAAATTGTCCCATGATATATAATAATGGTAATGGGGCCGGTCTGGACCCCTACACGTGCATGGATATGATTTTATCTCTTTTATTTCAGTTATATCTCCATCTGAAAGATTAAACGATGTTTTTGGAAAGTAGGATAATTTAGATTTTAATATGAAAATAAATCCTTTATCCGCTTCTTTTTTAGATATTTTCCTAGAGTAACTGTTTACGGGGTTCATAGTTCCTCGGCACAACTTTCAAATCCTTTCACAGCTTTTGGTAAACATTCCATAACAGATGCGAGTCCAGAATGATGTAAATTTAACACCACAGCACCCAAAACCTCTTCACGGGTGGCACCTTCAATTTTTGCCATTGAAGCATGTAACTGAACCCCTGTGGGGTTTCGGTTTGCAGTTTGTATGGCAAGATTTAATAACTGCTTAGTTTTACTGTCAATACCCTTCAATGATTTTTGAGCCTCAACAAGTCCGCCTAAGCTAGCTGCAATTTCTGGAAATTCCTGTTTCAAAATTTCAAATGGATTTTCATTCATTACTTCACCATCCTTTACATGCAGTCAAATCAACTTCTTAATATCACCAGAAATTTTTAAGAGATCCTCTGGACTCATTTTAAAAACCCTTTCATTCATCTTAGTTTGATCCAATTGGGATATGATGGTTTTCAAATCTGATTTGTCCACGTCCCCTATTTCATGATAAGAATCAATTAGGGCGTTTCTTATCTTCTTTTTTTTGTGTTGGAACATTGCCCTTGTAACATCAACGAAGAATGGATCTATGTCAACACCAATTTTGGGTTGCATTTTGATAACTGCCGATGCTACCTTTGGTTTAGGGAAGAAATCATTTTCAGAAACTTGGAAGAGTATTTCAGCTTCTGAATAAAGGTACATCATCACAGATAATCTTGAATAATTCCTATCTCCTGGAGAAGCTACCATTCTCTGGGCAAATTCTTTTTGATACATCAAAACTGCCATTTCAAACGGATTTTCAAGTATTTTAAATGTTATGGGTGATGATATTTGGTAAGGTAAGTTTGAAACGACTTTGTTTACCGATGGCTGATCGATTTTGGTTGCGTCTTCCACAATTACTTCAACGTTGTCTAATTCCAACTTTTCCAGACGTTTCATTAGAACATTTGCAACTTTTACATCCTGTTCAACTGCGTATACCTTACCTGCATTTTTTGCCAGTGGAATGGTCAGTGTTCCTATTCCTGCACCTATCTCAAGTACCCTGTCATTTTTTGAAAGTTCAGAGTTTTGAATGATTTTTGATAACACATCAGGATTTACGAGGTAATTTTGTCCTTTACGTTTATCAAGTTTTATACCGTTCTGTTTCAGAATCTTGAGGGTCTCAGACAACATAAATTAACTCCTAAAAAAAAATTACTATACCAATATTAATTTGAATACTTTTTACTTATAAAAAAAATAGATACGGAGATATTAGTGGCCCTTTTGGGGTTTAGGTGGTCTGGTGAAGATTATGTACTTCATTTTTCCCCTTCTATCTCCTGCTGCTTCCAGTTCCATATGAACACGTTTTGCAATCAGCTTCACAGGATCCGCAAGCATGGGTACACGAGTTTTGATATCTTCAAAGCTGGTAAATTTTGCCTCTTTAGTAGCATTGATAATATCCCACATGTGCTTTTTACCAATTCCGGGAAGAAGTTCAAGTTGGTGTAACCTGGTTGATATTGGGCCGGCTTCATTGAAAAATTCAACATACTTGGTTTCATTTTCTTTGATTATTTCCTCAATAACATAATCCAGTTCCACCCTTGAAGTTGCTGTGAGTTTATCAAACATCAACCTGGTATTAACACGGGCTATCTTATCTCTTTTACCTGCTCCGATGTAAACTCTTTCATGGATGTCTAGTTGAATCCGTTCTTTGGGAATCAATTCAAGAAGTGTAAATTCTTCTGTTCCTATGGCCTGAGCTATAGGTTTTCTTTTAAATGAAGGTTTTCCTTCCTTGACGTAACCTAAAGGAAGAAAATCAAGGATAATTGCATTATCTTCCATTATAAACCACCCGGATGGTTTTTATATATTAAGGACCCTTGGGTCCAAATTCTGATCAGATGCTGAGTCCAATCTACTCTCGGTATTTGTTCACAATTTCAAGAATTTGTTCCAATTCTTCCTTTTTATGTGAACCCCTTTCCTTTGCAAATATCAGCCTGAGATCGGCCAAATCAACAGGCATAAGATCTGCAATTTTTATTGCCTGGGTTTGTTTAATGAGTTCTTCTAACTCCTTAACAAGTTCTAGAGATTTATCAGCATCGAGTTTTGAAAATTTGTTAACGTGCTCAATGGCTAAGTTCTGTTCGTATGTTGGTTCGTACGAATCAGAAATTTCATCGAGCATATCCTTGGCTTTTGCAATAGTGATGGGTTCTGTTTCTATTACCTTTTTTCCAATCATCAGAATCACTCTTGAATTTTAAGATGTTCTGGTCTGATTATTAATTTTTTAGGTTTGTTTCCATCATTTATTTCTACAATATAAGCATTTCCTCTTCTAGCTCCCACTTTACCAGTTTTACCATGGAAACGTGGGTGTGGTTGGCCTTTATGGATACTTGGATCGATGATGATATGTACCATATCACTTTCATCGAAAGTTTGTATCTTTTTGGTTATTGGGTTTGTTCTGCCCGGTCTAACTGTCTTTCTAAGTTTGAAACGTGTTTTACTTCTTGAACCTTTTGATCTTTTTACCATATTTCTAACCTCCAAAACCCTTGGGTATTTAAATTTGAGTTGACTTAACGTCACATATCATAAATATTAAACTAAAACGTTTAAATCAGATTCATTTTTCACTGATCTTGACTCATCATCCTCAGTTTTAATTCAGCATGGCCCTGATTCATTTATATGAAAAATCAGATTATTTGAACTAAATTTATACTAGCAATACACTGTGCTGAATATTAAGTTTGCAAGGGGATGTAAATATATATTTTGATTTTTTGAAACTATATAATACTATCCATTGATACCTTATATATTCACTTCCAAAACATCGAGCTGAACACATCTTGCATTGGTTCCAAGTACTTCAGCCACACT
>JAEZAV010000026.1 GCA_023430285.1 Methanobacteriota archaeon | reverse complement strand
GGGGATGTAAATATATATTTTGATTTTTTGAAACTATATAATACTATCCATTGATACCTTATATATTCACTTCCAAAACATCGAGCTGAACACATCTTGCATTGGTTCCAAGTACTTCAGCCACACTGGGTTTACTCCTATTTTCATCTCCAGATATGAGTTCTTTGATGTACAATCCACCTTCACATTCAAGTGTGATCTCAAAAATTTTTGGTTCTAACCATTTATAATCAAGTTTCCTTATTTTTCTGGTCCGAATTTTGTCTGCACGCCTGTGTGAAACTCTTATTGGTGTTCTCTGGTTTATGATATCTAGAGATTTAAGGGAATCTAAAGCTGCGGGATCAATTTCATCGTCCACCTCAACCAATGCTTTGTAAACTTTATAGGTGTCTGTCGAGGATTGTTTTATTTCGGCCTTCCTATTTCTTGGAACGTACTTCATTTCAGATATTTCCACCTTACCCTCTGCATATTTGTTAACTTCTTCATGAAGTGTTTCAAGGTCAAGGTCTCTGATTTTAGGTTCTAAAATTTCTAAAACGAATGTTCTTCCACTGCCTAGCATTCTGACATCAATATCTTCCCTTCCTGCACCATGGAATTTAGCCCCAGTTCCCTTGGCAGCTTTGATCATGACATCTGAGATGAGTTCCTCCACTGTTACAGGATACATTTTACCAGTGAAATTACACTTTTCACAGCCTCGACCTTTGCAGCGGTTGCAGGGCCATTTAGTTTGTGGAATGTCTCTAACCAATTTTCTATATTTGCTTTCGATAAATATTGGGTTTATGGTGATTTCAACCTTTTCAGACTTAAAATCCGCCATAAACACGAGGTTTGGTGAGTCAAATTCAACTTCTTTGGTTAGGATTGATGCAAGTTC
Organism: Methanobacteriota archaeon; assembly: GCA_023430285.1. Lineage (GTDB taxonomy): Archaea > Methanobacteriota > Methanobacteria > Methanobacteriales > Methanobacteriaceae > Methanobacterium_B. The sequence continues at coordinate 6,174 of JAEZAV010000026.1, read as the reverse complement.
TTTTCCAAATTCCCTGTTGATTTCTTTTTTAATATTTTCAACGTTGGCCCCGAGTTTTTGATGGAGGTATTTCTCCCTCTCAAGAACATCAGGATCTACGCGACAGCCAACAAGAAAATTGGAGAAATTAATATCCTCATCTTCAACGCTTTTTAGGGCTTGCTGTATCATTTTATCCATATTATCAAATAGATCCTCACATACCCAGCATTTATCCACTTTGGAATATGTTTCATCGAGATCTTCCAGGCCTTGTTTTAAGCGTTTGCCACGGATTACATTTCCAGGGCCTTCCATTTCCTTTGAAAAGATTCTGCCTAAACAGTGGTTGCAAATATTCCCTTGGGTGAGTTCCATTGCGTTGATTAATTTATCATGAATTAGAGTTTCCATATTGTATCATTCCGTAATTGCAGTATTCTACTAATTAATTTAAAAAAATAGAAATTCACTAAATTGATGAGCAATTTATCTCATCATTTGTTTCATCATCTGTCCGAGAGGACCGCCCATTTTACGCTTACCAAATCCTTTCATGGCCTTTTTTGTGACGTTGTAGTATTTTAAAAGTTCCTTAACATCCTCATTTTTCATACCAGAACCGCGGGCAATTCTTTTTACCCGTGATTGTTTGATCACTTCAGGATGTTCTAGTTCATGGTCAGTCATTGAATCCATCAGGATCTTGTACTTGGAAAGTTTTTCCTCTGTTACCTGTGATGCATTTTTAGGGAGTTTACCCCCAGCACCAGGGATCATGTTCATGACTTGCTGCATTGGACCCATTTTATTCATCATTTCAAACTGGGAATACATATCCTTCAATGTGAACTTACCACTCAACATGGCATCTACAGATCCCATGTCTCCTTCTTCTTCTGCAATCTCTTCTGCACGTTCTAAAAGGGTTCGAATATCTCCCATTCCAAGCAATCTTGAAATGAACCTGTCTGGATCGAAGGCTTCAAAATCTTCAACTCTCTCACCGGTTCCTATAAATTTTATGGGAGCTCCTATTTCTGCAACTGCTGAGAGTGCGCCTCCACCTTTTGCCGAACCATCTAACTTGGTGATGATGATGGACCCTATTTTGGTTGCTTTGTTAAATGCAAGGGCTTGTTCTCCTGCCTGTTGACCAATGGTTCCATCTATAACCATGATTACTTCATCAGGGTCAACAATTGCCGAGAGACTCTCCATCTCTGCGAGGAGATCACTCTCTTCTTTATGTCTTCCTGCAGTATCAACTATTATTACATCGTTCTTTTTAGCAGCTTTCAATCCTTTTCTTGCAAGGTCTAGGGCGTCCTTATTTTCATGATCTCCATAAACTGGAACATTCATTGGTTCAGTTAACTGAAGCAACTGTTCATAAGCAGCAGGTCTCCAAGTGTCTGTGCTTACAATTGCAGGATTGAATCCTTTCTTCTGAAGGTATCTTGTAAGTTTACCTATAGAAGTAGTTTTTCCACTTCCCTGAAGACCCATGAAAAGTATTTTGTAAGGACGTTTATCTATCTCAACTTCTTGTGCACTAGAACCAAGAAGATTAACCAGTTCTTCGTAGACGATCCTAACGACATGCTCCTTGGGGGTTACTCCCTTTGGAGGTTCTTCATTCAAAGATCTGTCTTCAATAGTTTTAGATAGCTTTAATACGAGTTTGATATTCACATCAGATTGGATGAGTGCTCTTTGAATGTCTTTTATGACTTCTTTAACCACTTCTTCATCTATTATGGCCATTCCTGCCAATTTTTTCATTGTTTTGGTAAGATTTTTTCCAAGACTGCCCAACATTTATTCTCACCATTTTAATTTTGATTTGAATTCATGATAACCTAATAATTTTTACATAAATTTTTATATAATTTTTTTTGATCATTATACTACTTACAAACTCACTATTATTGCTTACTATTCAACTTAAAAAAATAGATCGTAAATCACTACAATATATAACTAATAGTATTATACCATTAATTATACTGTTAATTAGATATAATTATGTTTGTTAATTTTAGAACTGTTTAAAAGCTACTAATTATTTCTAATGAAAATCAAGTTTAACTAAAATTTTATTTCGAAATACTAGGCGGGATTGAATGTTTGAAAAACTCAAGATCAGTTTAATTGAAGCACCAATAATAAAAAAGGGAGATTACAACTACTTTGTCCATCCCATCACAGACGGAGTTCCACTCGTGGATCCTGATGTTTTGAAAGAGGCTGCAGAAGGGATAAGAAAATTTGGTAACTTGAATGTGGATAAAATTGTGTGCGTCGAAGCAATGGGTATACACATTGCAACTGCACTGTCCATGATCACAGGCATCCCCTTTGTAGTAATCCGTAAGAGACAATATGGGTTAGAAGGTGAAGTTGCCGTACATCAAATAACGGGTTACAGCCATGGGGAACTTTACATCAATGGTTTGAAAAAAGGAGATAAAATAATCCTGGTTGATGATGTTGTCAGCACAGGTGGGACCATGATTGCAGTTTTAAAGGCCATGGAAAAGATGGGCATTGAAATCGTAGATGTTTTTGCTGTTGTTGAAAAGGGCGAAGGAAAGTACATTGTTGAAGGAGAAACTGGATTCGAAGTTAAAAGTCTGGTTAAGGTAAACGTGGTGGATGGAAAGGTACAGATCGAAGGATCACGTGACGAAAACTAGTTTGAGGATTACCATGTCTGGACACGAACTTGAAATAGATAATATAATTAAAAGGGTAAAAGAACTCAAAGCAGAAACTGTTGGACTTCAATTTCCAGAAGGACTTAAACTGCACGCTGTTGAAGTTGCTAGGCAGATCGAAGTTGAAACAGGTGCTACAGTTATAATATCTGCAGATCCATGTTTTGGGGCTTGTGATGTGGCAGATGTGGATATGAATGGTGTTGCTGATGTTTTAGTTCACTTTGGACACAAACCACTCCCACTCCACTATGATATGCCAGTCATATTTGTGGATGCAAGTTCAAAAATGGAATTACTGGGATCAGTTGGGAACGCCATGAGCCTCCTAGAGGGCTACAAAAAAATAGGTCTTGTAACAACTGTTCAACACCTTAAACAGCTGGAAGAAGTGGCTGAATTTTTAGAACAGAATGGTAAGGAAGTAGTCATTAACGAAGGGGCAGGTACCACATGGGGACAGGTTTTGGGCTGCAATTTTTCATCCATAAAGAACCTCGATGTTGAGGCCTTCCTGTACGTTGGAAGTGGTAATTTCCATGCCCTGGGAATAACACTTTTTACAGATAAACCCGTAATTATTGCAGATCCATACCTTGATGAAGCAAGGTTAATCAACGATTTTTCAGACAGGATACTGAGAATACGATTTGCAAGAATTGCAAAGGCAATGGATGCTAAAACATTCGGGATCATAGTATCAACAAAAAAAGGCCAGAACAGGCTAGATATTGCCAAAGAATTGAAAAACTTACTGGATGAAGCTGGAAGGGAAGGATTCATACTTCTTTTAGATGATGTTTCCCCTGAAAAATTGCTTCCCTACATGGATCTTGATGCATTTGTTATGACTGCGTGTCCCAGGATAGCGATTGATGATTCTAGTAGGTATAAAAAACCGTTATTAACTCCACAAGAACTGGAAATTGCCATTGGTAAAAGGGAATGGGAAAACTATGAAATAGATGAAATTAAATATGGTGGATTAAATAACAAAAACAAATAAATATTATGGTAACTAAAAATGCAAATCTTATAATATGTCACTAATTTATTAAGATGAAATCCAAATAGTAATGTTACTCAGATATGTACGAGGGATTGAATTACACTACAATCATGAATTTAACAAATTTGATGATGAAGTTGACTGTACTTATTTTAAGTGAGGTGAATAAATGAAAACCAAATCTGGAGATTTTGTTTTACCTGGCGATGCTCTGGGAGTTACTGAGGAGTTTGTTCCATCTGACTGGACCTACGAAGATGATGGTAGCATCAGGTCACTGATTGCAGGAACAGTATCATTGGACAACAAAAATAAAAAGATATCAATTGTTCCTAAAACAAGTTCTCCATCAATACTCAGATCTGGAGTTGTTGTATTTGGCCAGGTATCAGATGTAAGAGGTCAGAGAGCTCTTATAAAATTAGATAGTATTAAAGACAATAATAGAGGTCTTGTAACTTCCTTTTCAGGGGGAATACACATATCCCAGGCTCAAAAAGGCTATGTTGCTAAGCTCACCGATGAATTTAGGATAGGAGATCTTATCGAAGCTAAGGTAACCAAAATAATTGGGGTTGACAATGTTGACCTGACAACAGCTGAAGATGAACTGGGCGTTTTAAAGGCCATGTGTACCAAGTGCAGACATTACATGAAACAAGTAAGTAAAAACGAAGTGAAATGTCCTAACTGTGGAAATAAAGAAAGAAGAAATCTTTCTACAAAATATGAGGGATAATATGAAGGTAATTAAGGATACTAAGAAGGAACTTGAGATAGAGATCACAGGGGAAACCCATTCTTTATGTAACACCATAAGAAAAACCCTTATGGAAGATGAAGATGTTGAGGCTGCAGCATACGTAACTGAACATCCAATTATTGGTGAGCCTAAATTGATTGTAAAGGCAAAAAATCCAAAGAAATCACTTAAATTAGCTGCTGAAACAGTCAAAGCAAGATGTGATGAATTACAAAATCTCATCAGTGCTTCAGAAGATGAAAAATAGAACTGAAATTAAAAAATTCAGAAGTATAAAGCAGGAAATACGAATCCTTGGGGTGGATGATTCTCCATTTCCAACCCACACCAAGGAAGAAGTAATGTTAGTTGGCACGGTTTTCAGGGCTGGAAACTGGCTTGATGCTGTTTTAAGTACCTATGTTCTTGGAGATGGGACCGATGCCACCCAAAAAATATCGGAGATGGTGTTAAATTCCAGAAATATTGGACAGCTTGGAGTCATAATGCTGGATGGTATAACGTTTGCAGGATTCAATGTTGTAAACATACGTGAAATCTACGAAGCAACAGGAATACCAGTAATAGTTATAATGAGAAAAATTCCAAGTTTTGAAGGTATTAAAAAGGCTCTTAAAAGATTTCCTGACTGGAAGGATAGATGGGCCAACATTTTGGAGGCAGGAAAGGTCCACACCGTGGATGGTAAAGAATCAATTTACATACAGTTCCATGGAATTAAAATTGAAGATGCCAAGGAAATAGTCAAACTATCCATAACAAGAAGTTCCATACCTGAACCAATTAGGGTTGCCCATATAATAGCTTCAGGTATAGTAACAGGTGAATCACACGGAAGTGCTTGAAGAAATATTTTTACATAGCTTTAGTTTTTGATGGAAGTGATCCAAATGAAGTCTCCTTTTTTAACAGTTGATACTGTGGTGATGGAAAATTCATCTATTCTGTTAATCAAAAGAAAAAATGATCCCTATAAAGGTTCATGGGCCCTACCAGGGGGATTTGTGGAGTATGGAGAAACTGTGGAAAATGCTGCAGTGAGAGAAACTAAGGAAGAAACAGGTTTAGATGTTAAGTTAAAAGAGTTAGTGGGAGTTTACTCAGATCCTAAAAGGGATCCCCGTGGACACACTGTAACAGTCTGTTTTTTAGGTATTAACATAGGAGGAATACTGAAGTCAGCAACAGATGCAGATGATGCGAAATTTTTTGACTTAAAAGAAATTAAAGCGCTTGATCTGGCATTTGATCATGAAAGAATTATTCAGGACTCTTTGAACTTATTAATAAATTGATCTTAAAATTGATGTAATAACTAGAGTAAACATGTATTTGAACTAGGTTGAACTGTAAGTTTTGATCTTGTTTAACAATGAAATCTTTTGATTTTGCATGTAATACCAAATGAAAAAATTAATCTATTAACATGATCTTAACAAATCATTATAACTTTTGATTGGGAGGGAACCAAATGAAATTTTGTCCTAAATGTGGAGCTGTGATGTTTCCGAAGGGTGACATTTTTGAATGCAGAAACTGTGAACATACAACCAAAGCAACCAAAGAATCTATGAGCGAATACGAAATTTCTGAAAAAGTTGAGACGAAGGACAGTATCATTGTAACAAGCGATGACATACAAACCTTACCAACAGCAGTAGTTAAATGTCCAAAATGTGGTAATAAAGAAGCTTCATGGTGGC
>JAEZAV010000091.1 GCA_023430285.1 Methanobacteriota archaeon | reverse complement strand
ATATAACTCTTCCAATCTTGAACACTTTGGGCTACATGGCAGAAACCCAAGTCCTTAGAAGGGGCCACTACCCCAAGGGAGGAGGAATTTTAGAGGTTAAAATTTATCCAATAACTTCATTAAAACCCGTAAATCTTATTGAATCTAATTTTAAGGCTATAAATGGCATATCTCATGCAGTTAATCTACCAGAACATGTTGCAATCAGGCAGGCCAGATCTGCCGAGGTCATGATAAAAAATGCAGGATACGATGTAAACGTTGATATAGAACACGTTGACAGTTCATATGGATCAGGATCTGGAATATTGCTCTGGACAGATGGAACCGTACCGCTAGGTGGAAGTTCGATAGGTGAAAGGGGTAAAAAAGCAGAAGTAGTAGGATGTGACGCTGCAAAGGATTTGCTGGAACAGATAAATGGAAATTCGGCTTTAGACAGTCATATGGGAGATCAGATAATTCCATATCTCTTCATCGCAGGAAATTCTTCCATAACAACATCCAAACTCACACAACACACATTAACAAATATAGATGTTGCGAGTTTGTTCATTAATAGAGACGTTCAAGTTGATGGGAAGTTGGGGGAACCTGCTCTTATAACAGTTAAATAAATTTTCAACCCACATCAACGTTGAAGTAGCCTGTTCTATCGAAAACTTGGGATGAATTTTCTGATTCAACATCTATCATGAAGGTGTGATCATCAAGCATTGCAGGTATTCCAACCACGATTCCAGATGAATCTGACCTTAGTTTTAATGGTGGTGTTACACTATTTTTTGATGGCATTATGTAACTGGCCTTTCCATTTTGTACTTGGAAATCTACTCTTGATATTCCATAATCCCCAAATCCTCTCAAATGGATCTGGTAAATGCCATTTTTAGAAATTCCTCCCGTTGTTTTTAGAGATATCCATAGTGTGTCGTTGTCAATTTCAAATCCAATATCCTCAATATCATAGCTACTTTGACTGTCCAGTACAGAGTAGATCTGATTATTTGGTTGGTTTAGAATGTCCCCCACAGGATCATGAAACACCGTTGTTGGAAAACCATGGGAGTTAATGTAATCGTTGCTTGTGTTCTGTCTTGTGACGTTTTTGATGGGGTCAACTGCGAAGAGTTCATTTGATTTGATGAATGATTTTAAGAAAACAGAATCTTTCTGCATTTGGCTTTGATAACAGTTAACTGCATCAAACTTGTATTGTTCCAGAGAATTGTTCAAAGGAAATATTAACCAGTTGGTCTGGTTTATGAGGTAGGATGGAGGAAGCAGCTTACTCTGTGGAAAGTATGATCTAGGAAATGGCCACAGTGTCTCATCATCGTGTACCAAGTAGCTGTACATCTTTGTTTGATAATCCATATCGTTAACAGCGTAATCCACAAATGAACCAGTTCCCCAGTGGTCTGTGTTATCGTCATCCACTGCAGGATAAATTATAATCGTTGGATCGTAGTTGGCAATGAGGGTTTCAATATTGGATTCAACGGATTCTCCACAGTAACTGGAATTTTGATCATATGCGAATGAATTATGATGGGAACCATCGAAGTAGGCATGGTTGGGATCCCAATTTTCATTAAATAAACGGTTAACTACCTGTGGATAATCTAAAAATGTAACATTATTACTTGAAAGTCCAAGTTTTGCAGTTGCATTTAAAGTTTCAGAATGTCTTACAATGCCCAGTTTTCCCTTTCCACCGTTGGTTACAACAACAACATGAACAGGCACATTATGCTCAACACAGTACCTTATCAAACCTGCACTGCTTAAAGATTCATCATCGGGGTGTGGAGCAAAGATCAGAACTCTGTCCGAACTATTTATCTGTGGATATTTGGAATAACTATTGGCTTGATTGTTGTAGCTGTAGGAAGTAGCAGCAAAACTGAAAAGTAAAATTAAAGTCAGAAAAAAGGTTAGTTTTGCTTTTTTATCCATATCAAGATCTCCACATTAAGTAGGACACACAATTTATTTTAACAAATATGTACATTCTGTTTACTGCACCTAATCATCTGGATACCTTGTTAAACTGTAAAAAAAAAATATTCATTATTTGTTTAGGTGTAAACATTCACCAGATATCATCTTCCTAAGGCTACCATCTTCCATTTCAATTATGAGTATTCCTTCTTTATTTATACCAACAGCGTAACCTTGAACTCTTTTTCCCCTTGTTCTAACTTCAACACTGGTCCCTATAGTTGAAGACATGGCACGCCATTCATTAAGGATCTCTGGAAACTTACCATCTTTAAAGTCGTTGTAGGTGTTTTCAAAGTTCAGTAAGAACCTTTGAACCAGAACTGCCCCGTTAATTTCTGTGTCTAACTCATTTTTAAGGGAAGTAGCGCCCTTCTGAAGATCTGATGGGAGCATGGGAACATCCACATTCATATCTATACCAATACCAACCACAAGGTAGTTCACTTTATCCAGTGTAGCGTTTACTTCTGTTAAAATACCACATACCTTTTTTTTACCGATTAATATGTCGTTTGGCCATTTTATTCCTACGTCGATGTTCAATTCTTCCTTAATTGTTTTTGCAACGACCACACCTGTAACAAGGGTTAACTGGGAAGCTCTGTGTGGTGGTATTTCAGGTCTGAGTATGACACTCATCCAGATCCCTCCAGGTGGTGATATCCAGGTTTTACCACGTCGGCCCTTTCCCTTGTTTTGAATTTCAGCAACTACGACTGTACCATCTTCGGCACCTTCCTCTGCAAGGTACTTGGCAACTTCGTTGGTGGAATCAACTTCGTTGAAGTAGTGTATATCATGACCAATAAAATTGGTTTTCAAGCCCCGTTTAATTTCATAGGGCAGGAGAAGATTTGGAGTTTTAATAAGTCTG
>JAEZAV010000081.1 GCA_023430285.1 Methanobacteriota archaeon | reverse complement strand
TTGAGATCGAATTCAATTACTTTTTCAACATTTTCAGTAGTTCTGAAACGTTTTTTTTCTGATTCAAGAATTAAATCAGGATTTTCCCTGAAAAGTTTAATATCTAACATGGTATCATCGTGTCTTATTGATTGTAAAGATTTTCCTTAAATTGAAATTAGAATTATATTTATTATTAAGTTTATCAAGTTATTTAATGGTTTAAAACCCAAAATAGTTGGGAAGAGCTTGAGTCCAATTCAAGCACCAAACACTATTGAACCATCCTTGATCAAAGTGTTAATACCTTTAGATCCTGTCCTGTTTATGATTGATAGGATTGGATCTCCTGACAAGCCTTTAATTAACATTATATCTGCAATTTTACCCTCTTCTATGACTCCTGCTTCGAGTCCTAAAGCTTTGGCAGGGTTAACTGTTGCCATCTTAAAAATTTCAAGTGGATCTATGTGGGTTTTGTAAATACCTCTGGTAACCTTCAATGCATATTCCATCTCAGAAAACATGTTTGGGGAGTTGAACATCAGGTTATCAGTGCCAAGCGCCACATTAACGCCATTATCAAGCATGGCTTTTATTGGAGGAATTCCCACTGAAAGGGCGCCATTGGATCTTGGACATGAAACAACTGTGGCATTTGACTTACCTACAGTTTCAAGGTCGTGGTCAATGGGTTCGGTCATGTGGATCAAAAGTTTGAAACCAGCATCTAAAGCCCTTTGAATTTCTGTTTTTTTGTGTAAATTAAGTGATTCACTTTGTAACTTCAAATACTCTGCCACGTGTATGGCAGACAGCTTACCAATTTCATCACAGGTTTCCACAATGAGACTGGCCACATCATCTTTAATTTCACCAAAACCACTTAAACCAATGCCATCGCAGTGATCTAGGATTTCCTTGGCTGCCATTTTAATTTCAGTTAGATCGTCCGATTCTTGAAATGAGGCGTGCCTTCCAAGGACAATTTTTCTTATTGGAATATTTTTGGATGCACTTTCCAGAATTTCAATTCCTTCAACACCACCTTCACGAAAATCAACGAAGGTAGTTGTGCCTGTTTGAAGCATTTCTTCCATGGAGTTTTTCATGGAAATCATCATTTCTTCGGGAGATGTTTCGTCCAATATTCGATGTTTAATTCCATCTGGTGGTTTCACAATTTTCTCAATGGGTTCTCCATCACCAACATCCTTGGCTACAGAATCTCCAATATGAACATGGGAATTTATTAGGGCGGGGGCAGCAACACAGTTTTGTCCATCAACCACCCTTCCCCTAGAACCCCTGGGAGTTAATTCAACAATTTCATTATCTTGAATGATGATGTTCAATTTTTGAAGTTCCATGGTCTCATGACAGAGGACCTTGGCATTTTTAATGGTGATCATCAGAATAAATTATTTTTATTGTAGTATTTGAGTGTTGGCAAAAATTAATTGAAAAACAATGAAATATTTTTTTTGTATGGTAGAAAAAGAAAATTTATGGAAAAAAAGGAGTGGTTTAACTGGAATGGTATTCATTAAGAGATTTAATACCAATATCTCCTTCTTTCACATGTTCAATTGCTGTTAGTACTGCACGTGCACCTGCAAGTGTTGTAACATATGGTATTCCCATTTCAATTGCCATTCTTCGGATGTAATAACCATCATCTGCTGATTGTTTTCCAGATGGGGTGTTGACTATTAGATCTATTTCTCCATTGACAACTGCATCCCTTATGTTTGGAGATCCCTGGCTCACCTTGCGTATGGTGTCGATGTTCACGTATTCCTCTACTGCTTGGGCTGTTCCCCTTGTTGCTACAAGTTCGAATCCTAGACTCTCTGCCTTTTCAACAATGTCTTGAATGCTGTTTTTATCAGAGTCCCTCACACTTATGAATAGTTTACCCTTTTTAGGAAGTTCCATACCTGCAGAGAGTTGGGCTTTGTAGTATGATACACCGAAATTTTCATCTATACCCATACTTTCCCCTGTTGATTTCATTTCTGGGCCTAGCACAGAGTCTGCTGCTGGTAGTTTTATGAATGGGAATATGGATTCCTTAACAGACACATGGTTTACCACAATTTCATCCTTCAATCCAAGGTCCTTGAGTTTGTACCCCACCATTAACATGGCTGCAATTTTAGCCAGTGGAACTCCAACTGCTTTACTTACAAATGGAACAGTTCTGCTGGCTCTTGGGTTGGCTTCGATTATGTAAACCTTTTCATCCTTCACAGCGTACTGGATGTTCATGAGTCCCACAACTTCCAGTTCCAGGGCGAGTCTGACTGTGTACTCCTTCAAGGTATCTAAAACTTCTTTAGATATACTTTGTGGAGGTATAACACATGCAGAATCTCCTGAATGCACTCCTGCCTCTTCGATGTGTTCCATTATACCGCCTATGAATACGTCTTCCCCATCTGAAAGGGCGTCCACATCAATTTCTATGGCGTCTTCAAGGAACTTGTCAACTAGAATTGGATGTTCTGGTGATATCTTCACTGCTTCCTTCATGTACCTTTTAAGTTCATGGGCATCGTAAACAATTTCCATTGCCCTTCCACCTAGAACGTAGGATGGTCTGACAAGTACAGGGTATCCAATTTTATCTGCAACCAACTTGGAATCTTCGAAGGAGTAGGCAATTCCGTAGTCTGCCTGGGGAATTTCAAGAAGATTCAGTACTTCTGTGAAACGTTCACGATCCTCTACCCTGTCAATACTTTCATGTGCAGTTCCAAGGATTTGAATACCTTCCTCTGCAAGGGGTACTGCAAGATTTATGGATGTTTGCCCTCCGAACTGTACTACGACTCCGTCAGGTTTTTCCTTGTCCATGATGCTCATGACGTCTTCGAGTGTTAAGGGTTCGAAGTAAAGTTTGTTAGATATATCGTAATCTGTACTCACTGTTTCAGGGTTGTTATTTATAATAATGGTCTCTATTCCTTCATCCTTAAGAGCCAATGATGCATGAACACAGCAGTAATCAAATTCAATTCCCTGTCCAATTCGAATTGGTCCTGCACCAATAATTACAACCTTTTTCTTATCATGGGATACAGTTACTTCGTCTTCACCTTCGTAGGTACCGTAGTAATATGGTGTTTTGGCTTCAAATTCTGCAGCACACGTATCAACCATTTTATAAGTTGGAACAATTCCATTTTCCTTTCTGAAATCTCTTATTGATTTTTCAGAGAGTGATGTTATGTTGGACAAGATTTTATCAGAGAATCCCATTTTCTTGGCTTTGTATAAAACTTCGGGGTCAAGCACTTCTTCAGGGCTTAAATTCCTTAGATAGTTTTCATGGTCAATTATGCTCTGAATTTTGTATAAAAAGAATCTGTCAACTCTAGTGAGTTCGTAAATTTCATCAATATCCCTACCGTCCTTGAGTGCTGTGTAAAGATGGAACAACCTCTCATCTGTGGGATGCTTTAAAAGTTCATCTGTGTATGGAACATCTTCAAATCCAAATTTACCTATGTCAAGGGATCTTATGGCCTTGTGGAGGGATTCTTCAATGGTTCTTCCAATGGACATAACTTCCCCTGTGGACTGCATCTGCACACCAATTTCCCTTTTAATGGCCTTGAACTTGTCAAAGGGCCACCTTGGAATTTTAGCAACAACGTAGTCGAGGGATGGTTCGAAAGATGCCGGTGTTTCCTTGGTAATATCGTTTTGAATTTCATCAAGGGTCATTCCAACCGCGATCTTAGAAGATATCTTGGCAATAGGATAACCTGTAGCCTTAGATGCAAGGGCACTACTTCGACTAACCCTTGGATTTACTTCTATGACTTTGTAAGCTCCAGTTTCTGCGTTGAATGCAAACTGGATGTTACATCCTCCCTGAATTTGCAGGGCCCTTATGATCTTGATGGATGCATTTCTGAGTCTTTGGTTGTCCACATCTGAAAGGGTTTGGGAAGGTGCAACAACCACACTTTCTCCTGTATGAATTCCCATGGGGTCGAGGTTTTCCATGTTACATACAATGATACATGTATCGTTTTTGTCCCTAACAACCTCATACTCAAATTCTTTCCATCCAATTACAGACTCATCAATGAGAACCTGGTTTATGAAACTCATATCCAGTCCTCTTGTTGCAATATCTACCAGTTCCTTTTGATTATGGGCCACACCGCCCCCTGTACCTCCAAGAGTGAAGGCGGGTCTCACAATCACAGGATATCCAATTTCACTAACAGCATCTATTGCTTCATCCAATGTTGTCACGGCTCTACAGTGGGGTATTGGTTCATTCAGTTCTAACATGAATTTACCGAAGAGTTCCCTGTCCTCAACATTTCTAATGGTCTGAACAGATGATCCTATCACTTCAACATCTTTGAGGGCACCTATCTTCTCTAGCCCTGTTGCAATGTTCAGACCTGTCTGTCCACCCATGGTGGGTAATATGGCGTCTGGTTTTTCTTTTTCTATGATTTTGGCAACTATTTCTGGTGTCAATGGTTCTACATAGACAGTATCTGCCATATCAACGTCTGTTTGTATGGTTGCAGGGTTACTGTTTACAAGAACTGTTTCGATACCTTCATCCATGAGAGATTTACATGCTTGAGAACCTGAATAGTCAAATTCAGCAGCCTGACCTATTTGGATGGGTCCTGAACCAATGATGAGAACTTTTTTTATTTCTTTGTCCCTTGGCATTTACAATCCTACCTTTAATTCATAATGATCTAATAATTCAATCCATTTATTTTAGTAAATAATTTTATGAGATTCATCTAAAATTGTATTTTTCAGTACTTAACTTTCATTGTTCTAGTAATTCTTCAGGGTTTCAAGGAACCTGTCGAAGTAATTATCAGAATCATGTGGACCTGGACCTGCTTCTGGATGGTACTGAACACTGAATATTGGCAGTTCTTCATGCTCCAATCCTTCAGGTGTTTGGTCGTTAAGATTTATTTGGGTAATGTTGATTGGAATATCCTTGCATGAATTTGGGTCTATGGTAAATCCATGATTTTGTGAGGTTATGGATACTTTTCCAGTTATAAGATCCTTAACAGGCTGGTTGATTCCCCTGTGTCCAAATTTCATTTTATTGATCTTGGCTCCGAAGGCCAGGGATATTATCTGTTGACCCAGGCATATTCCAAATATTGGGAGCTTAGTTGACAGATCAAGCACTGTTTGAGCTGCTTCAGTGACACGTGTTGGGTTTCCTGGGCCACTTGAAACAAGCACTGCCTCAGGATCGTAGTCCATGATCTCTTTACAATCTGTTTTGTAGGGTACTAAAACCACACCGATATCGCGTTTTAACAAAGCATTTATACTGTTCTGTTTTATTCCACAGTCAAGAATCACTGCTCTGTGCTTATTATCTTCACCGATTATTGTGGGCTTTTTTACAGATACCTTATCAACCAGATCCATGTCTTGAATTTCTGTCTGTTCCTTGGTGAGCTTTAAAAGTTCATCATCTTCAATTTCTTCGGTTGAAATTGCCCCTTTCATTGCTCCATGTTCTCTGATCTTGAGTGTCAGAGCCCTGGTGTCTATCCCACTGATTCCAGGAACTTCAAATTCTTCTAAAAAGTCATTTAAATTTTCTTGAGAGAGCCTGTGGGACGGGTAGTTGTTCTGTTCCCTTACAATAAATCCTTCTGCCTTAATTCCTTCTGATTGGAACCATTCTCTTGATATTCCATAATTTCCCTGTAAAGGATAGGTTGACATGAGTATCTGGCCTTTGTAAGATGGATCTGTGAGTGACTCAACATATCCGGTCATTCCAGTGGCAAAAACCACCTCACCAGTTTTTATGGTTTCAAAACCGAACCCCTCTCCTTTAAGTATTGTACCATCTTCTAAAGCTAATTTAGCCTCTTTTAGCATTTCATCACCGGTTAAACTGTTAAATTAAAAATTTTAGTATTTCAATGTAAAAACATATTCCATCATCATAGTTTTGTACACTATGTTTAATTAGATTTTTTATTATGAGTAAAGTTATCCCATAGTGTAGTTAATAAAATATTATTTGCATTGCATTAATAAGATTATTTGCATGAAACTTCACCAGATTTACAGTACTAAACCATGGGTTTGGTCATGATTACAGCGTCTTCTAAATCTTCGTAGTAATCTTCAACAATCTTATATTCCTTGAATCCAATTTTAGAATAGAATTTTCTGGCACCTGTGTTTCCCACCCTTACCTCGAGTTTCAGTATCTTTACACTGAATTTTTTGAAGGATTCGATACTGGCTTCCACAAGTTTGGTACCAACCTCAAGTCTTCTGAAATTTTTATCCACTGCAATTGAAATGATATGACCTTCATCTTCATATTTGATCCAAAATATAATATACCCAACAATCCTATTATTTTCCTGGGCAACTAAGAATCCAGCACCTAAATTGTAAATATCAATGAGAATGTTAGGAGGGTAGGGATCATTGAAGGATGCCTTCTCAATTTCTAGGACTCTTTTTATGTCCTGACGTTTAAATTCTCTTATTATCATAAATTTCTCCAATAAAAGTGATAAAAATGTGGAAAGATTTTTCAGAATACATCATTACAAATTACAAAGATGCTTCAAAGATAGTTGAGGTCGGTATGGGAAATTTCCCAAGGGTTGCCCTCACACTGCAAGAACATCTTAACATGGATATCATCATGACAGATATTAAACCTTACCATCCAACGGTGACGGTAGATGATATCAACGATCCAGACTTGGAAATATACAGGGGTGCTTCGCTTATCTACTCAATAAGGCCTCCGGAAGAACTTCAAAAGCCTATAAAAACAGTAGCTGATACTGTGGGTGCAGATATTATCATAAAACCCTTTTTAACAGAATCTTTTTTGAACGATAAAAAATTTAAACTCGTAAATTACAAAACAGCAATATTTTACAAGAAGTGTAATAATGAAATGGCAGACTAAAACAACGGAAGAAACCCTAGATGTTGTAAAATCAGATTACAATGGGTTAAAATCCGATGAAATACCCGAAAGAATGGCTAAATACGGGAAAAATGAACTTGTTGAGGAAGAAAAGGCAGGCCCAATAACCAAATTTTTCAACCAATTCAAGGACTTCCTAATCATACTACTTATTGTTGCAGCCATAGCAGCAGCATTCATAGGAGACACAACAGATGCAGCAGTTATTCTTTTAGTAGTTGTGTTAAATGCAGTTATAGGATTTGTACAGGAAAACAGGGCAGAAAATGCCATGGCACAACTGAAAAACATGACCACTGTAACTGCAGTTGTGGTGAGGGACGGTGAAGTTCAGAGCATGGATGCCAACCAACTCACAGTTGGTGACGTGGTGATCATTGAAGAGGGTGACAGCATACCTGCAGACATCAGGTTGTTAGAAGCCCATGATTTAATGGTGGATGAATCTGCACTCACAGGAGAATCAAAACCATCCAACAAAGTTGCAAACACAGTTTCAGATGATGAAACAACAAACCTGGCATTCATGGACACCTACGTATCCAAGGGAAGGGGAAGGGGTGTTGTTGTTGAGGTTGGAATGAACACTGCCATTGGAAGAATTGCTGAAATGATCCAAGTCGAGGATGAGAAAACACCACTTCAAGACAGGATACATGGCCTTGGTAAATTAATGGGACTAATTGCCCTGGTTGTATGTACTGGAATATTTGCACTCCAATTCTTCAAGGGAGTGCCAATAGTTGAAAACTTCATGACAGCAGTTTCATTGGCAGTTGCAGCAGTTCCAGAGGGATTACCAGCAATATTAACCCTCACACTAGCACTTGGAATGCAGAGAATGGCCAGAAGAAATGCCGTTGTCCGCAAACTCCTTGCAGTGGAAACCCTGGGATCTTGTACCACCATATGTACCGATAAAACAGGAACCCTAACCAAGAACAAGATGACTGTTCGTGAAACTAGTATCAAATCATCTGAAATGGCCTTAACCATATCTGCACTTTGTAACAATTCCCATATATCAGATGGAAAGATCATTGGTGATCCAACAGACGGGGCAATACTTTTGTATGCAGAGGAAAATGGATTCAAACGGGATGAACTTGAAAAAACACATGAACGTCTCTATGAACTGCCCCTGGACAGTGAAAGAAAAAGAATGACCACTGTGAACAACTTCCAAAATAAGAGGTACGTACTTGTTAAGGGAGCTCCTGAGATCATCTTGGAAAAATCCAACTACATAAGAGAGGATGGAGAAATCCAAAAGCTAACACCAGAACATGAATCCCAAGTCATGGAAGAACTTAAAACCATGACTTCCAAGGCACTGAGGGTTATTGGAATGGCCTACAGGATCATGGATGATTCAGAGGATCTTGAGGGCAACAATTCCTTAGAGGAGGATCTGATCTACGTTGGAATGGTTGGAATGATGGATCCTCCGAGGAAAGAAGCTAAGATCGCAGTTGAACAGTGTGAAAAGGCAGGAATTAATGTGGTCATGATCACAGGTGACAACAAAGACACTGCGGCTGCAATTGCTGCAGAACTTGGAATTCTTAAGGATGGAAAGGTTTTAACAGGACCTGAACTTGAAAAAATTAGTGATGAGGAGTTCAGGGAAGTTGTGAACAAGGTAAATGTTTACGCAAGGGTATTTCCAGAACAGAAGGTAAGAATTGTGGAGGCCCTTAAATCCAGAGGACAAGTAGTGGCCATGACTGGAGATGGTGTGAATGATGCTCCTGCACTTAAAAGAGCAGCTATTGGTGTGGCCATGGGTTCTGGTACAGATGTTGCAAAGGAATCTAGTGACATGCTGCTTCAAGACGATAACTTTGCAACCATAGTGGATGCTGTGGAAGAGGGACGTACCATATTTGACAACATAAAAAGATTTGTTAAATTCCAACTGTCAACCAACATAGGTGCCATACTCACCATAACCTCAGCCTCATTAATGAACTTGCCAATACCATTTAATCCAATCCAGATTTTGTGGATAAACATAATAATGGACGGTCCTCCAGCCCAATCACTGGGTGTTGAACCAGCAGAACCCGATGTCATGAAAAGACCACCAACCACAGGAAACATCATATCCAAAAGAAATCTCATTAGGATGGCAATTGCAGGCGTAGTAATGAGCCTAGGAACCCTTCTTCTGTACACCTACAAACTCAACAGCGGTGCAACAACAATAGAAGCCATGACAGTTGCATTCACAGTGTTCGTCATGTATCAGATATTCAATGTATTCAACTGCAAGGCCAAGGGCAAACTTCCAAACAAAACCCTACTCATCGCAGTTGCAGCATCCTTCCTTTTACAGGTGTGTGCGATCTACGTTCCATTCCTCCAGCACATATTCAAAACAACTGCAATCACTGGTTTGGACTGGCTCATGATTGTGTGTGTTGCCTTCACAATTTTCATTTCAGAATTCGTGAGTGAAAGGGTGATAAAGTGAATGTTATGGTGATGTCTGGTACATCAGATGCAGTCAAGATAATCAACTATCTTCATGCCCTTGATGATACTGTGATCACTGCAACTACTACAACCAGTTACGGTGCGAAACTTGCATCTGATGCAGGTGCCGATGAAGTAAAGGTGGGTGGGTTGGGAGTTGAGGCCATGGTTGAACTCATCCAACAAAAAAAAATAGATCTTCTCCTGGATGCCACACACCCATTCGCATCCCAAGCAACAGAAACTGCTCTAGACGCAGCAAACAGTGCAGAAATTGAGTACCTCAGATTCGAAAGGCCTCCAATTCCTCACCAAACAATCAAAAACATCCATGTTGTGAAGGATTTCAGGGAAGCTTCCAAAACTGCATCGGAACTAATTTCCAAAACAAAAAATGGGAGAATAATGCACCTTGCAGGTGTATCCACCCTTCCCGAGGTGTTGGAAAAAATCTCTGCACATTCCATTATTGTAAGGGTGCTTCCAGCTGTTTACTCCATAAAAAAATGTCTTGAACTGGGAATTCCCAGTGAAAACATCGTTGCAATGCAGGGAACATTTTCATCAGAATTTAACAAGGCGCTCATGGCAGAATTCAACGTCGATGTGGTGATAACTAAGGAAAGCGGAGAATCTGGAGGAACCTTATCAAAATTGGAAGCAGCATCCCAACTTGAAACACCTGTTGTAATGATTAAAAGGCCAGAAATTAAACAGCTCAAAAAATCTAAGGTTTACACAGATATTCCTGAATTGATAAACGAAGTAAAAAAGTTCAAATCTAATCTTGGCTGAATAATTTTTTCCAACCCTTTAAAATGAGTAAAATGTGCAAGCCTCAGATCGCCCATCAGTCATCATTGATCAGAGCTCATAGGGTTCATCACAGGCCAGCTTAATGATTATTACTAAAATTAATTTTTCCTTTCTAATAATTAACAGTTTGTTTAACAATTAAAAATGAGTCGCAAATTAATTAATGCTACTTTAAAAAAAAATTTTGAAAAAATCCAGTTATAATCACTGGATCATCCAAACATTACGCCTGCTTCTTTTTTCATCTCTTCATCGTGTTCCATACCCACTATTTTATCAATAGCGTCCATGAAATCGTTCATTGTAACGGTTGTTCTTTCCTCTCTTATTGCGAACATACCGGATTCTGTACAGATGGCCTTAAGATCCGCACCTGAAGCACCCTCTGAAAGTGATGCAACAAGTCTAACGTCCACTTCTTCATCTAGGGACATATTTTTGGTGTGGATTTTGAGTATTTCCATTCTGCCGTCTTCATTTGGAATAGGAACTTCGATGAATCTATCGAAACGACCAGGTCTTAGAAGTGCAGGGTCTAATATGTCAGGTCTGTTGGTTGCTGCAACAATTCCAACATCACCCCTACCTTCAAATCCGTCCATCTCTGCCAGTAACTGCATCAGAGTTCTTTGAACCTCTCTGTCTCCACTGGTGGAACTTTTCAGCCTTTTGGCTGCTATAGCATCTATCTCATCGATGAAAATGATACTCGGTGCTTTTTCCTTTGCAAGTTCGAAAACACCCCTAACAAGCCTGGCACCTTCACCAATATATTTCTTAACGAATTCAGATGCAACAATCTTTATGAAGGTTGCATTGGTTTCGTGGGCAACTGCCTTGGCAAGTAAAGTTTTTCCAGTTCCTGGAGGTCCGTAAAGAAGAACTCCCTTCGGAGGTTCGATACCAATGTTGGTGAAAAGCTCTGGTTTTTTAAGTGGAAGTTCAACAGTTTCTTTGATCTCAACGACCTGTTCCTCTAATCCACCTATCTGAGCATACTCAACATCTGGTTTTTCATCAACTTCCATACCCGTAACAAGAGGGTCCTTTTCTGATGGCAGTACATGCACTATGCTAAATGTCTGCTGGTTAAGAGCCACACGAACCCCAGGTTCAAGTGACTTTTCATCTAAGAATCTTGAATATCCAATAACAAAATTAGGGCCTGTGCTGCTTTTAACCACAACTCTCCCGTCGTCTAATACTTCAGTTACTGTTGCAATAACTAAAGGTGGTGATCTGAATCTTTCAATTTCGCCCCTGAGAGATTTGACCTCCCTATCGAGCCTCATTTTTTCATTTTCAATGAGGACCTTATCCTTTTCAAGTTTTCTAACCTTCCACATAAGGTTACGTTTGGTTTTGGTGTTGTCCTCTTTAAGGATTTTTATCTCCTTTTTAAGGTCTTCAATTTTTTTCAGTACATTTGGGGACATGTTTTCCATGATCCTCGCTCACTCCTAACTTTTATTAAAAAAAATAATTGTTTAATTATTTATGGATTTATTGTCCTTAATATTATTTAAAGGTTCGTGGAGGTTTTTAATTACCGCACTAAACTT
>JAEZAV010000043.1 GCA_023430285.1 Methanobacteriota archaeon | reverse complement strand
TACTATTTGCTTCTTCAAGGAAGAAATGGAAGGATTCAAAACCCATTGATGGTTGCATATTTTGTTCAATAGTTGATGGTAATCCCGAAGTAAAAGAAAAGGTCTTATACAATGATGGTAAAAATATGGTACTAATGAATTTGTACCCTTACAACAGGGGTCATCTTGAAGTATTGCCAGTTAAACATTACACAGACCTTAATGAGTTGAGTACTGAAGAAATAAAAGACTTATTCATCATTGTTCAACGAACAATTTCACTAATTAGAGATGTTATTAAACCCGACGGAATAAATGTGGGTATCAACCTGGGGGAAGCAGCTGGAGCAAGTGTTGACCATCTCCATATTCATATTGTACCCAGATTCAAATACGAATCCGGGTTCATGGAAACAACTGCTAATACCCGAGTTATTGAAGAGGATATTGATGTTATGTATTCTAAATTCATTGAAAAACTGGACATTTTGCATTTTGAGGAATCATTATGAAGTATGATATGTACAACGAAGTTCAGGAACAGCCAAAGTCATTGGCAGAAACTTTGAAAGAAGAAAAGGATCATATGGTGGAGATTGCACAGAAATTGAAGGATACCGACAAAATATATCTCGTTGGATGTGGAAGTTCTCTTTCCACCTGCTACTCAGCCCGTGATGCACTAGGATTTTTATCAGACAGAAATATTGAAGTACACACAGGCTATGAATTTGTACATCATAAAAATCTTCAAAAAACAAATTCCGCACTAATTACCACTTCACAGTCCGGAGAAACTGCAGATACCCTCGCAGCACTTCGAAGAGCCAAAGATGAAGGTATTTATACTATTTCAATCACTAATGAACCTGAAAGTAGTATGATGAAGGAAGCTGATGATGCTGTTCTCACAAGGTGTGGTAGAGAAACTGCCATACTCGGAACAAAAACCTACATGACCCAACTTCTTTGTTTGTATCAAATACTCTTCTCAATGGACGGATCCGAAGAAGCTGTTAAGATTCTGGAAGATCTGGATAAAATACCGTCAATTGCCCAGAAACTGGTGGAAGCCACAGAAGAACCCAACAGGGAACTGGCCAAACAGTACATGGATGACGATATATTCTACTGTATGGGCAGTGGTCCAAACTTTGGTTTGGCCTACAAGATCGCCATGACCATGCTCATGGAAGGTGCCTTGAAACATGCCTGTCCACTTTACTCTGGAGAGTTCAGACACGGTTTGATTGAAAGGGCAGAAAAGGATGTTCCAATAATATTTTTAGACGCAGGATTTCCTGGTGATGAATTAACCAACAAATCCATAGAATTTTCGAATAAAATAGGTGCTAAAACCATTACATTTAATATGGGAGATTTCTCAGACATCCATCCATTACTTTCCCCGTTCATACTCGTGATCCCAGTAGAATGGTTCATATACTACTTATCCCATTACAGTGGGGAAGATCCTGGAAGTACCAGGCACATAGGTAAAGTAAGATACGATTAAAAAATAAGTATCCATATTTTTTTTACTAAATATTTAATATGAGTTTGAGCACAGCTTAAAAACAAGAAAAAGAGAAATATTAAGAAAAGGGTATTGAAATTTTAGTCAACCTTGACTTCGAAGTTGTTTTCTTCCCTTGGTGTTTCTACTATTTTTGGAATGGTAATTGATAGCACTCCGCCTTCAAACTTGGCCCCTGTACTGTTAATATCAAGGCCTTCTGGTAGTGAAATTTTTCTCTCGATTATTTCACTGTACCTTTCCCTAGTTAAATAGTTCTTTTCAGCTTCGGTTTCGTCGCTGTAATCAGCTGTGAGTTCTATGTGGCTTTCTGTGATATCTAATTTGATTTTTTCCCTTTCAATACCTGGAAGATCAACATTTACAACCACAGCTTCATCATCATCTAAAATATCTACTGCAGGCTGGATAATGGTACTCGGAGTGTTTTTTGGTGTGTTTGAAATGTAGCTGTCCACCATGTCACCAATTTCCCTTTGTTTTTCAAGTAGGGTGGTGTAAATATCGTTAAATACCTCTTCTGCATCATTTCTTTTCATTATTAAATTCCTCCATCTTGGTAATTAATTCAGAAACTCCAATGCCTTCAACAGCCGATAGTTTAATAGGGTTTTCAAGCTGTTCAATGTATTTATCAACATGGGTGGTGTCTTCAACCAGATCCATCTTGTTAAAAACACACTGAATAGGTGTGTTAAAAATATTTTTTATGCCATGGTAAAGGTTCATTTGACTTTCAAGCGGATATCCTGATGTTTCAGAAGCATCGAATATGAAGAATACCAGATCTGCAAGGTGTTCCAGTGCAACCATAGCATTCAACTCAATTTCATTCATATCGTCCACTGGCCTGTCAAGAAGTCCGGGGGTGTCTATGAATTGGTATGGCATCCATTTATGTTCAATGTGTCCTATTTGTATTCCAGTGGTTGTGAATGGATAATCAGCTACTTTGGGTTCGGCTGATGTTAACTGTCTAAGTAGTGTGGATTTGCCCACATTTGGAAATCCTGCAATGACTGCAGTGGTTGCATCGAAGTCTATGGTTGGCATGTTCCTGAGTTTCTGCTTTGCAAAATCCAGGAAATTTAGTTCGTCTTCAATTCTGTACACAACAGAGGACAACCTTCCAAAAGCTTCTTTCCTAACATTTGCTGCATTTTCAGGACTTGATCTTCTCATTTTAAAGACATATTGATTTTCAAATTTTGCTATTAGTTCAGAAGCCCATTTAAGAGCTCCTAATGATTTTTTAAATTGGTCCACACCCACAACCACATCGATGTAATCCTGGTAGAACATGTGAAGATCTTCTACCTTTGGAACCTTTTCAAGGATGGTGTTGAAGGTTTCCTGAGTCACCTGACATGCTGTCTTGATCCTGGCCTCTTCAGTTTTTTTTGATTTCTGCTGGCGAGGGATTTTAGAACCCCTTACCTTGTTCGCTGCCTTTTTAGCCCTGCTGAAACTTTTATCAAGAACTTCTTCGGGTGTGGGAATAGTTGGTATAAACATTTGAATCACTTTTTTTTATTAAATTTAGTTAAGATTGTTTAAATAATGGTTAAATTTTGGTAACAATATAATCATGAATTTTTATCCATGTTCAACACTATCAAAATAAATAGAAATCTATACCCTTAATTTATTTTCATTTATATATTAAACTTCCTTTTAGGTGTCCTAAAAAAAATGAGATCATCTAAGTTGTATCCCCCAAATTACACCGCGTTTTATTTGGGTTTGATATCCTCTTCAAATATTTCCGATGAGAATTTATATATCTTCACATCCCTACCTAACCAGCATTCAGAACTGAGTCCTGCTTTGTTACATGTGTTTGAGAGAAATTCTTCCTTGTTCCAACCCCATTCTGTTGCTACTTGGGGTAAAAGCAAGCCTCTGTATGGTCCACTTTCTACTATGAGTCCATCTTCACCGATGATGATGTTATCCAGGTACTCTGTTGGATCATCAACATGGATGAGTTCTGGTTTGGTGAGTACACTGAGCTCCAGTTCAATGGTTTCGAGTTCTTCTAAAGTCACACAGTTAAACCTTGGATCTCGAACTGCTGCCGATATTGCTGCATCTACAACAGCATTTATTAATGGCATTACAGGTTCGGGGTAGCCTATGCATCCCCTCAAACAATTTTCCTTGTTTAGTGTGACGAAGACTCCCCTGTTTTCGTGCATCACAGTGTCCTCTGTTTCAGGAATGGGTATGACCCTTCCCTCTTTTAAATAAACAGTTATTGCTTCACGTGCTAATTTTACCAGAAATTGGCCTTGTTCTTCAGATAACATGTTTTTTTTTTCTCCAAAAAAAATTAAGTTTTAAAAATTTAATTTTTAGGTTGCACCGCCCACAGTTGCCTTTGAAACCCTGACATGGGGACCGCCATCACCCACAGGAACAGTTTGTCCGTTTTTACCACAGAATCCAACTCCCATCTTGAAATCAGAGCCAAGAGCATCTATGTGATTGAGAATTTCTAAGATATTTCCAGAGAGTGACACATCCCGTAGTGGATCTTTAATTTCTCCATTTTCAACTACAAATGATTCTGCAGCGTTGAACTGGAAAATTCCCTTACCAGTGTCCACCTGACCTCCTCTTGAACCTTTCAAGTAGATTCCATCTTTAATTCCTTCCAAAAGTTCTTCTAAAGATTGATCACCAGGTTTGAGGTAGGTGTTACTCATCCTGACTATGGGCTGATCACCCACAGACGACCTTGCATTTCCAGAAGATTCCATCTTAAGTTTGGAAGCTGTTTCCCTTGAACTTAGAAGGGATGATAGCACTCCATCCTTGACTAGAATATTTTCCCTTGTTTTGATTCCCTCTGCATCGTAGGCGTAGTACCCAAATGCATCCATGCTGGCATCGTCAACGATGGTTACAAGGTCAGAACCTATTTGAGTTCCCATCTTATTTTTGAGTATTGAATCGTTTTGAAGTATGAGATCTGCCTCTGATGCGTGTCCCAGTGCTTCGTGTATGAAAACTCCTGTGAGTTCAGGATCTAAAACAACTGGAAAACTTCCAGATGGTGGAGACTTAGCATCTAATAGCCTTACAGCCTTTGTTGCTGCTAACCTTCCAAACTCTTCTATATCCTGATTTTGTATGGCTTCGTAACCCTTTGAACCACCGATACTTTTATGTCCAAATTGGATAACTCCATCAGAAGCAGCAACTGCATTTAAAAACATTGCAACCCTTGATTCTTCCATGGAAATTGCTGAACCCTCGGAGTTCATGTAAAGACTGCTAGATTCACCATCAACGTAGTTAACTGTTGTACTAACTACTTTGTCTATGTTGGCAGCTGCTTCAGCCTCTTCCATAACCTTCTTTTTCTCATCTAAAGAAACACTTGACAATGGAATTTTAGCCTTGGACTTCACAGTGTCAGTGACCCCTGCAGTTTTTGAAACTTCAACATCGCTTTTGAGAGAATTTGAAAGTTTGAGTGCTGCCTCTGCCATTTCATCAAGTCTTGAAAGTTGAGTTGTGTATGCAAAACCCCATGATCCATTCTTTAAAACCCTCACCGAACCTCCAAAATCAGTTCCTGAACGTATTTCCTGAATTTGACCATCCTTCATCACTATTATGTTATTTTTACTTTCACTAACTCGTATATCCACAAAATCTACTTCTTTTTCTACGATCTCAATTGTTTTTCTGAATAAATCTGGATCAAGATTATTTTCCTTTGATGACGGCATTTTTAAACTCCTATAAATGAATTAATTGTTGCTGGAAATATTTTCTATCTTAAAATTGTACTGCTCTATTA
>JAEZAV010000037.1 GCA_023430285.1 Methanobacteriota archaeon | reverse complement strand
CCTTCAGATTGAACCGGTATAACTCGGCAACCCGTAACTTCTTCAGCTTTTTTACAAACTGCTTTAATATCATCCCCAATTATACCTGCAACACATGTGGCGTAGACGAATATGGCTCCAGGATGGTATAATTTGTTAAGTTCCATGATGGTTTCATATAACTTTTTTTCTCCTCCAAATACTATGTCTGTTTCATGAAGGTCTGTTGAACAACCTTTTTTGTAAAGATCTTCCCTTGAAGATTTACTTCCCCTGATGTCCCAAGTACAAGCAGCACATCCTATAGGTCCATGCACAAGATGTATCGAATCTGTAATCGGCATGAGCACTATCCTAGCACCACCATATACACAAGTTCTTTGAGTTACGGTGCCTGGTAAGCTTGCCTTATCACAAACAGGGATCGATATTCCATCTCCTTTCACACACATGTGCGATTTACGGGATTCAAATGTTTCGATAACTGGTTCCATTTTTACTCAATCCTATATTCTTTTTAATTTATTCATTGCCATAACTCAAAATATTCTTCAGACACCGGGATATCTTCCGAATATTCAACAGATCAAAGGATACCTTCCAATATCCTAGTGATCATGATAAATACTAAGATCGCGAGATCTTAAACCCCTAAAAAAAAATAGAGTGTAATTTTACTGTTGTAGCTTCCAGTGGGTAGGTTCGTAGTATTTCTCCAATACTGTGTTGGTAATAAGATCCATCAGGTACAGGCCTCCTCTGTAACCTAACACGGATTGTCTCTGGTAGCCAACACGATCGTAGACAGGGAATCCCATTCTGATGAGTGGAATGTCAAGATCTAATGCTATTAACCTTCCATCAGAGTTTCCTACCAACAGATCAACAGGGTTTTCTTTGAGGTACACTTCAACTGCACGCAGATCCTGACCATACAGCACATCAATATCTGATCCTGTTTCCTTGGAAATTTTCTCCATGTCAGGGTTGAAATCAGGATATTTAACACCAGTACATACCATGGTTGGTTCCATTCCAAGTTCACCAACAAATCGGGCCATTCCAGTGGTCAGATCTGGATCTCCGTAGATTGCAACTTTACGGCCGTACAAGTATCTTGCTGCATTGTCTGCCATTGAATCTACGAGCATTCCACGTTCATCTAGAAGTTCTTCTGAAATTGAATTTCCTGTGAATTTTGAGACGTTCCTCACGAATTGATCTGTGTTTTGTAAACCAATTGGCGGTGTTTCAATTGCTGAAGGTACTTTGTGCTCTCTTTCAAGGGATGTTGCTCCTGAACCTGCATACTTACAGATTGAAACTGTTCCTAAACTGTTGGCACTGTCCCTTAGTTCATCTACTGTTGTTCCGCCCTTTGGATAGTACGGAATTTCCTTGGTCTTTGAAGGTCTAAGTGGTGCATCGAATGGATCTGAAATATCGGTGAGGAATATTCCATCGGTATCCATTGAAGCCAACATATGTTTTAACTCCCTGATATCCCCAGGATTTATTATTCCTGGAATTATGTTCACTTTTTCGTTGGGTTCATCCTTACGTGCTAGGTGATTTACCAGTGCATTGATTGCATTGTCGTATCCTTTGTAATGACTCTCAACAAAACTTGGTGTGTTTATTGGTATGATCTCGATCTTGTCTGCAGCTTCCCCAAGTTTTTCCTTCAAATTTCCACGGGCTGTGTCTGCAAATCCGTAAACATCGTCACCTATGATTTCACTTGAACATGTGGTAATGACCCCGATTACATCAGGATCAAACCTCAGGGCAAGGTTTTCAATACCGGCTACAAGATTTGATCTTCCTCCA
Source organism: Methanobacteriota archaeon (assembly GCA_023430285.1). GTDB lineage: Archaea > Methanobacteriota > Methanobacteria > Methanobacteriales > Methanobacteriaceae > Methanobacterium_B. The sequence continues at coordinate 4,863 of JAEZAV010000037.1, read as the reverse complement.
AACACTGCTGCATCTTCGTGTAAAGCTGTTACAGCTATTTCTGATGGTTCTCTGAAATGTCTTGCAAATCCATATCTAACAAATGCAGAACATCCCTGGGAACCATGAACTATTGGAAATCCTTTGTTAATGCCAGTGACTGCGAACATTGCTCCGAGTGGCTGGCAAGTTTTGAGAGGATTTATAACTACGTTCCTATCCTTTTCAATAACATTCACACAACTCATTTATGCCAACTCCCCTGTATTTTCTGGTTTGGTTTCCTGTTTTTCAGATGAATCTTCCTGGACTTCTGCATTTTCCCCAACTGAGGGTTCTTCTTCAAACTCCAACATACTCCATACTGGACTGTAAATATTCCTATACATATCCTTTGCAAGATTTACAAATCCTTCAAAGCCCATGTAAGGTCCGTTCTCATATGAATGGATCAATAAACATGGTACTCCTAATTTATGAGCCAAATATTTCTCTTTTACACCTGCCAGTATTAGATCTGGTTTGTACACCTGGATAATTTCTTCAAATTCTAAAGAGTTTGGATCGTCCACTATGAGTGTTCCTTCCTTAACACGGCTTTTCATCTTTTCGTATCCGTCTTTATGTTCGAATTGAGATGCTACAGCGACAGTTTCCATTCCAAGTTCTTCTTCAAGTGGTTTTGACAAGTGATAACTCTTTGGGCCTCCAGAGAATATGAATACTCTTTTTCCTTGTAATTTAGACTTGTAAAATTCTATTTCAGGTGCAACCTTTTCCATTCGGGATTCAATTACCTTTTCTGCCTCTTCTTCAAGTCCAAAATATTTACCTATTGTTCTAAGGTTTTCTGCACAGTACTTGGTACTGAAAAAGTCTACCTTGATGTATGGAACACCGTACTTCTCTTCTATGAGATCTGCAATGTAGGTCGCTGATCTCTGACACCTAACCAGACTTAATTTTGCCCTGTGCATCCAGCATATTTCATCGTGGCTACAGTCTCCTGTAAATTTGCTCAACAGGTTTATTCCCATCTCCTCAAGATACTCTTTAATTATCCAAAGGTCTCCATCGATGTTGTATTCACCTATGAGGTTCACATCATAGGGTGTTGTTTCGAGTGGTTCCTTGGTACCCACAAGGTTCTCGAACAGAGTCAAGTTTCCTACATGGTGGCCCTTTGATTGGCTTGGTCCACAGAATCCTGGTGCATTGAATGCAACTACTTCAATTCCAAGTTCTTCTGATGTTTCCTTGGCAATTGCATCCAGATCATCTCCAATTAATCCGGTTGTACATGTTGAGTAGGTGTAAATTGCAGTTGCTTCTGGAAATTCTTTATGAGCTTCAATTATTGATTTTTTTAACTTCTTCATTCCTCCAAAAACCACGTCAGATTCTTGAAGATCTGTACCCAGTATGTACTTGAGGTTGAAGTTGTCTATTGGAAACTTCTCTCCATTGGGCATGTCTGGTGTTGTTGGGTATCTTTTGGTTCCGTATCCGTAGCTTGTACAACCTATTGGTGAATGAACCACGTGTACAACATCTTTTATGGCTCCGGTGATAACTCCTTTTACTCCTGCAAATGCACATCCCCTTTCTGACATTGATCCAGGCACTGTTTTAGTGTTGCAGTTTGGAATTTCGTCTTCTGGGTCTGAGCAATGCTTTACATAGACATGATTTTTTCTTTGAGGGATCTTTTTATCCACTTCTAAAAGTTTGTAAGGCATTTAATAATTCTCCTAATTGTTATAAATCGAATATGTTGAAATATTTTCACAGATAAATTCTATTTTTTTAAGTAATCGCACTATCTCCCTGTTCAGATGTTCTAACCCGGAACGCCTCTTCAATAGGGCTTACAAACACCTTTCCATCACCAATCTGTCCGGTGTGGTTTACTTTAATAATGGCCTGAACAACCAATGCCACTTCCTCGTCTGGTACAACCAATGAAATCATTCTCTTTGGTATGTATCTCATGGCACCCTCCATTTCAAGCAGAGCAGGATCATCAATTTCAAAGTTAACCTCGTCAAGGATCGCCCTTTGTTTTCCCCTTCCCATTACTCTTGATGCATTCATTGCAGGAAATCCTAATGAATCTAAGACTTCTTTAGTCCTTGTCACCTTTTTTGGGCGTATAATAGCAGTAATTTCTTTCATTTCTAAAACATCCTTATTTTTTAAACCCTATAAACTGCTGCTTCTTGTTCTTACAGTGTAAGCTTCATCAACAGGGCTTACGAATATTTTTCCATCTCCAAAGTTTCCTGTGTAAGATGTGTCTGTGACTATTTCCACGATTTTATCGGCTTTTTCGTCCTCTACCACCAACATAAGCATTGTTTTAGGTATTTCATCGTAGTAAATATTTTCAAGCTGTATACCCTTTTGTTTTCCACGACCAATGACTTCCATTTTAGTCATGGCTACAAATCCTGCCTTATCAAGTGCGTCAACGACGTTTTCTACCCTTTCAGGTCTAACAATTGCTCTGATCATTTTCATTAAGATTCCTCCAATAATCGACTATCTGTAGCGAATTAAGTCCAAAATAATATATAAACTCAAAATATCTTTAGATTTAATCTCCACTGAGGTTAATACATTCTAAATACTCAACAACATTTTTGTAGATGTTTTTTTCTACAATGTTTGATTTTTCTATCTTGGTTTGTAGATTTTCTACCAAAAGATTTTCTTTGCATTTAACTTGAAGCATAGATCCACGAACCATTGAGTTTTTGATGTGAAAATGTGCCGTGGCTTCAGTGGGGCCTGTTTTTATTTTGGACCTTTTATTATCATTTTTACCATATTCAGCAATTTTCTTAACCATTTTAACCTCTTTAAATTTTTTTTAAATTTTTTCATTTCAACTTCTATTCTGAAGTGTGTAGTATCGGAAGAAGGAAGCCTCTTTCCGACAACTTACAATTGAATCTCATGTTATATAAACATTTGGATCAAAATGGGCATCAGAACCGAATTTTAGTATAATTACTAAATTTAATACCAAACATGCCACTATTAATTATACAAAATGAGCATAATATTATAATTAAATGAACATTATAGTAATTTTTAAAAAATATTGTATTCATAGTAAAAAATTTGTAAAATTAGGTGTCAATTCATTATTTAACCTTTTTTGCACAATCAAAACAATACTCAGCATCTCTATTTGTTTTAAAGGTTTTTCCACAACCTTTACAAACAACTTCTCTCAAGGAACATTTTTTATCGACAATATCCAATGAACAGGAACATTTCCATCCCATTTTACCCTTTAAGCTTTGTTCAAATGCTTTATCTTCATCTGAAAGTTTTGACATAGTATCACCTGCAAACTTAAAACTTAATTTTATATTTCCTACAATATAATACCCCATTGTAAAACTTGGGAAAATAGGGCCCAACATTAATTAAATTTAAAAATATAATAGTAACCTGGATGAAATCTAGCTTAATTTTTAGAGGGAAAAAATGAAGGACATACTTCAAAAACTTAAAAATGGTGAAATTTCAGTTGAATCAGCTGAAAAAATGCTCAGAAACGATCATATAGTTGAATTAGAAGATTTTGCAAAGATGGACATCCACAGAGAGATGAGAACTGGAATTCCCGAAGCGGTGTTTGCCGAGGGCAAAGACGATGCAGAATTGCTCAAAATAATAAAAAGCAGCTCCAACAACGGAATTATCGTCACCAGACTCACTAATCAGCGTTACCAGAGACTGGAAGAAGGAATCAACGAAGTCCTGACCCCAAATATGGCCATTGAATACAACTCAAAGGCAAGAATCTTGGTTATAAGAACACAAGAAGTAAAAAAAATTGGTAAAATAGGCCTAATAACAGCAGGAACTTCAGATATACCTGTAGCAGAAGAAACAAGAATAGTTGCAGAGGAATCTGGATGCGAAGTTTTGAAATCCTACGACGTGGGTGTTGCTGGAATTCACAGACTATTTAGTCAGATAAGGGTAATGCTTGATGCGGATGTGGAAGTGATCGTTGTTGTTGCAGGAATGGAAGGTGCTTTACCATCCGTTGTTGCTGGATTAGTTGATGTGCCAGTGGTCGGAGTGCCAACATCTGTTGGTTATGGAGTTGGTGAAGGAGGGTTCACAGCACTTTATGCCATGCTACAATCTTGTGCTCCGGGTATTGCAGTCGTAAACATAGACAATGGATTTGGAGCAGCCATATTTGCATCAAAAATAATTAAATCAAGAAAAAGAAGTTAAAATTCATGGATCACAAATAACTCTATTTCATTCCTTTGCTTTTTTTATCATTAGCTTATGTTCCCGGTACCTTCTGTAAATTATGAGTCTGCGTGATATCATGGCCCCCAAGGTCATCATAATAAAAATTGAAGTTAAAACATTGAAGTCGATGTAATGTGCTGATCCTAATGTCTGTTCCCCATAAAATTTTAAAATTATAACGAGAACCCACACAGCAACAGCCAGAACAGAGCCCTTCATCATGACATTGCCATCCTTATCCAGCTTCACATTCATGAATGAAGCCACCACGTAGCCTATTATCGTTCCTAAAACGAAACCGCCTGCTATCAAAATAAAATTCAATAAACTAGTGAACAAAACTTCATCCACTAAAAATATGGATATAAAAAACATGAACACCGGCATGATCATTAAACCCAATGGTTTAACCCTTCTTTCCCTAAGTTGAAGTATAACTAGAAAGAGTATGACAATAATAAACGACTGATTCGTGAACATGCTGTTATCTGGATAAATTATCACTGAAAAAATCTCCATTTAATTTCTAAAAAAAGATAAAAAAAGGTTTAGTTTTTACCACTAATAAGTGATCCTATTGCACCACCAACTCCCACC
>JAEZAV010000199.1 GCA_023430285.1 Methanobacteriota archaeon | reverse complement strand
CAGAACTCATTATTTCTCCCACAGTCGTCAAGTTAATCACCATCCAGATCTTCTTTACACTCCTCACAAACAAATTTACCATCAAATACATCTAAATAATCCACATAATTTCCACATACCTCACATGCACCGGGTACAGAACTGTCAGAATCTGTGAATTCTTTCTGATTTTCCATCCTGGCATTTTCAACCAAGAGCTCTGTAAGTTCAGGCGAAACCATGAGCACATCTGTAGAAGTTAAGATACCAACTAAAATTCCGTTATCTATAACTGGAAGTCTTCTAATACTATTTTTTGCCATTATTCTGGCAGCTTGATTTAGTTCACTTCCTGGATCAATAAAAATAAGATCTTTCGTCATGATCTGACCAATGTTAATTTCATTAGCCATCAAATTTTTAGCAACAACCTTAGCAATAATGTCGCTTTCAGTAATTATCCCAAGAGGTCCTGTTTCACCTTTAATAACTAGACTTCCTATTTTAAACCTTGACATTAATACAGCAGCATCTACAACAGTCGTTTTGGGATCTGCTGTGATCACACTAGATGTCATGGCGTCGTGCACTGTCACTTTAGTATCCATCTCCATAAAAAACCTCCTATTTTACATTTAGAAGTTTATGAACTTGTGGTATGGTTAATACATCAATATATTTCCCTGCTACTTCTGACAATTCAAACAACTTTTGGGTACCTTCTGCCCAAACTGTAATAGGACTCACGGGTTGAAGCACCAGAACCAATTCTGAGGTCTTTTCTACTTCATCTGCAATCCTAGAAGCTATAGAACTTATCAGTTCTACTTCAGTTTGAGGCATCACAACTACTTTGATGTATGTATTTATCTCTTCATCTCTTAATAGTTTTATGGATTTAAGTTCTAAATCCAAGATATCAGCGTAATTATTGGAAGCCCCATGTTCTGGTAATTTAATATCCAATGAGACATAATCAAGCAAATGAGCTATTTTATTCAGTTCAGCGGGTAAAGTTCCATTCGTTTCAAGCATGGATTTGAATTCATACTCTTCAAGGAATTTTTTAATGAAATTAGAATGTAGTAATGGTTCTCCCCCAGTGAATGAAATCGAATGAAAATCTGGTGTTATAATAGATTTAACTTTTGAATACAATTCATCTGTTGATATTAATTCCCCATAATGAGGATTTCGACTTTCAGGAGTGTCACAGTAGCTACAATCTAGGTTACATCCTGAAAACCTCACGAAGATTTGTCTTCGCCCGATTAAAGTTCCCTCTCCTTGAAAACTTGAAAAAACTTCGTTAATATTAGTTTTTATTTTAAACTCCCCCAGAAATCTTTATTTGGAATTTTTAGTGAAGTATGCGCCCTGTCCAATACCTTCATTTACACAAATCTGAACGCTTGAAATTCCAGGGTTTATTTTTATTAAACTGCCGTACAATTCTGTGGCGAAGTACTCAGAAAGTTCTTCTGCTGATGTTGATTTAAGATCCAGAAGCATACAATCTTCATTGGGGAGCATGTAATTTTTATCCCCTATTGAAAATTCAATTGGCCCCTCAATATTCGTGAAATTAATTTTAGGATTTTTGAGTGGAATTAAAACCCTATGATCCATTTTTTTACACAGGTCCCTGACTATTTTCTTGACCTCTTTAAAATCAACCACAAATCCAAACTCCCCAGATCTATCCCCTTCAACCACAACATCTACGATGTACGAATGGCCATGTATGACTCCGCATGACTCATGTTCGGGAATCATGTGGGCAGCTGAAAATCTCAGGTTTGCATGTATCCCATTTATTACAATTTTCATTTTAAACTCCTATTACTATTTTATAAGATTAAAACACCTTTGTTTTTGTTATATCAGATTTTATGGATGAAATTTCCCTGATGTAGTTATCACAAGCAATTTCAGCTATTTCTTCAACATGGATCGCCTCTATATCTAAACCTGCCTCCAATAAAGCTGCAGTTTCAACATCTTCGGGAGTTCCATTTTCAGTCAAGTTCAATGCAAAGTGGATCTTCATGCTGCTTACAGAACATGTGGCTATTGAAACCGAAAGTTTGCCCTTTTTATTACCCTTATCAAAGAATAAGTCATCGCCCTCTCTTGATGTAATCATTCCCCAATCATTTAACAAATCTTTAACAATCAGCACAAAAATACGCTGCCTGTGGTAGCATAAGTTTAGATCTGCAGGTTGTGAATCGAAGTGTTCAATAATGAAATGGAGCATATTATCTCCTTTGATCTCGATTCCAATATCTTCAAAATCAATTAAGTTGTTTGGATGAATTTCCATAGGTCCTGTCCAACTTACAATGCTTGAATCCTTTATACTAAATGTTTTAAATGCCCAATAAGGTTCTATTTGGCTGCCATCATAGCAAGTTTCATTTTCGAGTTTCAAGTGTTTCATATATTTCAAATCCTAATGATTATATTCCATATCTAGATTAATTTAGTGAATGTTTCTATTTACTAATTTGTATACACTGTATTTTATAGATATTTCATCATGGCTGAAGCTCCCTATAGCCAGTATTTTGGTCAAATACCCTTTTGAATTCTGTTTCAGCTTCAATTATACATACTTCTGCTGTTGTATGAATAATACATCCTTCCAACAAGTGTCCTCCAAAGACTGATCCATCTTCAGCAGCTACTGCCATATGAATATGCACGCCATCTGCAGAAAGGGTTCCCTCAACAGAAACGATCTCAAAAAAGCCTTCAAACAATTTTTTAGTCCCATTGGACATTCTTAAATGGGTTTTAGTTAAACTTCCAACCACCGACACTATCACTCCAGAATTAAATTCAATGTTGTCACTAATATTTTCCAAACTAATTTTTAAATCCTCTCCAGGAAGCAGTCTTGAAACTATCATATTTAATAATGGAGTAAACTGTTAAATTAATCCATGAGAGCCAGACCACGAGATTTCATATACACCACCGATGATCTGTTCTTTGCTACAACAACTTATCTGCATCCCCATGACAGAATATTATCATTTTTAAGGTATATTCCTGATCTAAATGGTGACAGGTCATTAAACAGCAAGAAGTATGTCAAGGTGGACTCAAAAAAAGCCTACGATTTTTTAGGAACTAATTATCCTGACTACCTTTTCGACTGTGACATCACAGGTGTTCAGATGATGGGAGTTCCAAGTGAGAAGATCGAAAATATACTGCAACCCACAGAACGCCTCAAAGAGATCATGGAATCTGAAGATAGAAATTCTCTCCTTGAAAAGGTTGTTAAACTTGCAGACACCTTCCATGACCACACAGGATTATCCTACAACAAAATGGGCGTTTCAGGATCTATTTTACCTGGCCTTTACATAAAAAATGCTTCAGACATAGATTTTGTAATTTACGGCCTAAAAAACCATAGAATGATCATGGAATCCTTTGCAGAAATTAAAGAAAATAATGGTGTATTGAAAGCTGTGGGAGAAGATTACTGGCAAAAACTCTACAAAAAAAGGATTGTTGATTCCTCGTTATCCTACGATGAATTTCGATGGTATGAATCTCGTAAACATAACAGGGGATTAATAGATGGAACTCTCTTCGACATTCTTCAGACCCGGGATTGGGATGAAATCTCAGGCACGTATGGAAAGACCACATACAGTCCAATGGGTACTGTAGAAATAGAATGTACAGTTTCAGATGCTATTGCAGCCTACGATAATCCTGCTGTGTACAAGGTTGAAGATGTTACCGTTTTAAATGGTCTAGAAGTCCCTATTAATGAAGTTGCTTCCTACACACATACCTATTCTGGACAGGCAGTGGAAGGAGAACGTGTTGTAGCAAGGGGTAAGCTTGAGAAGGTGATGAACGAAACAACTACATACAGATTGATAGTCGGAACCACGCGCGAATCTGTTGGGGAATACATCAAACTTAAGAATCTGAGAATAACTTAATAACTTGATGATCCTAATTAACATGTGTTATATTTTTAGTACATTTATTAGTATAAACTCGATCCAACTGGGGGAATTTAATGAAAGATACAGTTAACATAGGACTTATAGGTTTTGGAACCATTGGAAGTGGTGTTGTCGAAACCCTGAATAAAAATATTGATCTAGTAGAGAACAAAGTAGGAAAAAAGGTTAAATTAAAAAAAGTTGTGGATCTGGACATAACCACCGATAGAGGGGTAGAAATAGCTCCAGATGTTCTTTCCACAGATATTAATGATATTCTTGATGATCCCGAAATAGAAATTGTTATCGAACTAATGGGAGGTTATCAGCCAGCGCTTAAATTCATTACAAAAGCCATGGCAAATGGTAAACATGTTGTAACTGCTAATAAAGCTCTTTTAGCCAAACATTGGGATGAAATCATTTCAACAGCTACAAAAAACGATGTTAGAATATGCTTTGAGGCAAGTGTGGGCGGAGGAATACCATTATTACAACCCCTGAATGAAGGACTTTCAGCCAACAACATTCAATCAATTTATGGCATCATCAACGGAACTGCCAATTACATCCTAACAAAAATGACTGATGAAGGACTGGAATTTGAGGATGTGCTCAAAGAGGCACAAGAAAAGGGTTATGCTGAAGCCGATCCAAGTTTTGATATTGAAGGAGACGACACTGCACAAAAATTGATTATACTTACCATACTAAGCTTTGGAAAGTACATTAAACAGGAAAACTTCCATGTTGAAGGCATAACCTGCATCACACCCGAAGATATCAGTTTTGCAAAGGAAGAACTCAACTCGTGCATCAAACTTTTAGCAATTGCCAAGTTAGTTGATGGAAAACTAGAAGTTCGAGTCCATCCTACAATCGTGCCACTTGACCACCTATTATCCTCAGTAAATGGTGTTTTCAATGGTGTTTACTTGATTGGGGACGTGGTTGGTCCGGTTATGATGTACGGTCCTGGTGCAGGGATGATGCCTACAGCCAGTGCAGTTGTGGGAGATTGTATTGATATAATAGAAAATATGGAAAAACCAGTTTTATACGGCCCTAAAAGTTGTACTGTAGAAAAAATTAAGGATATTTCAGATTTAGAATCCAAATATTATCTTCGCTTGATCACCAAGGACGAACCAGGAGTGCTCCACAAAATATCTGGAATTCTAAGTAAATACAACATTAGTATAGGTTCAATGACACAAAAACAGCACGACAAACCGGGAATACCCATTTTCATGGTCACCCATACAGCCCTTGAAAGGGATATGAGATCTGCTGTTGAAGAAATAGATCAACTGCAATGTGTTAACGATAAAACTGTGTTTATTAGGGTTCTTTGAACCCTAAGCCATGGTTCTATTTTTTTTGAAATTTTTAACCCTACTTTAGTCTTTTTTTGAATTATTTATTGATCCTTCATTAATTTTAAATATTAGTAATATAATATTAGTAATACATATTACAATTAGAAAACAATGATAACTGTTACAAACATTAAAGAGTATTTGTACTGCCCCGAAAAACTAAATTTAAGGCTAGAAAATTTAGATATTACAACTGAAGAACAAATTTCAGGAAAAATATCAAGAGAAGCCTTTAAAGGTTTTGATAGCATAGTACAACGAAATTTATGGGTTTTGAATGGTGAGATGAACATAAGAGACATTTTAAATGAACTCTTCAAAGATATGCCATCATTCCTTGACACGATTTACAGACGGTATCAAGAGGAAGGGATAGAAGATCCATCCCATATATTTGAAAGCTTGAAGGAAGACATGAGATTCAACTCATGGTTGATAGCAATAAAAACTCAAAAACTATTGAATGACGGCATCAACGGATCAGAAGCCGTAAAGATTCTTTATCCTCCCTCTTTTATTGAATTTAAAATAGAAAATCCCGAGGTGGGTCTCGTGGGAATGATCGATAAAATTGAGATCATCGACGGTACTTACTATCCAATTGCAATTAAAACCAATTTACCACCTTTTAACGGAGTTTGGGAATCTGATGCCATTCAATCTTCAGCTTATTCATTTTTGATTGAAGAAGAATTTAATAAGGATGTTGCAGTGGGATTTGTTAACTACATTAAGATAGGATCCAAACAACCCGTAGTAAACAGCCCCGTTCTAACCAACAAGTTCATAGAAATTTTCGAAAAACTTAGTGATATGATCTACGAAGGAAAAAAGCCCGAAATCCGTATAAATATCAACAAATGTCGTTTATGTGAATACTCTACCATTTGTAGCTACTGTAACCAACATTTACTATGATAAATTTTAAGAAAATCCAGTAGAGGTTGCAGAAAGAAATAAAAAATGTTAAGAAAATATTGACTTAACTTTTCATGACAGCTTTCTTACAATATTTTCAACAACAAATGTCAACAAATAAATTAACGATGCGTAATCAGGTATCACAAAGGATAACAGTATTGCACCAATAACTATCAATACAAATGCTACGTTAACTCTCCAAGTGATTTTAATTTCATTTTGATTAACATTTTCGTTGATAAAGTTGTGGCTTGAAGCGTAGTGCCAGTTCAGGAAAAGTAGCAGTGCAATACCCATCATGTTCAAGTTGAACACGAAATGGGCCGTCATGGTCCCTCCATAATCCCCTGTTAACGTTTCAGAAAATGGCACCAAAACTATGAATAAAAGCCATATCACGTTGATCCAAAGTAATGTTCCGTTAATATATTCTATCTGCTTAAAAAACTTGTGATGTATCTTCCAAAAGATTGATAACAACAGGAAACTTACAACCATCGAAATTAAGTTTGGGATCAAGCCCACCAAAGCTGCTCTAAGTGCTGAATCCGTAACTGGTGGCGTAAGTTGAGGTACAGCTAAACTCAAAACCAATAGAGTCATTGCAATTGCAAATATCCCATCGACCAATGTTTCAAGTCTTTTTGTGTCCATCAATTGATTATCATTATTCATAATTAAATTCCCCCTAAAATTAATATTACAATCTGGAGATTATGTTCGAGTTTAAATATTATTCAATAAAAGTTTTTTTGTTTTATTCTCCCAAATAACCCACAGTTTAGATTATTGATCCCCCTACCTAGGGAAACCATGAAAATAAATCAACAAAGGATTATTGAAATAAAATTAAAAATAATATTCCCATAAATCTTAGTTTAGCAGGAAAATCAACATCTTAAAACTGAATAAAAAAAAATTAGAAATAAGTACGGCCCAACAAAGTAGATAAACCGTTAAATTATTTGAATAACCATAAGTGGGCAGTATTAGTTGGATCTGATCATGGTTAGTACCATTTTGTATCTTTCAACAGCATTCAGTGCATGAGGTTCATTTGCAGGCATTATAATAAGCTCTCCCTTGTTCACTATGTTCTTTTCACCGGAAATTATTATTTCTGCAGTACCATCAACAATTTGAACCATTGCATCAAATGGTGCAGTGTGTTCACTCAATCCTTCTCCCTTATCAAAAGCGAAAATAGTTACTGTTCCTGTTTCTTTCCTTATTATTTCACGGCTCACAACTGCATTTTCTTGGTAGTCAATGAGATCTTCTACTTTTAGTGGTTTTGATTTCAGTTCTTCGGACATTCTTTTTATCTCCTTAAAAATTCATTTTAAGCAATATGAAACGGAATACTATTTGGATTTAATTAGTTTTAAGAGTTCATTGGAAAATTCAACAAAATCCATCTTGGAATTCATGTATTCCCTTGCTGCATCAACATCATTAACATCGTAATCCTTTTTTGATATCGTGATTTCATATCTTGTTTCAAGGGCCTCCATCAAAGAATTCGACAAAAGGGTTTCAAGGGCAGTTTTGTCCTGATTTTCTATAGATTCGTTTGCCTTTAGAATGATGTGTTCATGGTTAAGACCAGAGTGTTTTATTCCGGTGAATGGCTTTCCAACACCCAACATGTGAAGTCGAACAGCAGTTTCAAAAAACCATTGATCAGCAACTTCAGCTGCTTCTCCACTTAACTCTCTAACAATTACTGCATTATCAAAGGCTTCTTTAAGTTCAGTTTCAAATTCTTTTTTAACGAAAGGCAAAACGTAGTTAACATTTTCCATTTCTAATGCCAGCTCTGCAGCTGTAACTATTGGTCCATCCATTGTATCGTAATATACCGACATATAATCCACCATACAAAGATTTTACAGGAACAAAATTTTACTATTTCATACTGTGATTAAGTATTATATTTTTTAAAGAATATAGAATTGTTGATCTAACATAAGATTAATTGTTTTCATAACCCTTTCAAAGGATCATGTAGCTTTAAAATTGTATCTGAGTAATTAGGAAGATTATTGGGAGTAGTTTTGTCAAGACAAAAATATAAATCTACATAGGTATATAGTATATATGGTGATTTTATGGATAAACAGGCCGAGGAATTAATGAAAAAATGTGAAAGTATGGATGATACATCAGTGATGGGTTCTTGCGAAGTTTTGCTTAACATGATGAAGGACAAAAATGTAATGTTAGAGGATGACCCAAATCAAACCTACCTTGGAATGGTTGAAAATTTAACTCCAAAGGATGTTTCGAAAGTACTACAGTTAGCATTAAAAGTTCGAGAAAGTGGAGACATAACTGATACTGAACTCAAAAATGCTGCTAGCAGATTAATCAGAGCAATTGAAATGAGTTAATCCATAATTAACTTTTTTTTCTTCATTTCTTTCAACTATTCAAACTTACAATTAAATTAAATACCGCTTTATAAAACTCTTTTTTTAATTTCGACATCTATAAGTTCTCGTAAGTCAATAAGTTATTATCAGGTGTTACTATGGACGATGAAAAAAGCAATGAACTTATGGCTAAATGTGAAAATAAAAGGGACGATCCTGCCTTGATGAAAGAATGTAAACAAATGTTAAACACCATGGCAGAAAAAAATGTCGAAATAGAAGATATGCCCAATCAGAGCTATACCAACATGGCAGAAAATATTTCTGCAGAAGATGTTCCAAAGGTACTGGCTATGGCACTGAAAATTGCAAAAAGTGGCGACATCCAAGACACTGAAGTGAAAATTGCCGCTGAAAGATTAATTAGGACATTAGAACCATTATAAATGTTCTAAAACTTTCTCTTTCCAATTTTTTTTATATCAAATAATGCAGTATCAGCAATGGCCATAACTGCCATTACTCCGGCCTGTACTGGATCTGTTATTACAAGATCCGCCTTTTCAGTCACGCTTCCAGGCATGTTGAGGCTTATCACAACAACGTCATGCTCCTCTTTAATATCTTCAATGGCATCTGAAATTTTGCCACCCATGAGTGAACCTGCAAGCACAAGTGCACCAATTCTAGGAAGTCTGGCAACAGCAGATACTGCTTCTGCAAGTTCTTGCTCTCCAACCAAAGGAATGGTATCAACACTGATTCTTTCACCCCTAATGTTGTGGCGATCAGCCTCTGTAATTGCACCTTGTGCAACCATCGCAACTTGCGCCCCTCCCCCAATGATGATTATTCTTTTTCCGTAGATTTCTCCCAATGATCTGTGGGTTATAACATCATCAACATTTCCATGGGTAAGAATGTTGTGTGCAAGGGTTTCAATATCCTTAACATCTTCCAGTTCCATATAAACTGAAGCAGATTCATCCTTCTCTACAAATAAATGTGTGTATGATATGTTTATCCCACATTTAGCCATCATTTCTGTGATATCCCTGAGTACACCAGGTTTATTATGGGCTTTTATTGTAATGGCAAATTCTTTCATGTTATCTCCTTTAAATTGATTAGAATTAACTATGGAAATTATCCCTTAAATAAAATTATCTTGATTCCATTACACCCCAACTTTATCATGTGAAATCCAATAAATTTTATTCATGAGCTTGTAAAAACCTAAAAATAATCCTTAATAATCAATTTACCACAGTATGATTTGAATTAATGAGTTATTTAGATTTTTAGAGTTGATTTGTCATATCCTTCAGCCCTAACTTCATTAATGTTATTAAAGATTTATTCTTCGTATTAAATGCACTCAGGGTATTTTTTGAAAATGGTAGTACATACATAATTTCAGAATCATCTACCATCAAAATCATCATATTTTTATATTCAAAGATTGAAAGAGCTTCTTTATATTCTTCGAGTTCTTTCGGGCTTTGTATCTTGGATGAGTGCATTTTAATTACATTTTCTTCACTGATAATTTTAAAATTCCCCTCTTTATTCCCAAAAGATTTAATTATCTCTTCTTCAGTATCTTTACCCTCTGAAAAAATATTAATATCAAGTTTAAGTCTTGTTCCATCTAACTTTTTGAAATATTTAATATACTGGGGTGATGATATTATAAACACACTTCTAGAGGCATTATCAAACATATCCCTAATTTTAAAATCTATACTTTTTTCACCAAAAACATGTAACAACGCTTCTGAAGATTTTTCTACAAAATCTTCTTTATTCATAGTGGAAAAAATCGTTTCAGCTTCTATTTTTGCATTTACATGGTTTTTTAACAACATTTCTAACCCAATATCCGGAGGTGTAACTTGATAAGCCATAGGTCGAGTATTGATGAGTACTACTAGGCCCTTTTCTTCCAGCATTCTTAGGCCTTCATACGTGTTAGGTTTGGATAAACCTAAAAGATTGATAAGTTCCTTAACTTCAGCATTATCCATCATAGCCAGCGCTATGTATATTTTAGCCTCTGATTCTAAAAGTCCAAGTTCCATTAATGATTTAATAAGTTGTTGTGGAATTTTTTCCATAAAAATCTCCCTTTAGTGATTAGATAAAACTCTATTCTCAATAAGATATGTCTTATTCACCTATTTAAATCTAAAGTTGTAATGCATTTTACAACTCAACCAAAAAGTTTATTAATTATAAATTTGCATCTATGTTGTAAAGTAGTTTACAACTAATTTGTTAAATTTAAAGCAGATCATATGTTGTAAATTTAGCTTTTAAATTAAATAAGAGCGATAAAATGGACATAAATACAACTAAAAATACAAAAAATAGAATAAATTGGGAATCACCGTTCTTTGTTATGATGGTACTAGCATTGGGAGTTTTTATGACAGGTATAGATGCATATATATTCATTCCAGCATTACCTACCTTAATTAAAGAATTAAACACTTCTTACGAGTTAGTATCGTGGACATTGACTGTACTCATGTTATTTATGACTGCAGTAATGCCCCTTGCCGGAAAACTATCCGATGTTTTTGGGCGGAAAAAACTGTACATAATAGGCGTGACTACATTTATTATTGGGTCATTTACTGCCAGTCTTTCATGGGACATATACTCACTAATAGTTTCTATGGCAATACAGGGTATTGGTGCAGGTATAGTCCTTCCATCTGCATTATCTACCATGAATGACGCAGCTCCTGCAGATCAAAGAGGAAAGACCATGGGAGTATTAATGGCCACTTCATCACTTGCAATGATTATTGGGCCAAATATTGGAGGTTACTTAATTCAGAACTTTGGATGGAGAACCATTTTTTATGTAAATATCCCAATTGGAATCCTGGCAGCCATATTTGCAACCAAATTCAAAGAGAGTCATGGAGAGACAAATGCTCATATTGATTACATGGGATCATTATTACTCATAGGATCAATTGCCACAATGCTGTTGGCCCTTGTAAGACTTGAAACTATGTCATTAACAGACATAACTGTGTTTCCATTATTTATAGTCTCGATAATGTTATTCATATCCTTAATCTGGTATGAAAAACGGTTATCAGAACCAATATTAGATATTCCTTTACTTAAAAAGCCTAAAATTCTTTCCCTTAACATAGCAATTTTATTAACAGGTTTGGGTACTTTCACAGCATTTACGTACGTGCCAACGTTTGCTCAGTTGGTTTTAAATATGAATGTACAGAGTAGTGGTATCTTACTCACTCCACTTTCAATAACTCTGCTTATAATGGGGATAATGGGAGGTGTACTCATAGACAAGTTTGGTGCCAAGCGTATGCTACTACTAGGATCACCTATTTTGAGTGCAGGACTTTTTGCAATGGCGTACTACGTTACTGATTCAATTACCCTTTCAATTGCTTTGATATTAATTGGAATAGGGATGGGTTTTACATTCAGTGCATTTCAAGTTCTCATGTTATCTTTCATGCCTAAAGACGAAGAAGGATCCGGAGTAGGAATATTAAATACATTTAAAGGAATTGGAGGTACTATAGGGCCATTAGCAGGCTCTTTTTTCTTAGGAGCAGCATTGAGTGGAGCAATTACATTTAGCCATGCATTTAGTAATTTATTCATGTTTGGAACTGTAGTTTCAATCATTGCCATATTACTGCTGATTGTTGTGGTAATAATGGATCGTCCTGACAAATCTGGAAGTAATGCCACTGATAAGTAATGCCACTGATCTTAAACTGGTCCATTAAACAATCCAATATTTTTACAGAAACCACATTATCATTATTTCATTGAATAGTGATATGTGGTTCAATTTTATTTTTAAATTAAATTCAATTAGGATTTTGAAAATCGAAATCTTACTCAAAAGAACTGGAATATAACAAAACGTTTCAATACAGTTATAATCTCGTCCCTCATCTGAAAAGTAACACATTAGGTATTTTTTTGATTCAACAATCTGTTTACTAACGATCGTTCGTTAACTTTATGTAGTTGTTCATTGATAACAAAATACAAATCTAAAAAAGATTCGTTGAGATGTAACTTTGCATTTTAAAGATTCTGGAGTAGTTTACAGATTGACAGCTGAATAATTGTACAATATATGATCAAAACCATTTTAAGTTCTGATATTAATGATTCATGACCCTAATAATTACTTATTGGAGAATTCAACCATGAAAAATAAGAGAACCACCAACGGAACATTAACCACTAAAGAACGTATTTTCGAAGCATCGGTCAATCTTTTTTCTCAAAAGGGTTTTGATGCTGTTTCTATGAGGGAAATAGGTAGAGAAGTTGGAATTAGAGAAAGTTCAATTTACAACCACTACAAAAACAAGGACGCAATATTAGAAAGCATTGTCAATCATCTAATAGATCAATTGGGAGCTATGAGTCTTACAGAAGAAGAAATGGATGTATTAATTTCTGAAAGTCCTGAATTGTTCTTTGAAACAGGGTCAAGGGAATTTTTTAATGGAATGTCCGATCCAAAAACAGAAAAAATTTGGAGGATCTTATCAATTGAAGTGTTTCACAACGAAAATATAAAGGCCTTTTTTGTAAACCAACTCCTAGAGAGCCCCATAAATGAGTGGGAGAAAATATTCACCAAAATGATGAAAAAAGGAATCATTAAAGAGTACGATCCGAGAATTCTTGCGAGGGAATATTTTTCTTTCGCATTGTATCTATTCTTTGAGTACTTCATACTGAAATATGATACAAAATACTCCTCTTTTACTGATATGGCCTACAAAAAAATGATAGATCACACAAATTTCATTTTAGACTCTGTAAAAGTTGAAAGTAATAAAAATTCAAATCATAAGAAGGTTTAATACAGCAAGTAAGTATCTAAACCCAATTTTCATGGTACAAGAAAATGGAAACTAAAAAAAGCACATTAAAGGACAACAATAACTCTAAATTTAAAAAAGTCCTTTTAATGGGTTACAACGGAGCAAACAACACAGGTTCAGAAACCAGGTTGATTTCCATCATTGAAGATATTAGAACAGTTCTTGGAAAAGATGTTGAGCTGACAATTCCCACCCTCAATGAAAAAAATCTCAGAAGGTACATAGAAGAAGATGAGAATTTAAAAATTGTCCCCATACCCTCCATATACTTCTTTGCCTTGAAAAAAATTGTTGAAAAACAGGATCTGGTTTTACTAGTGGAAGGCAGTTGTTACATGGATACTTGGACTTCAGCTCTTTTGTGGGCGTTTTTATGGACTACGAGATGTGCATACAATCGAGGCATCCCTTGTATTGCATATGCTGTGGACTCAGGAGATCTTTCCAGATTCAACAGATTATTAGTTAAAAGAGAAGCCAACAAAACAGACCTCATAATAACTAGAACCACATATGCAAGGGAACGTTTAATTGATATAGGAGTCACGGCACCCATTGTAAACACAGCAGATTGTGCATTCTCATTTGAAACCCAATTAGAAGCTAAAAATAGTCTTAAAAAAATCTGGAACTCGGAAAACCCATCTTCTAATGAAGGATTTGTTGGAATGGCTGTGGTGGACTTTCATCTTTGGCCAGTTGTAATAAGACCATGGGGAAAAAGGGAAAACCTATACAAATGGCCTTACTACTTCTCAAGATCCAGATCCAGGGTTTTAGGAAGTGAGACCTTGAGCAAGAACTGGGCTAGTGAAGCAGACAGGATCGTTGAACTGCACAGTAAGAACATAATCATAATCTGTATGGAAGAGTTGGATGAACCACTTGCAATTGAAATTAAAAATAAAATGAAACACTCTGAAAAGGCTCAGATCGTGTCAGCAGGTACTTACAACGCATCGCAGATTACAGAAGTTCTAAGAAGTCTTGACCTCCTAATAACATCTAGGTACCATGCAGGAGTGTTATCCATGAAGACATCGGTACCGCAAATAGGTATTGGGCATGATCAGAGGCTTAAAGGTCTGTATAAAGACATTAAAATTGAAAAAGAATTTTTTATAGATTATCCCAGGGACAACTCCAAGGTGGAGGGCATATGGAAAATCCTTTCAAAAAAGGTTGATCAACTCATTGAAAATCCCAAACACACGAAGGAATTAATTGGAAAATGTCATAAAAAACAGGTGGATCTGTCATTAAATAACAAGAAATACCTTAAAAACTTTTTATTTAAACACGAGGATGTGATGGTTTGAAAGACAGAATTTTCATAACCGGAGCAACCGGATTTTTAGGCAGCCAAATTGCTGAAAGATTGATAAAAAAACCTAATCTATCATTAATACTACTTGTGAGGGGTAATAATTATGATGAAGCAGTTAAACATCTTTCAAGAAGTTGGTGGGAATCTGAAAACCTTATGAATGAATTGAAGGAGATTGATACTCCCAGTTCCAAGATCATGATCCTAAATGGTGATGTAACCAAGGATTTGCTGGGACTAGACCCGGAGAATTTCAGATATCTGGTTGAAAATGTAACTCATGTGATACACGCAGCTGCAGATCTGAAACTGAACAGTTCCATTGAAAATTTGAGAAGAATTAATCTTCGAGGAACCGAAAACATGATTAAAATGGCTTTAAAAGCCAAAAATTACCGGTTGAAAAAGTTTTCCCACATTTCTACTGCCTACGTTGCTGGTAAAAGGAAGGGTTTAATTGAAGAGGATTCTTTAAGTGGTAAATCTGGATTTAAATCCAACTACGAACAAAGCAAATTCGAAGCAGAAGAAGTTGTTAGAAAAGCAGATCTGCCATTTGTAATATTAAGGCCTGGAATGATAGTGGGAGATTCTACTACAGGATACATTAAAACTTTCAACACCATATACTCACTAATACGTCTTTATATGAATGGATTACGATTTTTTCCAGTTTCTAAAAATTTGAAGATCAACATGGTTCCGGTTGATTACGTTGCAGATGCCGTTTGTACCATTACCTTAAATGAAGATTCAAACACTAAAACATTCCATTTAACTGGTCCATATCAAAACAGTCCCACTGTACATGAGCTGGTCAGTTTAGTCAAAAAATGGGCATCTGAAAATTTAGATTTGAAGCTTTCCAAACCCCTGTACATACCTTTATCTCCAATGTTACCCATTGTAGAAAGATTTCTAAATACTGATCATGGCGTTGGTAGGGTTCTTCACGAACTCGAACCCTACATGAAGGAAGACAGAATTTTTGACAGCAAAAACACTGAACTTATCATGGGAGAATACCCACTTAACTGGGTCGATTATCTGCCTAAATTATTGGAATTTGCCTCATACTACGGATTTTTTCACCGTTCATCGAGAACAGTACATGAACAAATAATTTACAGGTTGAGCAGGAGTTTGCCAGTTGATTATTATGATATTGTGGATGGCAACTACTTAAAATTAACAGCACCAAACTTTAAAGAACAGGTTTCAAAGGTCTTAAATGGGCTATTATCTATGGGTATCAAGAAAGGGGACCGTGTAGCGATTGCAGGATTTAACAGTACCCGTTATTTATTGCTTGATGTGGCAATTGGACTGTTAGGAGCCGTGAATGTTCCAATATATTACACCAGCCCCGTGGATGAAATAAATGAGATATTAAAAGATTGTGATGCATCCATAATATTTTTAGGCACTCCTGACTTGCTGAACAGTTCAAATAAAATTAAAATTCCAGTGGTATCGTTCTACAGAGATCATGACCACCAATCTAAAATAGTTTCATGGAGTGAATTTTTAAATCCTGAAACTGATGTGCTGATCAAGGATCCTTCTGAAATTATTGCACCAGTAGATTTTAACGATACTGCTACCATACGCTACACATCAGGTACAACTGGAAAACCTGCAGGAGTTCGTTTCAGCCATGGAAATTTGAGGTGGATGGCAGAATTTATTGCATCAATACCCCCATGGTCAGATCGAACATCCAATATCAAATATTTATCGTTTTTACCCATGAACCATGTTGTTGAAGGAATTTTAGGAACATATTCCCCGTATTATGCTCCTGCATCCCTTGAATTATACTTTCTTGAGAACTTCCACGAACTTGAAGCAGCACTACCCCAAGTTAGGCCAACCATTTTTTTCTCGGTTCCAAGGTTCTATGAAAAAATTTGGTCCAAACTTCATAGGAAATGGTTGGGAGATATGTACCTGAACACAACAAGGAGTGGATTGAAACGTATCTATGGAAAAATATTGAAAAGAGTCCTACTTAAAATGGCAGGCTTGGATGAATGTGCCCAGTTAATAGTGGGTTCTGCACCGATTAGTGAAGATCTTCTCAGAGCATTTCATGAAGTTGGGATCGAAATACATAATGCATACGGACTGACTGAAGCACCACTGCTGACCATAAACAGACTGGGATCAAATATCATTGGAACAGTTGGAACTCCCCTACCAGAAACCCATATCTCCACAACTGAAGACGGGGAAATAATTGTTAAAGGTCCACAGTTAACATCAGGCTACTACAACAACCCCCAAAAAAATAAACACCACTTCAATGAGGGGTGGTTTAAAACAGGAGATTATGGTCATTTGACCAAAAACGGAAATTTAGTGATCACTGGAAGAAAAAAAGAGATGATAGTGAACTCCTATGGTAAAAGTATTCGGCCGCTTAAGGTTGAGGGTAAACTCAAATTGATTGAAGGAGTATCCGAAGTTATGCTGGTGGGAGATCAGAAACCATACTCCATAGCAATGATCTGGATGAACGAAACCTTCGAGCCCACAAAATTCAGGATCGACCTCAAAAAGATCAATCAACAGCTTTCAAATCCCGAAAAAGTCAGGAAATGGATGGTTATGAAGGATGAACTTTCCATTGAACATGGGGATATAACTGCAAATCTTAAATTAAAACGTCAAAACATTCTAAAGAAATATGAAACATCGGTAAACCTGATCTACAGTAAATCTTGGAAAGAACTTCTCAAACATAACCCGGATATAATTTTCTTTGGCGATGATGGTGAAGATCATGGGAATTAAACTTAGAATCTTAACTGTTTGGACCCCAAAATTTATAATAAAAAATGAATTGAATGGAACAAACAACATAACCAACAATTATTTAGACCAACTCATTGTTGAAAAAGGTGGATCACCACCAAAAACTGAAGAATTAAATGGAAATCTTGCTAATAGAAGAAAGATAATGGCCATAGGCCATAACAAACGTGTGAAACTGTTGATAGATCTTTTGGGAGAACCCACAGCCTTGCAAGAAGGGAAAAAAAGGATGTTTGAAGCCGGGTTAATTCTCGGTCAACATGCTCGGAAGGTTCTTGGGGTTGGAAACAGTGTGGAGGACACCATTAAAGCTGCCAAAGTACTCTACAAAATCCTGGGAATTGAATTTACAACTGAAAATACAGAGGGTAACATCATCCTATGGGTTAGTTCGTGTGCCCTTTCCAAATATTACACTCCTCAAACCTGCAGTATCCTCAGTTATGCAGATAAAGGTGTTTTAAAAGGTTTAAATAAAAATATGGACTTAGAATTTGCAGAAAGAATAACATTAGGTTCAAAAAGATGTAAGGCTTGTATAAATATGGAAGGGGGAATTTGATGAAAGTAGTAGTTGTGGGATCGGGAGCTGGAGGAGCTTCAGCTGCAATGGAACTGTCGCAAAATGGTCATGAAGTCACTATTCTAGAATCTGGAAAACCATTCAAACCATTCACAAGATTAATGACCTTAACAGAACCTCTAAAAAATTTAGGTTTGCTTGGGAACGAAGGCAACATCATGCGAATTTTTCCACACATGAATGTTGCAAGATCAAGCCCAAAACTCGTGGTTGTGAGGGGAATTACTCAGGGAGGTTGTACAGCAATATCCTGTGGAAACATGGTGCGTGCGGAACATGGTTTGAAAGAAATTGGATTGGATCTCACTCCAGAGTTTGAATCCATCGAAAATCAAACTTCAATCCATCCTGTTCCTAAAAATAGATGGCGACCTCTCACCCAAAAAATGTTTGAAAGTGCTGAAGAATTAAATTTGAATCCCAATCCCACACCAAAAGCTGTGGAATATCATAAATGTACGTCATGTGGACTCTGTGAGATGGGCTGTCACACAGGTGCTCGTTGGGATTCTGGTAGATTATTAGATATTGCCATTGAAAATGGGGCAATTCTCCACACATCTTCAATGGTTCAAGAGGTTTTAACACGTAACAATCAAGTTTATGGAGTTTCAGTAAAAAGGGGAAAATCAAACCAAGTATATCCTGCAGATGCTGTTGTATTGGCAGCTGGAGGAGTTGGAACAGCACAAATTTTGAAGAAATCAGGAATTTACTGCGAAGACAAGTTATGGGTTGATATTGTATTAACCCTAGGTGGAGTTGCTAAAAATTCAAAACAGTTAAGAGAACCGCCAATGGCATGGTACAGTTCACAAAAAGATTATATACTCTCCCCATACATCGATATACTTTCACATTACTTCCACAAACCATGGCGTGATGTTTCTTTAAAGGACAGAGTGGGAATCATGGTGAAACTGGCAGATGTGGAAAATGGTACTGTTCTTGAAGATGGAACCATCAAAAAAGAAGTCACCAACACTGATGAAGCAAAGTTAGATGATGCCATACTCAAAGCAAAAAATATCATGGAAAGTTCAGGAGTATCAGGCCCATTTGTTAAAGGAATGTACAATGGAGGCCATCTTGGGGGAACAGTTCCATTAAAACGAAAAGATATTTCTTCTATGCGTTCATCTGAACTGCCAGATGGACTTTGGATTGCTGATCTGTCATTGGCGCCCCAATCACAGGGACTTCCAACCATCATGCTGGCCAGTGCTCTGGCACTGAGAGTCTCCAAAAAAATAAGTGAATAATGTTCTAATTCAAATTTCAGCAGTAAATTAAATAATCAATCCTTCAATGGGTTATAAAAGGAATTGGAAGGAATTATCCAGTTTCTTTTTCCTTTTTCAATTGGTCTAATTTGAGTTTGGCCCTTCTGAAATTACTTAAAAAACTGTCCTTTTCTGTTATAGGTGTAATTTCAAGTCCGAGTTGACGATGTTCTTCGATCCATTCCTCGTTAAATACTGGGATCTCCATTTTTATTGGTTCTTCAGTTGGATTTACCACTATAAGGTTTCTGTAAGGAAACTGTGTTTCGACTATATATCCTCCAACACTCACAATATGCATTGGACTTACAACGAACTTCATTCAATCACCATTTTTAATTCTTCATTTTCTTTAGTCTTTAAAAAAATTTGAGTATCATAAGAATGATACTACTATGGCCAGTATTCCTATGATTGAAACTCCGGCAACTGCAGGATAGAACTGTTTGTTGGTAAATATGGGTGAAAATGCACTCATAATTGCCATTAGTATTGGGAATATCAATGCAACTGCAATTGTTATCAGAATGTCCCAGCTGAATAGGTTTGGTGGAATTCCCAAAAATAATGTTGTAAACAAACTAGCCAGTACAAACATGAGGAATCCTCGGGTAATGTAAACATAAGCCCTGTATTTAGCAGCGTATTCCATCAATGGGCCTTCTATCACATCAGCCTTAGTCTTTAGTATGACGAATGGGTACTCATTTAAGAGAATCATGTATCCAATGAAGAATACAATTGCCCCGAGAGCACCTGCCATTGTGAAAAGAATTGGACCATGAATTTGCTGATAGTTCACAATTCCACTCAGGTAGATGGTTTTTGAAAGTGCCACCGGTATAAATAGTGCTATGTACAGTGGGAACGAACCAAATGCTATCAACCTAAATGCCCTCAGTGAACTGAGTTCTTCCATAAAAGTTCTGCTTGTGTTTGGATGTTTAGCTCCCTTTACAATGTCTGGAAATGGCATTTTAAGTGACATTATTGATTTAGATAGGGAACCCATGAACATGTAAATGACTTCCTCAATCTTTAACAATCCCACAATTGCTATTATGCTTGTTAGTGCAGCTAATGCATATAATTGTGGCATTAAGAACAATAATATGAATATTACTGATAAAAGGCTTATTAATGGAAGCGCATTGTACAGTTTAGGCATTGGTGAATTTGGGTTTATTGTTTGTTTGAAGAAAAATTTGAGGGGTGCCATAATACCTGCACTGGATATTGGTGGACCTACCCTTTGTTGTATTCTTGCGTGAACAAACTTCCTCTCAATCCCTGGAAGCCATACACTGACTATTAATGCAACTAACAACGTTCCTATTACGGCTATTAGGGAATTTACTGCTGTCATCATGATCTCCTTTTATATTTTGATTATCTGAATTGCACGATCTGTGCATGTGAAACAGGGATCGCACTGTACAATTGCTAGCTGAGCATCAGTTATATGATGTCCCACCGCTGCGTACTGCATAGCTCCTATGTTGGTAATGGATGGCGTTCTTACAATAGAATTTCTCACCCTTCCATCTTCTAAAGCATATGAATGATAGAGTTTTCCCCTTGGAACTTCGATATAACTCTTGGTTATTGGTGCATCCTGCATATCCCAACTTCTGTTGGTAATTTTTCCATCTGGAAGATTTTTTATGGCCTGTCTAATGATACTAATGGCCTCTGGAATTTCTAAAACCCTCATTAGAAGGTTAGATTTAACATCCCCATCATCCTGGGTAATCACATTGAAATCAAATGGTTCGTAGGCCTCCATCTCTGTTCGAAGATCGATCTCCACACCTGTAGACCTCAAAGTTGGACCAGTAGCTGCGAGTTCAATTGCTTGTTTTCTGGTTAAAACTCCAACCCCAGTTATACGTGACATGATCATGGGATCTGAAACAAATCTATCTGCAAAGTCCAAGACCTTCTCTTCAATTATGTCCATTCCTTCACTGATCTTTTGGATCCTCATGGCATCAAGTTCACATCTGGGCCTTACACCGCCTATGATGGAAGCTCCATACTGAACCCTGTTACCTCCAATCATTCTGAGAAGTTCCATCACTGTTTCTCTTATGTAGAATATTCTCATTGCAAATGTTTCGTGACCCAAAACTTCGTTTCCATGTGCTAGGTAAAGGAGGTGGCTGTGCAGCCTTTCAAGTTCTTCCATTATGACCCTTATGTACTGAGCACGTTCAGGAACATCTATTCCTATGGCTTTCTCTGCAACAAGGACAGAATTCCATATGTGGCTGTTGGAACATATTCCACATATCTTTTCTGTTAAACTATTTGCCTTCTCTACTGGAAGACCCTCCATAATCCTTTCAATACCCCTATGATTAACTCCTACTGTTATCTCAGCATCCTTAACCATTTCATCCTCTACAAATAATCTGACCCTGTAGGGTTCAATTGCAGCAGAGTGCACCGGGCCCATTGTAACTTCTGTTTCAATGACATTTTTTTCGGTTATCTTGTTATTTTCATTCATAAATCCACCTTCAAATGAGTTTTAAGATTTAGTTTACCCAGTTATTTAGCATCCAAGAGCAAAGGTAATGCTGAAACCACACCTGAAAGTACATCTTCAGGTCTTACAGCACATCCTGGAACCTTTGCATCGACGGGTATGATGTTGTCTACAGGTCCCATAATTTCCTCTGAGGGAATATCACCATGTATGTTCTTGTATACTCCTCCCATTAGAGCACATGCTCCGGCAGCTATGACTGCCTTAGGTTCTGGTATTGCATCGTAAATTTCCCTGAGTGGTTTCTCGTTGTGTTTTGTTACAGGGCCCGTAACAACCAGTACATCTGCCTCCCTTGGATTCCAAGTTAGAAATACTTTGTACTGTTCAGCATCGTACTTTGGTGATAATACACAGTTGACAATTTCAATATCACAGCCATTACATCCGCCTGTATAAACAAGCATTACATGAACAGCTCTTGCCCTTGAATATGATTTTAAGCTCATATTATTCCTCTTAAGGTCTAATTATTTTTATGATAATTTTTATTCAATGAAATTTTATTCAGTTTTCTTTCCTCTTTTTTATTATGGTGGAGTCTGCTAAGTACTGAGATATGAAGGCTACTTTATCATCTGATATTTTCACTGGTTTATCTAGAAGTTCTGAAATATCTGATTCTACAATCCCCACATCATTCGGATGGATCGTGCCTGCCTCTCCAAACAAAGCATATAATGGGCAGAAGTCATGGCAGTAGTAACAGTTCACACATTTTAAACTGTTAAGCACCGGTATTTTATCCTTAACAAGTCCTTCCATCAACTCCACTGGCTCTGGAAGGTCAACCATCTCGATTGCATGGGTTGGACACGCATTTGAACATCCCCCACAACCTATGCACGACTGTTCTGCCACCTTATCAGTTGGGACTATCTTTCCTTCGAGGATTTTGCTCCGAAGTTCCATGTCTGTAACCCTGTCGGATGCAAAGATAATTCTCTTAGTGTTGTTGATTATTCCATCCAGGAATATTCTAATTAAATTTTTCATTCTGATACCTCAAATTCTCTTTCAAGTATAATTGCCTTTGCGGGACATGCATTGGAACAAGCTCCACAGTATATGCATTTAGAATCATCCACGACGATATTTCCCTCAGAATTTTCAGTGATGGCATCTTCTGGACATATTTTGGTGCAGAGTTTACATTTCATGCACATTTTATCCTGTACAAATGTGAAACCTTCCTTAATAGATTTTTTAAGGGTAGCGGTTCTTGGAATTGCGTTGACGGGGCAATGAATGGCACATTTTTCACATAAAATGCATTTATCCATGTCCACATCTATAGAACCTCTTCTTAAGGTTATAGCTCCTTTTGGACATAATTCAGAGCATATACCACAGGTTATGCAATCTTCAGATACTGTTCCATCCCATTTAATGTTCTTGAGCTTTCTTGCCTTGTTAACATCACAAACTTGAACACATTTACCGCATGAAACACAAAAGCCTTCAACTGCACGTTCAGGGTCTGCAGATTCCTTTATAGTGCCCACTGGACACACTTCCAAACAATCCATTGTTGTGCATTCCTTGCAGAGTGTTGGATCGTAACGGAGTTTTCCATCCACAACCTTCAGTGCCCCGTGTGTACATGCTTCTGCACATAGACCACAGTTTAAGCAGGAAACTATGGAACCTTTGATGGTTTCTCCCTCATCAGGTTTTCTTATGTGTAGTTTGAAGTCTTCAGTGTACATTGCAGAGTTAGGGCATTCTGAAACACATTTAAGACATAATGTACATTTAGAATCATCAATAACCCCGTCTTTTATTGCACCCACTGGACATACATCTTCACATATTCTGCATTCTGTGCACATGCCTTCTGAGTCCACATCCACAATTATGGCGTTGGTTGGGCAGTAATATTCACACCTTCCACAGAGGGTACATTTTTCAGGATCTGTGCAGATATTAGTTCTGGTTGCGTATTCTTCCTCTTTTTTAACCCTAGAACCTGGTTGAATAGTGAGGTTTAGTGATTCTAAAAATTTAAGCTGTCTATCCTCTATAACATCTTGTGCATCTGCCCTTGCTTTAACTGGGCATGCATCAACACATATTCCACATCTTGCACATATTCCCTTCACAACACCGTCCTCTATTTTGATGTTGTTAACTGGACATGTCATCTCACACACACCACAAGCATTACACTTGGCACGGTCGACAACGAATCCTCCAAATTTATTTTTAAATATTGCGCTGTTTGGACAGGCATCTTTACAGGCACCACATGTGATGCAACTGAATGCCTTTCCATCAATGATTCTGATGGCTTCAGTCGGGCATTCTTCAACACACTTTCCAATGCCTTCACATTTCTTTGTTGATAGGAACATGACATTTACCTTCTTATAATTGATTAATTTTATTGGTTATTTTAACTGTTATCCTCTTCCGAATGTTAATTTACCCACAACTATACCTACAAATGCAGATATAAGTCCGTTAGCAAGTATTGAATCTGTGTAAAATGGGAAAGGACCTAATTGGTATGCCATTACAATCACAACTATTGCCAGCAACACATAGACCGAAGCAGGGAAGTACATCTTGCTCTCGGGATTTGGTTTAATTCTTGTTCCGAGTATGAATCCAATTACAAATCCCAGAACAAGTGGGCCAATATAAACCATTTAGTTACTCTCCATTTTCTTTATAAGCTTATCACTCTCTAGGAATGTTATCACAACCGCACTTAAACCGACCAAAACCTTTAATCCCACAACGAAGTTGAGGTAAGGAATTATTCCTGCGTGTATTGGGTCAGGATAATCGAATATGTTGACTATGTACGGTGGAACTATGTGGTACAGATCAACTCCCAAGTTGTAAAGGAAGAATCCTGTGGTGAATAAACCTGCTAGTCCCAAGAATATGTAGCCTATAGCACCTATACTTTCTAAGGATGCCATGAAATTGTGACTAAGTTTTATGGGTGTTTTGTCAACACCATACACCACTAAACAGAAAATTATTCCTGCTGCTATCATGGCCCCGCCCTGAAATCCTCCTCCAGGTGTAATGTGTCCTCCAAGAATTGTGAGTGCACCGTAGCACATGAATACGACTGCTGCAGGAAATGCAAATAGTTTTAAAATTGTACTCATTCATCATCACCTCCAAGATCTACTTGGCCCCTTCCAAATATTAGAAGGGTAACTATAACTGCTGTTACAAGAATCAATGCTTCTCCAAGGGTATCGTATCCTCTCCAATCAAACACTACGTTTGTAACCATGTTAGGGGCTATGTGAGGTCCTACCCAGTTGTATATATAACTTATTCCAGGGTAGATCATATTGGAAAACTTGAATATTGACTGGAACAATGTGGCAGCAAATACTACTAGTGCGAGTCCTGCTATGATATTTCGAATTCCTTCAGACATTTAAATTCCCCCAGTAGAATAGTGAAACTATTATGGCAAGTGCAACAATTATATAGAAACTCATAGTTGCCAATGAATCATTCTGTTCTCTTTTCAACTTTGGCATGATTGGCATTGCCATGAATATTATAAGGAAGACAATGACAACTAGAGCCATCATGAGTGCTCTGTTTAGTAATCTCAACATCACCACAGCTATTAAAAGGGAAGATATTATTGTGATCTCTGCAGTCAGCATTGAGGTGGCTGAAATATTTGTAACAGGACCTTCATCTCCCGTTTCCATTTTAACGTCTTTTATCTTTTTCCGTATGAAATCATAGATGTTCATATAATCCCTCTTTCTTTATGCTATCCCCATAGCTAGCCCTTGTAAGTAATTGGTTGCAAGTTGTGGATACAATCCAAACACTAAACATATTATCAGTAAACAAACCATTGCCACGATCGTGACTCTAGGTATATTTTCGTTTTCTACAACGAGTCCTGCTGGTTTTGGCCTCAAATATATGGTGTGGAAAGCCCTCATGAAAGTCATGAAGGTTACTATACTCAGTAAAACCATTATTATGGCTACTTCAGGAAGTCCTGAGTTTAGTGATGACTG
>JAEZAV010000159.1 GCA_023430285.1 Methanobacteriota archaeon | reverse complement strand
TTTAGCCCGGAGTTTAGATCAAAATAGTTTCCGTTAAAACTTTACATGGAAACTATTTATTTAATAAATTTCATATTTACTGGTATGAAATCATGGAATTATCGGATGGATCTTTTTGGGATTCTGGCCCTCGTTGTTTTCAGTGTACTAACATTTATTTCACTATCGTTGTATCCTGAATCCTATTCCATAGTATTCAACTGGCTCAGTAACCTGGGAAATGTTGATTTAAATCCACAAGGGGCAATTTACTTTAACATGGCCTGCATTATTACTGGTATCATTTTAATTCAATTTATAAGCCAATTTTACAGGTGGGACACTGGAAATTTGTTTGAAAGAATTTTACTTGCTCTTGGCATTATTTTAGGAATTTTTGCATCGGTTTCTTTGATCTTCGTTGGGGTTTTTCCTGAGACTCATATTAACCTTCATGTTCTGGCGGCCAAGGGTGTGTTTGAAGCATTGTTCCTTACCATCATATTAATGACAGGAGCTATATTTAATCATCCGAAGTTCATGATAGGTGTTGCTTTAATCGGTGTTATAGCTGTTATAATTGATCTGTTTTTTTTAACCATACTTTCGCTACCGAAGTACCATGATGCACTTGCAACACCATACCCAACTCTACCAATTCCAGGTTTTGAATGGTCCGCAGTTTTTTTCTCATTAATCTGGCTTGCGGCATTATCCTACAACATGTACAAAATGAAGATTTAGCATCGAATTTTCTAAAACCAAAATTTAGATGTTTAATCCATTTTTAGTTGGACAATTTTTTTTAGGTACGAAACATTTATATGCACGCAAGTGCATACTTGCATTGATGGTTAGTACTGAAGATAAAATACTCGATGCAACAATTGAACTCCTGGATAACGAAGGATTAAACGGTGCAACAACCCGAAAGATTGCCAGTGAAGCAGGAGTTAACGAAGTAACAGTATTTAGAAAATTTAAAAATAAAAATAGGTTATTAAGGGCTGCAAAGGAACGCGGTGCAAACCAACTTCTTCTAGAACTTGAAACCCTGTTTGACATCGATGAGGACGATGATGTGGAAACTTACCTCATGACCATATGGAAGAATGCATCAAAAAAAATAGACAAAAGGATCAACCTAATACGAATTTCCATGGAGGAAGTTAGGGGAATTCCAATAGAAGATAAAGTCTTTCCTAAAATTTCAAGACTCATTAAACAACATCTGGCAAAGTACTTCCAAAAACTCATAAAAAAGGGAATATTAAGGGATATAGACCCTGATGCAGCTGCAATGACCATATTCAGCATAGTATTTCACATAACAATTTACGGAAAGATATATGAACAGTACCCTGAGGAAGCCATGGAAAAAAACATGGAAAACAGTTTGAAAATTTTCCTACATGGAATACTCAAAAATTGAAAATTACAATAAAAGAAATTTTACTTGTTTTGATTGATAATAAAGAACTGAAAACAAGTTTATATTGATTGAACAGTGGATTAGAATCATATTGGATTTGATAATTATGATTAAAGACGTAAGAGAAATATTTAAAAATGATATTAAAACCGCGTTACACAGTCCAGCGGTTATGATAGTCATTTTTGTGATAATTATAATCCCTTCACTGTACGCACTTTTAAATATACAAGCCACATGGGATCCCTACTCAAAGACATCCAACATTGAAGTGGCAGTTGTAAATGAGGATGTAGGATACTCATTAAACGGCACACAATACAATGTCGGAAGCATGGTTGTGGATGAACTGAAAAACAACACCAAATTCAGCTGGCAATTTGTTGACAAGGACACTGCCATGGATGGTGTGAAAAACGGGAAATATTACGCCGCACTGATAATACCCAGTAACTTCACAGAAAACCTGCTCTCCATTCAGAACACCACACCTCAACCAGCCCACATAGAGTACATAGCCAACGAAAAAACCAATCCCGTAGCAACCAGGATAACAAACGCAGGAATGGACACATTACAATCACAAATTAATGATCAAGTTGTTCAAACTGTTGATGGTATCATATTCGGCAAATTAAGTGATGTTGGTAATTTGATGGCACAAAACAAGGCAACGTTCCTCAAGGCCAAAGCATTTATGAACGAATTAAATGGAAAAATAGGAACAATCGACTCCACAATTGGACAGGCAAATTCAGACATGTCAACTGTACAGACTGTCTGGCCAAAGGTTAATGCAGCACTACCTGAAGTTCAAACCAACTCAAACAAGGTAAGGAGCTTGTACGACAACCTCTACAATGAAGTGGCCTCTGATCCTCAAAAGGCGAAAACAACCATAACAAACATGGAATCGCAGTTAAATGATGCGTTAGTCCTTTTGAAATTTGTGGATGATGTACTGCAAAGTTTATACGACGTAACTGGCGATCAAAACCTGTTACCCATCATAAAACAGGTGGAAACAGACATAAATTATGTTAACAACACCTTGACCATACTTAAACAGGTAGCAGCAGACCTCAATAACGGCACCAGTCCAACTGGGGATCTTACCAAACTTAAAACTGCCATAGACACCATGGACGACGCTGTAAATCTCCTTGCTAACAACAGGGCAAACATAGGCAACCAGATAAACACAGCAGCATCAGAGCTCAGTGTTGTTAACTCTAAATGGCCTGCAATAAAGTCTGAAATTCCAGTTGCAACTGCAAAGATCAACTCCATAAGCGAATCTGATATAGACAACCTGATAGCATTCTCAGATAAGAACCAGACAGCTGTACAAAACTACTTCCAATCTCCAGTTGTGCTGGATCAGGACGACATGTACCCAATAGCTAACTACGGATCTGCACTGGCACCATTTTACATACCAATATCATTATGGATTGGAAGCTTAATTTCAGTTGCTATGATAAGTATGAGGGTTAAATCCAGGAAGAAGTACAATGCTGAGAGCATTTACATAGGAAGAATGGGACTCTTCCTCATAATAGGGTTCTTCCAAGCACTCCTTGCAGGTATTGGATCCATACTCCTAGGTGTTCAAATGACATCATCGTTACTGTTCCTTTTGACCACGCTGTTCATTGGAATATGTACCATGATAATAGTTTACTCCATGACATCAACACTGGGAAATGCAGGTAAAAGCCTTGCAATAGTTATACTGGTGTTCCAAATAACTGCAACAGGTGGAATATTCCCACTCCAGGTACTGCCCAATACCTTCCAGGCAATACATCCATACCTCCCAGTATCCTACGGTGTAGGTGCACTGAGGGAAATTGTAGGGGGAGTAATATGGAGCACCTACTGGTACAACATGGTAATACTGGGATTATTTACCCTAGCATTCTTTGTGGTGAGCCTGATCATAAAGGAAAAAATGAACAAACGTGCACATCTCATGGAAGACAAGTTAAAAGAGAGTGGACTGTTTTAAACTGTTAGAGTCATGAATATGGGAATCAACCAAATTCCCATATTTCTTCGTGACATTAATAATTTTAATTCGTTAAAACAATCAACACTTCTTTTTTATTTTTTTTATTTTTTTTTGAATGATAATTGAGTAAACCTATTTTTATGAAGAATTAAACATATAATTCCCAAAAATAGTAGTTTAATGAGTAATTTTAAGCCCAATCCGAAACATACTATGATGGGGATTTTAAGCCAAGATTTTGAAAAATGAAATATTGTGGTATCCCTCTAATTTCAACACAGGATCAGGAGTTATATGTTATGAACACCCAAAATCATTCATTAATTGCTCCATGTGGAATGAACTGTGCATTATGCATGGCATTTTTAAGGGAGCGAAATAAATGTCCAGGCTGCAGAGGGCCGGATGATAACAAATCCATTACTAAAGTAAACTGTAAAATAAAAAACTGTGAAATATTTGAAAATGGAGATGCTGAGTTCTGCTTCGAATGCGAAGATTTTCCATGCGATAAATTAAAACATCTCGATAAAAGATACACTAAGAAGTACCATATGAGTATGATAACTAACCTTAGATCCATACGTGATAATGGTATGAAAAACTTTTTAGCAGATGAAGCCAAAAAATGGACTTGTTCCGAGTGTGGAGGAACTATTTGCGTCCACAAAGGCTGTTGTTATAGTTGCGGCAAGGTTTACTTTGAATAAAGATAAAAATATCCTATTTTGGTTTTATTGCTAATTATTTGAAATCATTAAGTATATCTGGACATTTTAAAATGAAACGAATTTAGAACTTATATTACTGGGCACACATTAAAAAAAGAGGAAATTGAATT
Source organism: Methanobacteriota archaeon (assembly GCA_023430285.1). Classification (GTDB taxonomy): domain Archaea; phylum Methanobacteriota; class Methanobacteria; order Methanobacteriales; family Methanobacteriaceae; genus Methanobacterium_B. The sequence continues at coordinate 9,531 of JAEZAV010000159.1, read as the reverse complement.
TAATACTTACCAGTCTTAAAGTTTAGAACGTACTTTGTGTTGTTGTTCCCTTTTGTGTCCTTCACTGCATTTGTGGGTATGTAAACCTCATATTTATTGAGGCTTAATCTGCTTTTTGTCATTTTAATGGTTAGTTCGTTTCCTGTTATCTTGATGGTTGTTTTTGTGATCTTGCCTGTGGTCAAGTTTTTAATGTGAATATTTGAAAAATTGACTCCCTTCATGATCTTTTCATTGAATTTAATGGTTATAGCTGAAGTTAAGGATATATTTTTAGTGTTGTTAATGGGTGTGGTTGCTACAGGTTTTGGTACTACCTTATCTATGGTGTAAACTTGGGTGTTGACTGGTGATTTGTTTCCAGCTAAATCAATTCCAAAAAACTTCAAAGTGGTTGATGTGCTGATATTAAGGGGTTTATTGTAAACCAAACTATTATTTGTTGGTTTTGTTCCATTTATCGTGTAATATATGGTTCCAGCTTCGTTCATCATGATGTTTATGAGTTGATTGTTGTTGAATAGACCACTTCTAGGATTCGCAGTTACTACGGGTGTTTTAGTATCCAAAGTAAATTGTGAAGTATAAACAGATTCTAATCCATATCCTAACCAGTCTGTTACTCCATTTAAAGGAATATTTAGGGTATAAATTCCATTATTGCAGTACTTTGTAGGTATTAAAGTTAAAGTATCGTTATTTATTGATGCAACCAATGGAACAGGTTGTCCTGTAGGTCCTTTAATGCTTATATTATTATAGGAACTTCCAGCCAATATTGGCTTGTTAAATCTAATTGTAATTGTTTCATGGGTGTTGTTTATTATTGTTTTGTTTGTGGGATCTACCGATACAATGCTGAGTGGAGTATCGATGAGAACTAAAATATTTGTAGTTTGATTGTCCACAGTCGCACTGATATTGGCTATCCCTGTATAACCTGAGGTGAACAGTGTTGATGCAATACCATTTTCCAGTGTTGTATAGTTTGTGTTCAAGTAGCCCAGTGATGTAGTAAATGTTATGGGTATAGACACAGATTCTGTAATTGGGTTTGTAGTATTGGACACTCCATTATAGGATAATAAATGGGCTGTTATAGTTGAATAACCATTTTTTTGTATGATGATTGGATTTGCTGATAAATTGCTGAGTATCAACCAAGAATCTGATTTGACATAACCAAAGATCAGTTGATTGAAATCAGGAGTATTGGTTCCCCACCAATTATTATCCGCATTCAAATTACCCTCAACAGTACTGTAACCTTTGTTACCTATAAAACGATTATAATTAGCAGTAATATTAGTTTCAGGACCATTAACATCAGTATAAATTGCCCCACCTTCAAATGCAGAGTTGTTGTAGAAATTAGAGTCAATTATACTCACATTAGAACTAAAAACTGTTATGGCTCCTCCATCATATGCACTGTTGTTGAAAAAAGTGGTGTTTTTTACTGTTAATGGACCCATTGCTATGATCGCACCATATGCACTTGCAACGTTGTTACTAAAAACACAGTTAGTTATGTTTAATATTCCGCTGGGCTGATTGTCAATGGCTGCCCCTTCATATGCATTATTACTGTCAAATGTACAGTTAATTAAGTTTAATTTTCCATAGTTCCAAATTGCACCATAATGTCCATTTGTCAATGTTAAATTTATTAAAGTGGCGGTTACACCTGGTGGTATGGTGAAAATAGTATTTTTCCCAGATGCATCGATGATGGTTTGATCCTGACCTTCACCAATTATGGTGATGTTTCTAAATAGTGATATGCAACATTCTCCATATCTACCGTTAGCTACATATATGGTTCCATTTGTTGCAGTTGTGGCTGTTGCATTGGATATTGTTGCTTTAGGACCACTATTACCGTTCCAAATTGCAGTTTGCCCGTCCCAAGTATCATTACCATGGGTGCTTACATATATTGTAGAGTTGGATGCTGCACACACTGTCCCTGTTGTTGATATAAAGAAAAATAAAGCAAAAAACATGAAAAATAATAAATATCTATCATTTTTAAACATTTTAACCCCCATTTTTTAGTCACGTAAATAGTAATACATCCGTTATTAACCTTTACTAGTACAAAATGTATTAATATACTTGTCGATCAAATAAGACAGTTTAAAATTTTTAATCCACAATAAATTAATTTGAATGTCTTTAAATATTCATTCTTTATTTATTGGTCGGGTAAAATTGTTTGAATATTCAAATAGGTTACTATTTTACTTTAATAACTCCATAGTATGTGAATTACGTCACAAAATCTTGTTTTGATATATAAAATTTGTTATTATGTTGTAATAATAAATATATATGGTTATTAAAATGTTAGATATATTTATATTATAATTTTAGTTGAGAATCTAAGATGGGCGGGGTGAAAGCAATTATAGGACGATTTAATAGTTCTAGAAATAGATTAGGGAGTTTTAGTAAAGATAATTTATTAATTTTTGGGCTTATTTTATTTGGGTTAATGATTATCTTTTCTTATGGTATGGACAATGTATCAGCTGCTTCAGGTGATTCAATTTATGTTAGTTCCTCAGGAAACGATGATTATAATGGTCTTAATTCTACATGGACTGGCGGCTTAAACGGACCTAAAGCAACAATAGAAAATGCTACAGGAACAATAAAACCAAACGGAACAGTTCATATAGCCCGTGGAACCTACAATGAGAGTAATATCCAAATAAATACAGATATGATTATTATGGGGGAAAATCAGGTTAATACCATAATCAATGGTAATCAATCTGGAAACAGTATTTTCACAATAGCAATGGGAGTAAACCTCACCATCATTAATTTAACATTAACAAACGCAACAGCGAAATATGGTGCCATCGAAAATAATGGTATTTTAACTGTTAGTAATAGTACTTTCAGGAATAACAATGCAACTATTGGTGGTGGTGCAATCAATAATTTTGGTACCTTAACTGTTGTTAATGGTACTTTCACAAATAACACTGCAACTTCGGAAGGAGGTGCTCTCGATAATAACGGTCCTATGGCAGTTTATAATAGTACTTTCACAAGTAACAGTGCAAACTATGGTGGTGCCATAGATAACCATGGTACTTTTTTAACTGTGGATAACAGTACTTTCACAAATAACAACGCACCCTATGGTGGTGCTATAGTCAATTATCGTATTTTAACTGTTAATAATAGTGCATTCACCAATAACAATGCAGCTGGTGGTGGCGCTATCATGAATTTTGTTACATTAACTGTTGATAACAGCACCTTCACAAATAACACTGCAAGTTACTATGGTGGTGCTATTGACAATTACGGTACGGTTGTGGTTAATTTTAATCGAATCATAGGAAACACAGCACCTACGGGTAGTGCTATCCATAGTTCTGTTGGAACTGTAGATGCAAGATACAACTGGTGGGGTTCTAATACAGATCCTTCAGCCAATATAAATGGCACAGGCGTAACTTATGATCCTTGGATTGTATTATCGGTACCTTCAAACCCAACAAACATAAATGTTAATGGTAAATCAACAATTACAGTAGATTTATTGCACGATTTTAATGGGGTTTATCATGACCCCTTAAATGGTCATGTTCCCGATGGATTAATTGTTAATTTCAGCTCTGATACAAAAGGGGCTGTAAATCCAATTAACTCGACTATCACAAACGGATCAACAACAACAACATTTACTGGACTTCAACCTGGAATTTCCAAACTATTGACTACCATTGATGATCAAACAGAGACAACCAATGTAAATATCAACACACCAACAGCCATAGTAGTAAATCATATAAGTGGATTAAAGGGCGACAAAATTAATTTAACAGCTAATTTAACTGATACCTACAAAAAAGTCCCAATAAGTGGTAAAACTATTCAATTCAGTGTAAACGGCAATATAATAGGCACAGCTGTAACAGACAGTAATGGAATCGCAACATTGGCATACACCATAACTCAAACTAGTGGATCCTACACAATACTCGCAGAATTCGCCGGTGACACCACATACTCTGATACCAGTAACACCAATACCCTGAAGGTGACAAACCTACAGTTTACAATTATACCCACAGCGAAAGCTAGTCCAGATGGTGGACTGTATAACACTACAAAATTAGTGACTCTTACAATGAATGAACCTGGAATAATCTATTACACTACAAATGGAAGTACACCAACCACTACCAGTAATTTATACACTGGACCCATAACAATCAAATCAACAACAACTTTAAAATATTTGGCTGTGGACTTATTGGGGAACATGTCTATAGTTTACAATGCAACATACATTATCGATAGGAACACGCCTACTGTAAATGTAAATGTTAAATCTGGACTTTATAATACCACTAAAACCGTAAAACTAATAATGAACGAAAATGGAACTATATATTACACACTAAGCGGTAAAACACCAACAATATGTAGCAACAAGTACAACGGACCAATCACCATCAAATCCACAAGCACATTGAAATATTTAGCAGTGGATCTGGCTGGTAACAAATCCCCAGTTTACACAAAGACTTACACCATCGACAAGTTAGCACCAAAACCTGTTAAAACTGCACCAACACCAAACACTAAAAATGTATCACTCACAGCACCAATAACCATTAAGTTCAATGAAAATATCAGTAAAAGTGTCAACTTCTCAAAGATTTACATCAGAAACATTAGCACAGGTAAGATTGCAAAATCAACAGTGACAAACATCAAAGGAAACACAATAACACTCAAAATGATAAAGAGTAGGCTTAGCCTCAATAACTACCAAGTAGTTATACCAACAGGTTCAGTTAAAGACTCAGCAGGAAACAAAAATACTATTTACAAACTAAACTTCAAAACAAGCAAATATTAAGATACCTTCTATTTTTTTTTTAGATTCCATTCAAACTTTGAGCCATTACTAAAATAACCCCATAAATTCATACAACTATAATGTAAAGTAACAATAAAAAAAAAAATCCTGTATATAAATATGATAAAAATCAGTATCTGGATACTAACCAAATTATAAAGGTATTGCTGGACCCTAACCAATTCAGGGGCAAATTAAATTGAAATTGTAATATAATATTAAGCTAGTAATGAATTTTAGGTTCATATTTTTTTAAATTTGATTTAATGTATGAAATGTACATTTTTATAAATATGCCACAAATACCTAAAGGAGATTGAAATGAGAAGATCAGAGAAGGAAATAAAGGATATTAAACTAATTTACAGCATATTAAACGAAGCTGAAGTATGCAGAGTCGGTTTTTCTAGGGCAAACAAACCTTACATAGTTCCAATGAACTTTGGTTTTGATGAAGGCCACATCTATCTTCACTCCTCAGTTGAAGGTAAAAAAATGGAGATATTAAAGGAAAACAAAAATCTATGCTTCGAAGTGGATGTTAGAAGTGAACTCGTAAAATCAGAAAAACCCTGCAACTGGGGAATGAAGTACGTGAGTGTGATGGGAAATGGAACAGCAGAACTGATTGAAAAACCTGAAGAAAAAATAAAGGCACTGGATATTATCATGGATAAATACGATGATGAAGGTTTAAATTCCCGTGAATATTTAGAATCATCCCTCAAGAGAACCGCAGTTATTAAACTTAATATAACAGAACTCACAGGCAAAATTTCATAAACTTATGTATTATGAATAGGTTTCAAGGAACCAATCCACAAGTTCGCTTGCTATGCTGATTTTTGAGGGAAACCTGGAAACTTCACTTGCATCGAACCACTTCGCATCCACAATCTCTTCTCCATCAACCTTTATCTCGCCACCAGCGTACTTCGCTGTAAAACCTATCATGAGTGAATTTGGAAAGGGCCATGGTTGACTTCCGAAGTACTCTATGTCATCAACCTCCAAACCAACCTCTTCCATCACTTCCCTTTTAACAGCTTCTTCCAAGGTTTCTCCTGCTTCTAAAAATCCTGCAATTAATGCGTACCTATTTTTAAGTCCGTAGCTGTGTTTGGCCATGAGAATTTTATCATCCTTTATTATGGCAGTAATCACAGCCGGAGAAATCCTGGTGAAACTTGTAAATCCACACTCTGGACAGATCTTAGCATTTTCATCTTCCATGGTCATGGTTTCTGTTCCGCACTTACCACAGAACATGTGATTTTTATCCCAGTTCATAATTTGAACAGCCCTACCAGCCAACAGATAAATATCTTCGTCGAGTATATCGTAGCTGGAACGCAGATCCATAAATTCCATTCCATCCCAAGGTTCTGCTTCAAGATCAACCTCAGCAACGTAGACAGGATGATCATTTAACGTACCCATGTAATGTTTCCTCATGGGAACAAGGTTAAGCTCATCTAAATCATTATGAAAAGGAATTTTTAAGCTGGATTTAGGATTAATAAGTATGTTCTCAGCTTTAAAAATGAACCAGTATGACTTGTCTTTATCGGTGGGATCTGGCTTGACTGAAGGTTCGTACCTGCTGTAAATACTTTCTCTTTTCATGGATACTAGGATTTCATCGAAGAATGATAAATAATTATTCATTAAAAAAAAGAAAAAAATTTTAGGATGCCCTATTTCCAGAACGAAATTAAGTGTTTAAACGAATAATTTCACTTTTTGTTAACCATTCAAGTAATAGGATATTGCAAATGCTGCTGCAAGCACCATCACAATGGTAGCTCCTGAAGCAAGGTCAAATATATATGAAAGTACTAAACCTGTGGTTGTGAGGATGATTCCAAGTACGGTGGCCAGGATCATCAGATTTCTGATGTTGTAGCTGTACTGTTTTGCAATGGCTGCTGGAATTGTGAATAATGCTATGAGTAAGATAACTCCAACTGCCTTAATAAGAACAACCACACTCAGGGCAACCAGGGCCAAAAGAAGCAGGTATATTGCAAGGGCATGCACACCTGTAACGCTCGAAAATTCTTCGTCAAAGGAAACTGCAAGAAATTCCCTTCTGAAAATGTAAACCACAGCCACTATGATCATATCGAGCACTAACATTATGAGGAGATCAGAGTTTGAAACTGTTAATATGCTTCCAAACAGGTAACTGAAAAGGTCTGGAGCATATCCAGGAGTTAAATTTATAAATATTACTCCTATGGCCATTCCAACGCTCCAAAGTATTCCGATTGCAGTATCTTCACTGATCTTTGCAACCTGTCTAACCCCACCAATTGCCATTGCTGACACTATACTAAATGGTATGGCAGCAAGCACAGGGTTAACTCCCAGAAAATAGCCCAAACCCACTCCTCCAAATGCTGCGTGGGAAATTGCACCACTTAAAGATACAATTCTTTTTATAACAACGTAGCTTCCCACAACTCCGCAAGCTACACTAATTAAAACAGCAGCAACAATGGCCTTTTGCATGAATGGGTACTGGAAAATTTCAAGCATGATTATCGAATCTCCTTAGGATAACAGCATCTAATGATCTTTGAGTATTCTGTGGGGTATGCCATGACTTATGAGTTCTATGGGGCAGTGATAAATTTCTTCCAATCCATGGGCAGAATTTTCAACATCTCCATGGTAGTATAGTTTCCTGTTTAAACATGCAATTTTATCCACGTGGGTTGAAACCGCACCTACATCATGACTCACCAGAATTATGGCCATTTTTTCCCTTAAACGTGCCATGAGATTGTAAAATGAACTCTGCATTTCTGGGTCAATGCTGGCCATGGGTTCATCCATGATTAGAAGTTTAGGTTCTCGCACAATGGCACGTGCAATGAAAACCCTCTGCATCTGACCTCCTGACAGTTTACTTATCTGTCGATCCTTGAGATCTTTGATCTCCATGTCATCCAGAACTTTTAAAACAGCTTCCCTATCCTCAGCATTGTAACCCTTAAATAAACCATGGTACCTTCCTGTTAAAACAGTGTCAAACACATTTATGGGAAAATCAGGGTCAAAGTTAATATGCTGTGGAAGGTAACCCATTAAATTCCTAGATTTCAAAGGATCCTTTCCAAAAACCTTAACCTCACCAGAATCCGGCTTCAAAATCCCTAAAATTAACTTCAATAGCGTGCTTTTACCTCCGCCGTTAGGACCGATTACTGCCATAAAATCCCTTTCATAAATATCGAGACAAATATCCTCCAACACTAAATGTTCATCGTATTTAAGATCCACATTTCTGATTTTTACGGCTTCAACTGACATTTTAAACATTTCCCTTTGTGAATTAGATTCATAAAAATTCAAACATATTTTCAATCTTTGGAGAAGGCAACTGCAATGTTTGCCATGTTTTGAAGATAATTTTCACCAAGATCATTTACTGTAACAACTTTTCCCCCAATTTGTGAGGCTATGGACTGCATAAACTTTGGATCGTACTGTGGTTCATTGTAAACAGTTGTTATGTTGTACTCCTTGGCAATGTTTATCATCATGGCAATCCTCTGGGGTGATGGTTCTTCATCGTTTATCATGGCCCCTATTTCTGTTATGTTGTAGTCCCTTGCCATATATCCAAATGCAGGATGAAGAACGAGGATATAGCTATTATTTCTATCCTTGAGAAGTTTGGTGGTATTTTTGTCCAATTCATCGAGCTCTTGAAGATAGGCATCCCTATTTTTGGTGAAATAATCTTTATCTGCAGGATCAACCTCTACCAGTCCATTGTAGATGTTGTTCACCATTATCTTAGCATTTTTAGGGTCGGCCCATACATGGGGATCAACAGTATCTGACTCGTTCTCTGCAGAGTTAGGCATTAACTCCACACCCTCAGATGCATTTACAACAAGTAGGTTTGGATTGGTTTCACGAATCTTGTCCATGTAGTTGTTTTCAAATTCTACAGATGATCCCATCATAACGTAGATCTGGGCATTTGAAACTTGGGAAAGCTGATTCGGTCTGGGTTCGTAGGTATGGGGATCAGATCCCTCTGGAACCATGAGGGTTACATCAACCTTGGATCCTCCAACAGCTTTAACCCATTCAACTTCAGGACCTAAACTAACAACCACTCCAATTTTGTTGTTTTCAGTCTTGGAACTATGTTTTTGCTGGGCAAGATAACCTAAAACAATGGCAGAAATTAAAAGAATTATTATAACAACGATTATCCTCTTTTTCTTCATTTTACCCCTTATCACAATGGTTTAGAAGAATATTACAACATATAATATGGATTTATTAATATTTAAAACTAATCTTAATAATTTTTAGCAAATAATATTTAAAACATTATTAAATTTTCATTTTAATCTAAAATAAAAAAACCCTTCATTCGGGGGGATTAGCTTTAAAATCTTAAAACTAGTGATAAAGTACCGATAAAAATGTTTCGATGAATTCGTGTTTTTCAGTGTAAAATAAATAATACTAATAACTATATTAAACATATTAACTAAATGATTTCCCATGACAATCATCAGCATATCACTAAGTGAACAGCTGCTTCAAGAGATTGATCAGCTCAAGGATGAAACAGGATTTTCTGGCAGATCTGATGTGATCAGGGCCAGTGC
>JAEZAV010000117.1 GCA_023430285.1 Methanobacteriota archaeon | reverse complement strand
TTCGTCCCTGTTGTCGCACATGTACCAGCAGCATCCTGGTCTGTGGAAGTCTCTTTTACAGAGATGATGATCCCTTTCAACTTTAAATGGCAATTTAGATTCCTCCCTTTCCCTTATTTAAATCTTTTAGTGGTGTGAAAATTGTGCATGCTGAATATTTGGTTCCAGCAGCTTTCAGAACATCTGCTACGTTATTAGTTAATTTAGGTTCTGGTTTCCATGGTTCTTTGGAGTTTTTATCCACTACAACCACATCGTCCACGACTTTCTTAGCTAATGCGTAGTTTAAAAGTGCTGTAGCAACACCTCCATCCTGACCATTTAACATCGGGGCCTTGGCTGAAACTATTTTCAAATAGTCTCCGAGTGGTTTTTTATCGGTGTCTGTGGTCATAATATCGTCAGGAATGTAAGTTCTTGGACATGCCATGTAACACAAGTTACATCCTTCCGGGCACTTTCCAGTTACTTGAGGTTTTCTGTCGTCGATCTTTATGATTCCTTCTGGACAAACATAGTCACAGGCCCCGCAGAGTACACATGCACCTATGTCTATCACATCTCCCTTGAGATCGCTGAATTGACAGTTTTCTATTTCTTCGTAGAATTCCCTGAGTGGCATCTGCCTTCTGTATATAACTGGTCTTCCAACAAGTTCTCGCCTGTGAATTTCCCCTATGTTTTCTTTCATTTTTTTGTTGGAAAGATTTTCAACCAGCTTTAACCCTTTTTCATCGATGGCTTTAGTTTCTATGTAACTGTCCTTTTCAGCATCTTTGAGGAATTGTAATCCTTTGTCGCTCCTTACAATAACGGTGGACCATCCTTCTTCAGATCCCACAGATCCCACTGAAATGTCTGACAATTCTGATGTGAAATCCATACAGATGTTGCAGTTTTTTCGTATGCATGATTTAGCTTTGCTAAGGGGTACTTTGAAAATTTTATCTTCGTTTAGGTAGAACCACATGTAATTTTTTTCTACCCGACATTCTTGGATATCGTTCATGTCTATGTTGTTTTCATCCAAGAGCTTCTTTATTGAACTGTATGAAAAGTTTTCCATGCAGAAAAGTCCGATTTTAATATCGATTGGTGAATTTCCAAGTACATCTGAAAACTTTTCGAGTTTGCTTGCAGCCACCATGTGGCAGGGAGTTCCAACAACTGCGACTTTGTCTTTGCTACTGTTTTCCATAGTTCATCCCTCCTCAGATTCTTTGCCGTAGAATGGTCTGTTAGATCTTGGTACAATTTTCTTGAATGATCCATAATCCTCTTCAGATAAATCGAACCCGTACTCTGGCAGAACTTCCTTGAGTTCTTTTAGATCATCGTTGTTCAGTTTATCTATTTTAGCATTTTTACCAAGGCTCTCAACATTTCCGCGAACGTATATTGCTCCCCTGATAATAGATTCACCAGCGTCTTCAGAGACGTCTCCAAGTATAATGATGCGTCCACCCATCATGAACAGCCCTGTCATAAATCCAGAATTTCCACCAACTATTATGGTGCCTCCCTTCATTATTTCACCAGTTCTTGAACCTACGTCTCTTTTAACAGCAACGGTTCCGCCGTATATACCTTGTCCTACTCCATCTCCTGCTGATCCATCAATTAGGACTTCACCAGAGGTCATGTTGTCGCCAGGGAACCATCCTGCATTTTCGGTTATATGTATTTTGGCGCCGTCAACCATTGTTCCTGCAAAGTAACCTGCTGATCCATCGATAACAATTTCAACAGGTTCGATCAATCCAGCTGCAATGTAGTGCATTGCATTAGGATTTTTAACGACAATCCTGTCGTAATCAACTGCAGCTTTTTTAATGTCACGATTAACTTCCCTTGGGGGTTGGTTCTCGGCATTGATAATAAATTCACTCATACTAATCACCTAAATCTTTTTTATGCCTTTTGGTCGTTATATTGTGTAAGATCTTGTTTCTCCAGGGGCTATCTGATCTATGTCATGGGTGTCCATAACTTCCCTTAGGGACACTTCTTCAGATGCTATGGCAAAGACTTCGTTATTTTCAGCCATGACTCCCGGTCTGAGTCCCAGCTGATCCTTTGCAATTCCAACCCCATTAGGTGTTCCAACTATGTATGAAAATGGACCATCCATATCTTTAACAGATTGTTCAAGAGCTTCTTCGAGTTTGTAACCTTCAGAAAGTTTGTCTGCTATGTAGTGCACAATACATTCTGTGTCGTTATTTGTTTCGAATATGTGGCCTTTACGTTCTAGAGGATCCCTTATTTTCCAGTAGTTGGTTATTTGGCCGTTGTGTACGACTGTTATGTCTGGAATAATGTAACTCTGGAATGGGTGTGCATGGTACCTGTCAACCAGACTTTCAGTTGAAAATCTTGTGTGTCCAATTCCATGGGTTCCCATTTTTGATGTTGTATCGTACCTTGCAGCTATTTCCTTTACTAAACCAACATCTTTTATCATTTCAAATGAATGTGCCCCGTTGAGTACTACCACATCGTCAATTTTGTCGATATCCATGATCAATGGTTTTAAATCAGAGAATGAATTTAAACCAATTTTGCATCGGTATATCATGTAATTTTCGACTGATGGAATGATTTCCTCTTTTTTTATGGGTGTAGCAGTATTCACAGTTTCTTTAACTGCTTCTAGAAGGCCATGTTTCTCCTTAACTTCTATGTTTAGGAGATATTCATTTTCTTTTAATCCAAGCCCGCCGTATATAGCTAAACCAGCAGAATCTGGTCCTCTGTGCTGTAATGCATCTAACATCTTTGTGAGGTCATCACCAACGGGATGAAGCTTTTTATCTTTGTATACTACTCCTGCTATTCCACACACTTTAATACCTCCTTTATGAAGTACTCATGAATCTTTGTATCTTCAGTGAGTTCTGGATGGAAGGCCGTGGCAACATGTTTTCCAGATGCGACCGCAACTATTTTATTGTTAACCCTGGCCAATACTTTTCCATTGTTTAACTTTTCTATGTAGGGTGCTCTGATGAACACTCCTTCATATTTATCGCCGAAAATTTCTATTTCATTTTCGAAGGATGCTTTTTGTCTACCAAAACCGTTTCTTTTGACTTTCATGTCAATAAGGCCGAGTAATGGCTGTTCATAATCTGTTTCTGTTGCAAGCAGTACTAACCCAGCACAAGTCCCTAACACAGGGATATTTTTTTCTATTATTGCTGTTTTAAGGCCAGTTTTTTCCATAAGTTTGCCTATTACTGTGCTTTCTCCCCCGGAAATGATAAGTCCGTTGCACATGGAAAGATCTTCAACAGTTTTAACTTTCAGAGTATTGGCTTCAATATTCATACTGCTCAAAGCTTTTTTAGTAGCCTCAAAATGCTCAGAAACATCTCCTTGTAAGTCTAATATTCCTATACTTATCATTTATAATCCAACTCTCTAAGATCGTCCTTTAAAGTCTTTATATTCCTCTGTAAACTTTCTAAGGTGATCTTATTAGATGAATATATCATATATAATTACCGGAAAATATTTTCCGTAAAAATCGCCTACAAGAAATGTTGAACTAATATTTCTATATTCTATTAAATTTATACAATGTTCAATTTAGTACTTATATATCTTATATAACTGAACACTTATATAAACTTTTCAATTTAACATTATTATTTATAAATAATTTCTTTCGTGATCAATAAAGTTTATATAGCATGTGAAAATCTTAATAATAATTACATTCAATCTATTATTATAATTTATTAAAATTAGATAAAAGATCAAGATATTTATCAGGAGGTAACAATGGACGAAAAACTCGTTATATTAATTGTTGTTTTAGTAGCAGTTGCCGGTGTAGTGGGATACGTTGTAGGATTGTATCAAGGAGCAGGTAACGTTACATTAAATGTAAGTAACAACTCCACAAACACAACAACAGGAACAACAACACAAAAAAATACTTCAGTCACACCAGTAAAGAACAACACACCTGCAAAGAATAACACACCTAGCAACAACACAAATAATACTCCATCATGAAAATAAGTTTTAATTAATGATTCAATTTTTTTGAATCATAATTTTTACTTTTTTAAAGCCATGTTCAATTAAAACGAATTTTATGAGAGTTTAATGTATTATATGTACTAATTTTAGTTAGCTCTAATTTCAAACTAGTAAGATCAAAGATCTATAGCATTCATAACTTCTTCAGTTTTAGTTTTAACTTCCTCTGCCGCTTTTAAAAAGGCTTTCCTTTCTCTTTCTGTCATGATTATTGGAATTATCCTTTCAATCCCATCAATACCCAGTTTTACTGGAACTCCAAGGCAAACATCTTTCACGCCTTCAATTTCACCATCTAAAAGTGCACTAACAGTCAATATTTTCTTTTCATCATTTAAAACAATCATGGCTATGTTGGAAATTGCGAACGCTGGTCCGTACTCTGTAGCTCCCTTCTTCTTGATCACGTAGTTACCTGCATTTTTAACCTTTTCCACGGTTCTGTCCATGTCAAAATCATCATAGCCCTTGAAATATTTAAGCAGTATGCCTCCTATGGATGTGGAACTCATTATTGGGACCATGTTATCTCCATGTTCACCCATCACCCTGGTGTGTATTTCACTTACATGGATGTTGAAGTGTTGAGAGATGAGATTTTTCAATCTTAAAGAATCTAAATGGTTTCCCAAACCAAATACTTTGTGTTTATCAAATCCAGAGGCTTTCAAAGCTACATGGGTCATTATATCAACGGGGTTGGTTACAACGAGTATAACTGAATCTGGTGCAAACTTGGCAATTGCACGAGCATATTCTGCCACTATCTTAGCATTTGGTACGGCAACATCCATTCTAGACATTCCAGAACTTCTAGGTTGTCCTGCACTTAGAACTACAATGTCAGAATTTTTTACATCTTCAAAATCATATGAGGCGGTGATCTTCACGTTAACATCTTTGGCAGCCAAAGCATCGTACATATCAAGAGCCTCTCCTTCAACTTTGTCAAAGCTTTCCTTTCTTGAGATAAGCACTAAATTGTTCACAGAGTTTTCTTCCGCAAGGCAGAACGCTGCTGCTTTACCAACTCTTCCAGATGCTCCAATTACACTAACTTTCAAATGTATCACCCCTCTCCTTTGATAATATAAAATGATTCAGATAACCGCGAGTTATCTTGATCAGATAATTAATTTGAATTCTATTATAAAATTAGATGAATGGAATAGTTGTCCATCCCACTATCTATCGAATTTTCAATATTGTTTTATTCAAGTTTGTCTAAAAATTTCTCAGAAACCCTTCTAACATAGCTGCTTTTATCATTCAAAGCTTTTTTAAGGGGTTCAATTCCCCTTTCATCCCCCATGTTTCCGAGTGCCCATGCTGCTCCTCCTCGAACAAAGCCACTCTCATCATCCATAACTGCAATAAGAGGTTCAACAGCTTTTTTATTGGCTATTTTACCAAGAGCCCATGCTGCTCCTCCTCGAACACGCCAATCTTCATTATTCAGAGTTTCTATCAGAGGATCAACTGCAGGATCACCCATGTTTCCGAGTGCAGTAGAAGCTTCCCTCCTGACCCATTTGTTGGGATCATTCAAGGAGTCTATTAGTACATCGATAGCACTTGGATCAGCTATTATTCCTAGAACGCGTATAGATCCTTTACGAATATCTTTATCATCATCATCGGCAGCAATCATTAGTTTATCAACAGCAGGTTCTCCAATTTCCTCTAAAAGTCCCATAGCCTGAGTTTGCACCAATTCATCTTCATCTTTAAGGGTCTGTATGAGTCTTTCAATATTTGCTTCACGTTCCATTTTCATATCCCCATGATTTAATTAAAAAAATTTAGCAATCAAAAAAATTCGTTCATTAAAAAACACATTTTGTTACTTTATGTAACTCATTAAGAATAAACTTTTTGATGTAACAGAATTAGCAGTTCGATTAATTAAGCCGTAACAATGGAATTTATACAGTTTAGACATTAGTTTCAATGTAACTTTCAAACACAACCATTAACTTTTTCCCACTAAATCGATATCATTTTTATGATTAAATTAACATATACTGTATGATATAACTATGCCCTTTAATTTTATTATTCAATAAACAAAAAATAGGGGATGATGATGTGTACAATTTAACTGTTATTCCAGGAGACGGTGTTGGGCCTGAAGTTACTGATGCTGTGCTTAAAATAATTGATGTTTTAGATTTGGATTTGGATTACACAACTGCCTATGCTGGAGAGGAATGCTACAAAAAAACTGGAACAACCATCCCAGAAGAGACGATCGCTCTAGCAAAAAAATCTGATGCCACACTTTTTGGAGCTGTTACAACAGTTCCGGGAATGAAAAGTGCCATAATAACTCTTAGAAAAGAGTTGGAGCTCTATGCAAACTTAAGACCTGTTAAATCATATCCTGGTATTGACTCGTTATACAAAGACCTTGATATTTTGATTGTTAGGGAAAATAGTGAAGGTCTCTACTCTGGAATTGAAGAGTACACTCCAGAAGGTGCTACTGCAACTAGGGTAATTACCAAGGCGGCTTCTGAAAGAATATGTAGATTCGCATT
>JAEZAV010000114.1 GCA_023430285.1 Methanobacteriota archaeon | reverse complement strand
TACGGATTTCTTCAACTGTAGTTTTAATTGGGTCATTTATATCCAATCAAATTCCTCCTGATATTTTAAATAAAGATTCTAATCATCTTATAATCTGTAATCCAAAGCATATAATATTTATTATAATAGTTCATAAAACTGATTTTATTGGATAAAAACAGAGAATTATTTGGTTCAACCTATTTAACAATAAATAGACAGTTATTTTATAAAATTAGAAGTTTTTATCAGCTTTTTATCCGAATTTTTTAGGTGGTTGGGTTGATGTTTCATCAAATATATATTTTGATGCAATCCCAAGTCCAAACCATCAACCCCTACTGAGTTAGCTGTGTAAGATTTATCGAAACTGAACATTAAACTCCACAAACCCTTTTTTTTTCAAATGAAAGTATGGGAATGGAAGAGTGTTTAAAAAATAAGTTAAAACTACTTGTGAAAATTCTGAGTTTAAAAAAACCTGAAAAATCAATATATTAAGTTATTTTGTGAAAATATAGGATAAAATAGATAATTAGTGCCGTGGGCCGGACTTGAACCAGCGACATCCAGATCTTCAGTCTGGCGTTCTCCCAACTGAACTACCACGGCAAATGGGCCGGACGAGATTCGAACTCGTGATCACCTCCGTGTCAGGGAGGTATCATACCCCTAGACCACCGGCCCCTAAATGCGTCCATCTTGAATATAACTCTATTCCTATTTAACCCTTTGCATTCTATGAATGCTAAACACGATCAAATCTGTCCAAATTATTAAGGAACTGTTAATTAGTATTTAAATGGATAATAATAGGGTTAATATCCTCAAATAATGGAATATAATATGTTAAATTTGATGTTTTTCTTGGACAAAATATTATCTTAAATTAATTTATTATAAACTTATTCAGTTTCAATCATTAGTTTCACTGGAAAGTTACTTTGTTATTATAAATAGTATTACCCTATATTCCTAATAGAAGTGATTAGTTTAAGGTGAGGGAAGTAAAGAATATGAAACTAGTGGAAATAATTCAAGATTCTGTGAGATATCCATTTTCTGATTGGAAGAACCTTCTAATTTTTGTAATTTTCGTGGTGATTTCGAGTGTACGAGATATCCCTGTAATAGAAATTCAGAGCAATCTTGCGTTGGTAACTTTGATTTCAGTTGTAGGCTACTTGTTTCTATTAGGTTACATTCTTTGGAATGTTAGATGTTCATTAACTGGTAATGCAGAAATTCCAAGGGTTAAAGATTTGGTCCAAATAGTTACCGGCGGTATCAAAGTTTTCGTGGTTATCATCGTTTATTTTATTCCAGTATTTTTGTTGCTGCTACTTGGAAGTATGTATTCAGCATCAGCAATTGTCTTAGTATCCCTACTGTATCCATTCATCGTTGCCCCAATATTTGGCATATCAATTGCACACATGGCAAACAACGACAGTGAAGTTAGTTTTGCATTCAAATTCTTTGAATTATTAGAGACTATAGAAAGTATTGGGTGGATAAAGCTCGTACTGTGGTACATAACAACCATAATTATTTTTGTAATCTTAAGAATTATAGCATTCCTAATATCTGGATACATCAGCTACGTTGTAGGAATTATCATTGCAGTAGTTCTAACATCAATTTTCTACATATATCTCAGCAGATCCTTAGCACTACTTTACAGATCAGGACTAAGCACAAGAAATGAAGAATCAGATAAAGGCTGATAGCTTTTATTATGATTAAACTTCCTTTTTTTGGATGAAAACACACAGCAGAAATAGGTATTTTAAAGGGATTTAATTTCAGTATCTAGGACCATCTAATTATTCCAGTGGTTTAAAGCAATTTAAACTGTTTTATCTGGTCTTTGATATCTATGTTCAAGTATTATGTGTTAATGCCTCCTGTGGATCACAAGGGTTATAAATAAAATAAAGTATATAGGATGTAATAATTGTTGTAGATGTTTTAATAAAATCTTGAGAGGTGAAGTAGCATGTCCACAAGTTCATGTCCTCGTTGCGGTTCAAAGATGATGAAAATACACAATCCAAACGCCCCTTTGTGGGAGTGTTCCAAATGCGGATACACAGGTTCTGTAGTAATCAGAGATGGAAATATTGAAAAACAGCTCAAAGAAACTAGAAAACTTGAAAAATTGAGTAAAAAGATGTTAAGAGGGAGATAAACCCTGCTTTTATTTTTATTTAACTGGATTTTTTTTGCGGTAATTTAGAGTTAATTAATACTTTCTTTTTAATACTGTTCCAACTAATCCGCCCATACCAGATAGGAAACCGAATATCAAAAGAACACCTACTGAAGCCACACTACCACTGGTGAGTGCTACTAAAATTCCTAGAACAACACCTACAAGTCCTCCATTGAGAAATCCATCCTGAAATTTAGTGCTTCCACCTATGTAAGAAGCTACTAATCCTGAGAGTATTGAAACAATGGTTGCTATTACCCCAAACGTTATTAGCATTCTGTAGGGAATATCTTCAGCCTTCGTTGGAATATTGTTTCCAAAAAGTGCGAATACAGCAATCAGTGTGGTTAACAATAGAAATCCAAAACCCACAGCCACACCTGCAATACTCAGCCCAGTTGATTTTTCAATACCAAGTTGTTCACTGTTGTTTCCACAGTTGTTACATATTCCAGTGTTTGGAGGTATTTCAGCACCGCACTTTTCACATTTGTTTTTAGTAATTACGGGATTTGCTGCAGTCGCTGTTCTGTCCAAATTGTTTCTGTAGGATAATTTTCCCCCACACTCGCATTTTTCGTAGCTGAAAGAAGTCTTACCCTCTTCAAGCTCATAGTATTTACCGCATTGTTCACATACAAGATATGACATTGTTCACCACTTCTAATATTGATTTGAATCTAATAATAAATTTTGGTTGGAAAATTTTTATTGATCTAATTCTGCCATCAAGTAGGTTGGTTTGGCATCTTTGATGACCACATCAACGAAACTTCCAATTTCTGCAGATTCTATGATCACTGTTTTATAACCATCACTACGACCCACATATCCACCTTTACGACCTTTGTTTGTTACCAGGATAGTTTGTTTAGAACCCACCATCATATTATTCTTTTTCACGGCAATTTCCATTTTAAGATCGTTTAATGCTTTGGAACGTTCTTTCATTGTTTCATGGTCTATTTCCTCGAGTTGGGAGGATGTTGTTCCTGGTCTGTGCATGTACTTGGATATGTGGAGAAAGTCTGGTTCTAACTCCTTGATTAAATTTAGAGTTGCCTTAAAATCATCATCTGTCTCTGTTGGATAGCCAACAATTATGTCTGTGGAAATTGAAATGTCTGGAATTTCTTCCCTGAACCTTGAAACTATGGTTCTATATTCATCCACTGTGTGACATCGATTCATGTCATGAAGTACAGTGTCACTCCCGCTTTGAATTGGTAGGTGGAGGAATTTGTAACATTTTCCCTTTTTAAAGGCTTTAATTATGGGTTCAACCTGGTTCATTATGCTCTTCGGATGCATCATGCCCACTCTGAGTTTGAATTTTCCATCTATATCAGAGATCATGCTGATCAAATCTGCCAAAGATTCCCCTGTATCCCTTCCATAGGCAGCAGTATCCTGGGCTGTGAGCTGTATTTCCTTACAGCCATCTTTAACTGCTTGTTCTGCTTCTTTTTTAATCATTTCTGAGGAGTAGCTTTGTATTCTTCCCCTTGCAAACCTGGTGCAGCAGTAAGTGCAAAAACCATCACATCCCTCGCAGATTTGAATGATGTGTATGAGGGGGTTAGTACGAACTTTAGGCAGACCCACCTTGGGTTCTGAAGAAAATCCTGTTTCCCTGACGATGTTTCCTTCATGAACTGAATTAACTATTTCGTAGGTTGATTTTATTTTATGGGGCCCTATCCAGCTTGCTTCTGGTGCTGCATCCGCCAGTTTTTCTGGATCGATCTCCACCATGCACCCTGATATCAGGAGTTTGGATTCTGGGTACTGTTCCTGCATCTTCTTGATCTTGGTCAGGACCTTCTGTTCAGTTGGATGTTTCACGTAGCATGTGTTCATTATGATCGTGTCTGCATCCTCAGGAGTATTAACTAGTTCAACCCTATTTTCCTTGAGTATCCCTGCCATTATCTGTGAGTCTGCTTGATTGAATGTACATCCTACTGTATCAATGTATACCTTCATGTTATCCCTTTAATTTTGATAGTAAATTAGTAAAAAATTAGTCAAAAAATATGCTTGGTTTAGCTTTTCTAACTGCTTACACTCTATAATTTTCTAGAAAAATGGTTTGTAAACATTTTTCCATTTATGATCCATATTTTTTTTTGTAAAAGATGGTTCAGAGCTGATTCAAACACAGAGTTAATCTTCTTGGAACCAGGTTTGTAACTTAACATTCTATTCTAAAACCATATATATCTTTATACATCTCTTGGTTTACTCTTCGGGCCAGCCATGTTCACCGATCATAGGAACAAATACTACTCCCCCAAGATT
Organism: Methanobacteriota archaeon; assembly: GCA_023430285.1. Lineage (GTDB taxonomy): Archaea > Methanobacteriota > Methanobacteria > Methanobacteriales > Methanobacteriaceae > Methanobacterium_B. The sequence goes on along the minus strand of JAEZAV010000114.1, from coordinate 10,262 downwards.
GAATGTTTGATATTCTGTTTTTCCCCTTCTTAAAATACAGATAAGTTCCTGATAATTAGGATCTTCACCAATTGGAGCCAATAATCTGCCACCAACCTTTAACTGATCCAACAGGGGATCTGGAATTTTAGGGGCACTGGCAGTTGCATATATCCTATCGTAGGGTGCATTTTCAGGATAACCCGCTGTTCCATCGCCATGAATTACCGTGACATTGGTGAATCCTGTTTTAACAAGATTTTGTTCTGCCCTCTTTTTTAGGGCTTCGATCCTTTCGATGGTGTAAACATGTCCCTCTGGACCTAAAACTTGAGCTACAACAGCTGCGTTGTATCCAAATCCTGTTCCTATTTCTAGAACGTTCATTCCAGATTTGAGGGATAGTTGTTCGCATATCATGGCCTCCATGTGTGGGGCTGAAATTGTCTGTCCATGTTTGAGTGGTATTGGCCTGTCTAAGTAGGCCAGATCCCTGGTTTCGGGAGTCATGAATTCTTCCCTTGGCACATTGAGCATGGCTTTTTTAACATTATCAGTTTTAATATAGCCCATATCTCGTAACGTGTTAACCAGTTCTCTTCTTTTATTCATCTACACTACCAGTTGGAATTTCAACAATTTTAGAAGTTAAATCATAATTGTAACGTCTTAAATCTTTATCTGGTCTTCCGTAAACCCTTTTTATTACAAATGCCTTGGCAAATCCCTTTCGCATTTTTCTGTCTTGGGTTTTCATTGCCCTTATCTTGAAGATTTCAGTTCCCATTTTCACTACATCGCCAATGGTAAATTCAAATTCTCTGTCTACTTCAACCTTTCTTGAGAAAATTCTTCCACCATAATCAACAGAAATACCGATTCTTGCAGGTATATCCACGTAGGATGCCCATATTGTATCGATATCTGATACATTTGCAACCATGACCCTGCCGCCCCTGTTGTTCTCTATGGATGTTATCTGGGCAGGTCTTCCACCTAGATCAAGCATTCCTTCAAATTCCAGTACTTCATCTGGATACAGGTCAACTGATGTTTTGTGTGATGATTCGTATTCACTTACAACAACCCTTACTTTCAATGGTTGTTCAACTTCTACAGTTTCTCTGAATATGTTTCCACATTCGTTACATTGTAGTAATAATTCCTTGGATTTTTTACCCTTGGACTTTAGTATTTCGCAGGATTCAGACCCGCATTGAGTGCAATTCATTTTTAACTTCCTGAAATATTTAATGTATTTTCTATGTTTAATTTTCGTTCTATACTATGTACCTTGATCAATATGTACCCATTGAATATTTATTTTCAACATTTTCATGCCAAAACTAAATAATTGATACAATTCATCCAAATTTTTAAAACTCGAATGAAGTTTTCTAAATCTGAGTCAAAAAAAGTAGGGGTAATAAAAAAATTTGTTTACTGTGATTCTTTGACCTTGAGGTAATGTTTAACAAGCCCACCATCTGAAAGAATTTCAAGCATGAAATTGTCGAAGGGCTGGATTTTAAACTCCGAACCTGTGGATTTATTGAGTATAACACCTTTTTCAAGATCTATACAAATTTCATCTCCCTTTTCAGCAGTTACATCTGCTGTTATTACTGGCAGACCTATGTTTATGGCGTTTCTGTAGAATATTCTTGCAAATGACTTTGCTATGATGGCTGAAACCCCAGCATGTTTAAGTGCTACAGGTGCCTGTTCCCTCGATGAACCGCATCCAAAATTCCAGCCAGCAACAATTATATCTCCTTCATCAACATTTTCTGCGAAATGAGGATCTTCAGCTTCCATCACATGGCTTGCAAGATCATCCAAACTGAATGTACGGAGGTATCTTCCGGCTATTATAACATCGGTATCGATACTGTCCCTGAACTTCCACACTTTGCCATCTAATTTTTCCATACTTCATCCCTCTACTATTTTTTTAATCAAAAATTTTTGCTCCATGGTTACTTGCTTGTGTTTGGATTACTTGGCCACCAATGTCTTTAATGGAATTTTTTGCTTCCTTGACCAAAGTATTAACATTGGTGTCTGTAACAGAGTATATTGTGGGGCCAAAACTGCTCATTCCAACAGCTGAAGCTCCAGAATTTCTCAACTCTTCCATAATTCTTTTTATATGAACACTCTGTAATTTATTTTCGATCTTTTTAAATCCTGTATTCTGGATAGTGTTAATGGCACTTCCAAATGAATCTAAATCAGATTCTACAACGGCAGGCATGAGTTTCATGAGTATGAGGTGTGATAACTTTTCAACCTCTTCAAGCTTTATTGGGCAGTGCTTCTGGAAGGCGTCAATTTCCTTTGATCCTGAAACACCCCTCTCAACATCGGGTATGGTTAACACTATCTTCCAGTCCTCTGGAAAATTGTACCTTGCTATGATGGGTGGTGGTGATGCCGAGGATGCTGATGATGGTAGAAAACTGGATTTATCATGGGAGTTGTGTCCTCCATCAATTATGAAACCACCATTTTCGAACGATTCAACACCGATCCCTGAGGTTCCTCCCCTTCCAACAATTTTTGCAAGTTCTTGGGCATGTAATGTCTCTCCATTCAACTCTGTCATCAGTTTAGCCACAGCTAACGATAGCTGTGTTCCTGATCCCAATCCTGAATGGGGAGGGTATGCTGCATCTACCTTGAATTTAAATCCTTCAGTGTATTTTCTGGCTTGAATTACCCTTGATGCTGCCCCTTCGATTTTCTTGGAGTAGTCTTCCATCAATCCTGGAATCATTTGACTTTGGTTTGAGAAAATCGTGCTGATACCATCATCTGCAGATTCAGCTTCAATTTGGAGACAGGGATCATCTATGGTTAATCCCACACCTCCATCAATTCTTCCATGAACACCATTTAGATCAATGAGTGTAATATGCAACCTTGAGGGAGTTTCAACGATCAAAAATTACAACCCCACTAATTTTTTTTATTTAATATTTAGGCATTTCTTTCAGTGGTTTTGAGAATTCATTCTCGATATCCTGCCTGTAAAGCGTGTTCATGGAGCAAAATGGTATGATCCTACCATCAGGTACTGCGTAGTGTATAACGCATCTTCTAACCCTGTCTTGGTCGAAGTTGAATGGATCCATGAAGTGCATGCATGACACCAGTAATGTTCTCTTATGGAATTCCCCAAGTGCCTTGTAGGATCTTTCCTTGAACACTGCAGTAATGATGCTTCTTAAATCTACAGATTCTGGAGATTTGGACATGTCCACAGTTTTTGGAAGTTCCATTGTGGCCCTTGCAACGATCTTGGCCTTTGCAACCAATCCACCATCTTCCAGTTTTTCTGTGCTGTTTTCCAAGAGATCGAAGAACCTATCAACATCTATGAATCTGGTGATTGGTATCATCTTATCATCATCCAAAAATACGTAGGTGGCTGTACCACAGTGCGGATGGCATGTGAATGTGACTTGAGCGTCTTTTCCATCCATGGCCTCTATAAATTCGGAAATTGGAGTCACACAACTGGCAGGATAGAAATCTTCCACAGTTATTTGTGAATCTGTCTGCTCTTGCACCATCTCGGCAAAGTCTGGTACAGTTACACGTTGGGATTCCACTTCGTCTGCAGGTGTTCTGCCTGCAAATGAAACTGGTTGGAAGTTAACTCCCCTTATGATATCGATGTTGTCAGTTGCAAACTTGAGTATATCACCTATCTGATCATCATTTATTCCCTTAAGTAAAGTTGGTACGAGTACAATTCCCAAGTTTGCCTTACGACAGTTTTCTATTGCCTTTAGTTTGGTTGCTAAGAGATCCTTCTGCCTGATCTCCAGGTAAGGTTCCTCTGTAACACCATCGAACTGTAAATATACTGTATTTAATCCTGCGTCTTTGAGTTCTTGGGCAAGGGAAGGTAATCTGGCAAGTCTAACTCCGTTAGTTGCAATTTGTGTGTGTGAAAATCCTTCTTCCTTGGCAAGTTTTATCAGATCAACAAGATCCTTACGTACTGTTGGCTCACCACCAGCATACTGTATTGCTGGGGTTGGAACAGGTCTGTTGTTCCTTAAATTACGTAACATTGTCCTTATTTCTTCATATGATGGCTCATATAATTTTTTAGAAACTGCGGCGTTGGCAAAACAAACAGGACATTTCAAATTACATCTGTTGGTAACATCTATAAGTCCTAGGACTGTGTGGCTTTCATGCTCATCACATATCCCACAGTTATTAGGACAATCTGTATCTGCAATTGTTTGTGGATTTTCAATACCGTTCCCTACTTTATCGTAGTTCTCTGCTTTGTTATAAATCTCTGAATTGCTCCAATAGGTGTTAATAAATTCTCCATGGTCAGAGCATGTTTTTTTAATCAGTATTTTGCCTTTATCCTCATATACCTCTGCATCTACAACTTTGAGGCATATGGGGCATAGACTTTTGGTATTTTTTATAATTATCATCCCACCCATAACATTATTTAATAGCTAACTATAATTATTATCTTGTTTTAAATTGGAGGTAAACTATGGACTCTAGTGTAGTCAGTGTAATAAATTTATCAGCATATGCTATATACTTTATGTTACCTGCATACCTTGCCAACGTTACAGCTTTAGCATTTGGAGGTGGGAAACCACTTGATTTCAATCATAAATTTCGTGACGGGCGACGGTTAATAGGAAACGGAGTTACTATAAGAGGAACAATAATAGGAACATTAATTGGAACTTTAGTTGGAATAGTACAAGGAATATTAAGTGGAAATATAATTGAAGGTATATTGTTAGGTTTCACCCTAGGTGCTGGGGCACTTATTGGAGATGCATGTGGAAGCTTTATAAAACGAAGGTTGGATATTGGAAGGGGAAAACCAGCCCCACTACTGGACCAATTAGACTTCGTTGTAGGTGCACTTGTTTTTGCGTCGCTCATTGTAATTTTACCATTGGAAATGATCGTTATCATAATAGTACTAACCTTATTCCTACACCTCGGAACAAATATTATAGCATATCTTTTAGGAATTAAAGACGTATGGTATTGATTTATAAAAAATTAAAGCAGTAATAAGTAATAATAATTTTAAAAACGTCAAAATAAGATTTTAAAGTATTTAACAACTTTTTAACCAATATTTAAAAATATAAACTATTTAAAACGATTTTTAGAATAATTTACAGTTATAACATGGGAAAACTTGTTAGAAAACTCATTATTTAATAACTGAAACTTAAAATAGAATATATTAGAATTAAATCCTTAAAAAAGGATTTAAAATCTTTCTAAATTTTTTTTTGTGAGGTATGGCTCCATAAGAAGGGCTGTTCCAACGGCAGGTGCATTGACACAATCTTCCTTTTCCAGTATTTTATCCATACCAGTGAATGTAAGACCTGCAAGTTCACAGGCCCTGGAAGCAATTATATCCATTCCCAAACCAGTTGTAACCACATGGTACAGGCGATTCCTAATTGAAACCTCTCTCAAGGCTTCGGAAATTTTCCTAACCTGTTCAGAGTAGATGTAGGCTGCGATATTTTCAATTTCATCGGTACTTAAAACTTCAAGATCTCCACATACCACCCTGGAAATTCTTCTCCTGCAGTCAACAATGGATTTTCCAGCACCGTCCATGGTGACTCCACTGTAGTTTTCCTTGGTTATGTTACCTAAAACCCTGTGAACATCTGCTGTGACTGCAAAAAGTTCTGATGCAACTCTTGCCATGGTATCGTTTAATGGAACCTTCTCAACCAGAGCAGCTACATTTGTTCTTAAAGTACCCGAGTAAACTAGTTCACCAGTTTGCAGCCTTTCAAGATCTGATCTTCCCAGGGCACATTCAACACCGTCCTTTATGGGAATTATATCTGTGGTTGTGCTTCCAGTGTCAAGAAGGATCGTATCGGACTTAATTTTAGCTGCAAGAGGTGCCGTTGCGATCCAATTAGCAGCTGCAGCCTTCAATGGATCATCCAATACTTCTTTGAGGCTCATCATTCCATCTAAACCTACAAAACCCACTGGAACATCGAATGCATCATTGGATTTGGAAGCAATGTCTACAACCCCTTCCTTTTTTGTTTTGTATGCATCCACCAGTTCTGCAGTCATTGAAATTCCAACTGCATCAACTTCGCCGAATGGTTCTAATAATTCCTTTAAAACATCTGCAAGATCATCCTTACGTTCCCACATTGGAAGGTAAATGAAATCTGTTTTTATGTCTGTTATATCACCTGATTCATCCAGTTCAACAACTGCCAAATCTGTGTTTGCTCCACCTATATCAAAACCTGCTATTCTCATTTTAAAACACTAACCCTGAGGGATTTACCCTCTTTATAAAATTTAACTTGTCCATCCAATTCCATGTCTGTTGGTAACTCCCCATCAACAGAGTTCATTAAAGCCCTTGCAAGGTTTAAGTTGGTGATCCTTCGAAGTGCAACGTAGGGAGTGGTCAATCTTGAATTGATCTCCACCAAATGCACTTCACCCTCGCCCAAGATAAGATCAACCCCAACAAATCCCACACAACCTTCAAAAAGTTCTACAGCCTGTTTGGCAATTTCTTTTGCCAGCGCTGAAAGATCATGATGGTAGGGGACAGTTCCACCATTATAACTGATTTTACATGATTTAATTTCCACATCCTGAAGATTTAAACTGATTGGAACTGCTGTTTTCCCATTACTCAACAAGCTCACACTGACACTGGCCCCTGGCTTATAATCCTGCATTACAAAGTAGGGAAGTTTAGTGAACTCATGGATGCTGTCGACACCGTCTAAAAATTCTTCCAGCGAGGCCACAACCATCACCCCTGAAGATGAAACTCCATCTGCAGGTTTAATAACCTTCAATTTAGATCCCTGAAATGCTGCCCTTCCAACCTCTTCAAGATCGTGGTTGAAGTAAATTTTTTCTGTTTTTATGGCTGGTACCTTGCCTGCTAGAACCTTGTACATTTCAAATTTATCTGTTGTAAGTTGTATTGCCTTTGAATTTGAACCAAATACTTTAACACCGTTTCGCTCTATAATCTGGGTCAGATCGTGTAGAAGTCCATCTTCTTCAGGAGCTATTGGTAAACAGGCATCGTACTCCTTAATGTGCGTGGTGAGCCATTGGCCAACATCTCCATTTACCACAACTGGAACAGTACCCGGAATGGGTTCACTTGATTGTGAGGGTACAAGGTAGTGTGGTTTGAATTCCTTGAGATCATCCAACACACCCTCTAACATTGCAAGACCTTCTACAGTTATGAATGGATCGTCCACCCCGGATGCGGTTGCATATTCAAAAACAAGCAGCTTCATTGGTTTCCTCCAAAAAGAAATTTTTATATGTTCTATTGAAACTCATTAAAAAAGTTTTGTTTGTAAAGCCTGCCCTTTTAATGGGTGTTCAACAAAATCTGTTTGTGCTTCAAATTTAATTCAGGAGAGGGGAATAGAATTTTTTCATCTTGAAATACTAATTGAACCCGTGTAGATGGATTGATGGTTTCATATTCCTTGACAGTTACGTCGTCCTCAATTATAAGCACACTTCGACTTAAACCATTCATTATGTTATCAGGGGAGTTTATGTCTAATTTTCCTTCCTTTTCAAACTTTAAAAGTGCTTCTAAAATCTTTTCTGAAGAATTACCTTCTCCGTATGGATTTTTAGCGTCTTGCATTTTCTTGTAGAGTACGTTGTCGTTGGAAATTTTTTTGATGGTTTCAATTATTTTGGTTTTATCTGAACCAACAAGTATGTTTCCACCTGCAATAACTGTCTCTGGCCTTTCTGTATTATATCTTAATGTGATACATGGGACGTTGAGTGTTATTGCCTCTTCTTGAAGACCACCAGAGTCTGTCATGACAAATTTAGACTTTGAAAGTAGTAGTAAGAAGTCCAGGTAGCCTATTGGTTTGGTTAGTTTTATGTGATCTGAATTTTCGAGTAGCTCTAAGTATCCGAAGTTTTCCAAAGTTTTCAGTGTTCTTGGATGTACTGGGAACACAACTGTTATATCTTCAAGTTCCAGGATGGCATCCAAGATATTTTTCAGTCTTTCTGGGTCATCTACATTTTCTGCCCTGTGCATGGTCAGGGTTAGTATGTCTCCATCCACATCGAGTTCGTTTAGTAGGTTGGAATTTTCTTCTGCAATTTTAAGATGTCTTATGCATGCATCCACCACTGTGTTTCCTGTTATGAAGATTTCATGGGGATCAATAGATTCCATTGCCAAGTTTAAGGCAGATTCCTCCGTTGGTACGAAGTACATGGTGGAGCAGCTGTCTGCAATCTTCCTGTTTATCTCTTCTGGCATGGTCCTGTCGAAGGATCTAAGTCCTGCCTCCACATGTCCCACAGCAAGATTTAGTTTGGATGCTGCAACAGCACCTGCTAAAACTGCGTTTGTGTCACCTTGTACCATGACAACATCGGGTTTTTCCTGAGTTAAGACCTTCTCTATCTCTTCCATCATTTGTGCTGTTTGTTTTCCGTGGGAATTTGATCCAACACCTATGTTGTAGTGTGGTTTTTCAATTTCTAAATCCAAAAAGAATTTTTGTGACATTTCATGATCGTAATGCTGTCCAGTGTGTATTAGAACATATTCAATTCCCCTTTTTTGTGTTAAATCAATTATAGGTGCCATTTTAATAATTTCTGGCCGGGTACCTATTATAAATGCTATTTTCATCTTAAATTCGCCCCCTCAATTTTTATAGTGGTGATCAATGTTAATCGTTAAACATACTCATCAAAAAAAGAATATATTGAAACCCATTAAAGAACTTTTACCTATTCAGATTAGCTGTCAAGCTCTCTTCTTCTTCGGGCCCTGTATTCATCCACTAGGCTGATTAATTTATTTTTATCTTCAGTTGTTTGTTGTTTCCTGGTTTTTTCCATCCACTTTTTTATTAGTGCCTCAAGATCATCGGATTCAACATAGTTTCCCTGGGCCACCCTTTCGATTCCAATGGAATCTTCGGGTATGACCGGAATCATACATTTTTTAAAAACATTTTCTGCAGGATCTGATATTTTATCTCGGGTTATAACTGCCTTGACTCCCATTTCACACAGTATTGCTGCGGTGTTTGAACCTCCGCCCTCGGAGTTCTCAAGAAGTACTACGTCTCCCTTGGTTATTTTCATTAGTAGGGTGGATTCACGAATTCCTTCCCTAGTGAAGGTAGTTATGGTCTTGAGTTCAACTGCATCTTCATCGATGGTTTCCAATCCAAAATTTGGATCTAACTGTTTTTCAAGTTCCAACCTCATTGACCTTTCTTGAGAGTACTTATCTTGAAGCCTCTTTATCATGGATATTTTGGATGCAAATTCCCGTTTTTCCAGTATCTTCCTGGAGTATTCGTTTCGAAGCTTATCCATCTTGGATTGAAGTTTAGATACCTCAGTTTTTTGGAATTTAACTTCGGCCTCTAACTCCTGATTTTTTTCCCTTAGTTCATTTATGTAACGTTTTTGTGAGTTTAACTTATTCTTCAACCTACTAATTGTCAATTCTTCAGGACTCAGTTTAGCTGTATGGGTTTCAGGATCCTCGGTACTGCTTTTGAGTTTCAAAGCATTTCCATCATTACAAGATTTGGATGATCCCCTAGGTTTATGATTTAAATTTCCAATGTAACCCGTATCTATATTTTGTTGTGAAACTTCCCTTAAAGAGTTGCTTATGGATTTACCGTTAATAACAAGTATTTTTACCTCATCAATCATGGCAGGGGTCATTGATAGTTGTTCTGCACGTTTTTCTATTTGTCTAAATTTGTTTAGATGGTCTTTATAGGTTTTCAATGCAGCTGCCAGTGAGTCCCTTTCATGTGCGTTTTGTGGTACATTCAAACTGTTTCCCATGGCTGTGAAGCTGTCAACAATTTCTATCTTGGATTCTACAGACATGTTCTTGTAGGGAGACCATATTTTAGAATTTAATGTGGTTGCAATTTTTCTAACTGTTTTTGGAGCTGGATAAACATCTGTGGCAACTAAAACTGTGTTTCCATAACCAATGATATGGCTTATTATTTCTGAACGCCTTATTTCTTTGAAGCTGTCCAGGGAAATTAGTTCACCGTTAAGGTTTAATATTGCAATTCCCACTGTTAAACCAGGGTCGTAACCTACAATTATTCCCTTTGTAGTCCTACTGGATTTTTGTGTCTTAAAAATTAGATTTGATTCTTTAATACCCTCTGAACCTGTATTCTTGTACACCAGAATATTTCCTCCATTTG
>JAEZAV010000108.1 GCA_023430285.1 Methanobacteriota archaeon | reverse complement strand
AAACAGGTGTATCTAGTTCAAAGCATGATCGATAGATACTACCCTGAAGCAAAACTTTCTAAAACTGGGACAGAGGTTATGTCCATCCCAGAAAAATAGAATTAACTTGGAGATTTTCAATGGACCTCATAAATTTAGTTAAAGATGCAGTAATCGATGCAAGCACCAATTTCCGTGAAGATCAGTTAACAGCCTATAAAAATGCTGTTGAAACTGAAACGAATCCCAATGCTCGATGGGTATTGGAATTACTCTTAAAAAATGCAGAAATCGCAAGTTCAAATAAAGTCCCTCTCTGTGATGATACAGGTGTTCCCCATGTTCTAATTGAAGTTGGTAGGGAAGCTAATTTGGCTCCAGGATTTTTTGAAGATATTAACAAGGGAATTGAAGCAGGATTGAAGGAACTTCCAGCAAGACCCATGGCAGTCAAGGGAAACTCAATAGAGAGAATTGAACAATCCCAAGGACTTTATAAACAGCCAGAAATGCTTCCACCAACACCTTTCTCAGTAACAGGAATTAATGGTGATGTTGTTAAAATTCATGTGCTGATGCTTGGTGGAGGACCAGAAATTCGTGCCCATACATATAAGGTTTTCCACAAGAGGGATCATAGAAAAGTATTTTTAGAAGTATTAACATGGTTGAGATCAGAGATTGCAATGTTAGGATGCACACCGTGTATTCCTGCAATTGGCATTGGAAGAACTCATTTTGAAGCTTCATCGCTTATGCTGAAAGCCATGGCTTACGGCAACCTTAATATCCAGTCTGAATTGGAAAATTGTTTGACTGGAAAATTGAACAATACAAATATAGGGTCGCTTGGAATTGGCGGTTCTGTAACTGCACTGGGATCTTTTATCGAAGTTGGGCCCCAACGGGCGAGTGGCGTTAGAGTAGTGTCTATGCGTCCATGTTGCTGTGTGGAGCCAAGACGATCCACTGTGCAGCTATCCAAATTTTTGGAGTGATTAAATTATGGCCATTGGTAGAAAAACCGTCGAAAATTTACTTAAATTAACTAATCCCAAATGGAAAACTTCCATAACTCGTGTTGAACCTAATAAATTGGTTACTCGAGGATATTCACAGGAAGATCTCATTGGAAAAATATCATTTCCTGAAATGGTTTATCTACTTGTTAACGGAGAATTACCCTCAGAAATTGATTCTAAAATGTTAGAAGCTGTTCTAGTTTCCTTTTGTGATCATGGTGTAACACCACCAAGTACACAGGTTGCAAGGTTGATGGCCTCAACAGGTTCATCAATGAAGGAGTGTGTGTCTGGAGGTCTGCTTTCATTTGGCAAGTTTCATGCCGGAGCAATGGAAAGATCCATGCAGATGCTACAATATTTGGCATTGAACGGAGTTCCGGGATTCCGAGGTCCACTGAAATCTGATCAGGACATAAAGGCCGTTGCAGAAAAAGTGGTGGATGAATATTTATCTAAAAATGAAAAAATACCCGGATATGGGCATAGATATCATTCTGAAGATCCTAGAGCTGCTAAATTGATTCAAGTAGCCAAAAAATTGGAATGTGTACGTGTTCACACTCAACTGGCTTTATCCATTGAAGAAATTTTATATGAAACCAAGGGAATAAAGATGAACATAGATGGTGCAAATGCAGGTATCTTGTCAGATCTTGGTTTTGATTGGAAGGTTGGAACTGGAATTTTCATGATGGGAAGACTTCCCGGAATTATTTCACATGTTTTCGAAGAACAGACCGTCGAAACACCATTTAGAAAGTTAATTGACACTGAAGAAATTCACTATAGTGAAAAGGGGTGATTACGGCAGTATTAACTGAAATTATTCAATTATTTGCAATATGTATTATTATTTGAGTCTTTTTATTGGAAATTCAAATAGTAAAAGATAAATATAACACAATAGAAACTTTGCTTATAAATCATGGTGATTTAAATGACAACAATATCGGAAGCTATTACAACGATAAAAAAGGCTGAAAATGATGCTGACAAGTTAATAGAAGATACTAATGAATTAAAATCCGAAAGAATCGAAGAAGCCAACTTAAAGTCCAAAGAAATCATAGCAAAATCAAAAGAAGAAGCTTCTGCTGAAGCCGAAAATATGGCTATTGAAGCTGAAACCAAGGCCAAGAAAGAGGCCTTACATATTTCCAACAAAACCAGTGACGAAGTTCGAGTGACTAAAAGCACAGCAATGAATAAGGTTGACGAGGCAGCGGATTTAATAGTAAAAAGTATTTTATAGTGTGAGTACAATGTTCAAGCCGGCGAGAATGAAAAAACTCAAGGTTATAACCTTGGATAAGTATGCAGATACTGCCGTGAATACTCTTCACGATGCAGGACTGGTACAGATCCAAGATATATCCGAGAGAATACAACAAGATGCAGAGTGGAAGCAAATTCTTAAACCCGCCCATGCAACTCCTTTTCTCGGCAGAATTTCCTCTCTTTTAATGAAAACAACTGCTACATCTGATTTTTTAAGTTCTGTTAGCAGGAAGGATGAGGGCATTTTAGCCATGGCCAAAGGATTTATTAATCCTCCCAAAATTGAGAAAAAGGAAGTTGAAGAGATCGAGGTTGAAGAACTTCTGAAATATGCAGAAACTTTCCTTGATGAAGTAGAATCAAAAACCAAACCATTGGAAGAAAATTTAAATGAATTAGAATCTAAGCTTTCCAACTTGGAAACTGCTAGGAAGGCAGCAGAGAATTTGAAAAATTTCGATGTTGACCTTGCAGAATTAACTGATACTGAATTTGTTTCTGTTATTGCTGGAAAAATTTCTTTAACTTCCTATGAAGAGTTCAAGGCAAGTATGAAGGACCTGCCTGAAGAGATCCTTGTTGAGGATAATGACACCGAAGATAAATTATACAAAATTTTGGTTGTTATTAGTCTGAGCAAGTATGGTGATGAGATTTCAACTCTACTTAGAAAACTCGAATTCGAAAGATTCGATCTATCAGGAATTTCTGGAAAACCAGAAGAAATTTTAAGAAACTTTGAATCTGAAAAACAAGCAATATTAAAACAAAAAGAAGCTATTTTAAACGAACTTGGAGCAATATCTGAGGAATCATTATCTGATCTCATTGTTTTAAAAGAACTTCTTGAAATTGAAAAACAAAGAAGTGAAATTTTCTCATCATTTGGTGAAACAAACAACACTGTAATGTTAGAGGGATGGGTAACAGAAAAAAATCTTGAAAAAACTCTGGCACTCATTGAAACCACTACTGAAGGATATTCAATAGTAGAAGTTTCAGATCCAGATGTTGAGAAGGATGAAATTCCAATTCATTTGGACAATCCTAGGTTTGCAAAACCCTACGAGCTTTTTGTTAATATGTACTCCCCACCTGATTACAGGGAGTTTGATCCAACTATACTCATGGCAATTATATTCCCATTCTTCTTTGGGTTCTGTTTAACAGATGCTGGTTACGGTGTGGTTGATGCATTAATTGGTTTAGTTTTAGTTTATGGACTTGGTAAAAACAGCAAGATGATGAAAAACATGGGACTTATATTAGTTGCATGTGGTGTCTGGGCGTTTATACTAGGTATGATTACCAATGGTTTCATTGGAGACATGTTCCCAAGATGGATTCTTGGAGGAGCAGCATTACCAACAACAATACATTCCATAGACGCATTCGTACATCCAGAAAATATTCTGTACATTGCCCTAATAATTGGTGTTATCCATATTAACATGGGTCTTTTAATAGGTGCATACAACAACATCACCCGAGGAAATGTCAGTGATGCTTTAGGAGCACAAATAATCTGGTTTGTTTTAGAAGCAGGAATTGTTGCATACGTATTAACAAGTTCAATATATATTGCAGCCCCAATACTTGCGTTAAGCCTTATAATGCTCATATATTTCAATGGAGCATTTGGTCTCATGGATCTCACAGGGTTCTTGGGAAATCTGCTTTCATACGCAAGGCTTTTAGCACTTTGTCTTTCAACAGGCGGAATCGCTATGACTGTTAACATTTTAACAGGATTATGTGATAGTATGATACCTGTTGTTGGAATAATATTGGCACCAATAGTCTTTATTGGAGGTCACATAGCCAACTGTGCATTCCAGAGTCTGGGAGCATTTATAAACGCATTACGTTTGCATTATGTTGAGTACTTTGCTCAATTTTACATAGGTGGAAGTCAGAAGTTCAGGGCATTCCGTACAAAAAGAATACATACTGATGTAGGAGGTAAATAATATGGTAGAAATAGTTTTAGGAACAGCATTAGCAGCAATCGGCGCAGGTCTTGCAGTCGGTTTAGCAGGATTAGGATCAGGTATAGGACAGGGTATCGCAGCAGCAGGGAGTGTAGGTGCAGTAGCAGAAGACCCTGATATGTTTGCAAGAGGTATCATATTCACAGCACTTCCAGAAACACAGGCTATATACGGTTTTCTTATAGCTATCTTGCTCCTGGTTTTCTCAGGAATTATGAACCCTTCACTAACATTGAACGTGTCACAGGGTATAATAGCAGTTGGTGCAGGTGCAGCAATTGGATTTGCAGGTTTAGGTTCTGGTATGGGTCAAGGTATCACAGCATCATCCGCAGTTGGTGCAGTTGTTGAAGAACCAGACATGTTTGCAAGGGGTATTATATTCACAGCACTATCTGAAACACAGGCTATCTACGGTTTCCTTATAGCTATATTGCTTATGGTATTCGCTAAAATTCTTGGAGGATAAACATGAGTGCCGGGACAGAAAAAATAGTCTCAAGTATAATATCTGAAGCTCAAACTAAGGCTAGCGCAATTGAAGAAGAAGCTGAAGTAGAGAGTAAATCCATTATTGAAGAGGGTGAGAAACTCGCCCTCATTGAAAAGGAAAAGATCTTAGAAGACGGTAAAAAACAGTCCACCATGAGATATCAGCAGATAATCTCAGAGGCTAAGATGAATTCCAGAAGAATGGAACTTGATGCTAGAGAAGAAATAATTGAGGAGTCCTTTAATAAGGCTGTGGAAAACCTGAAGGAAATTGCTTCTTCAGATTCAACAGAATACAAGGAATCTTTAAACGAAATTATTATTGAAGCTGCAATTGAAATTGGTGGCGGAGACCTGATCGTTTCTGTCAAAGCTGAAGATGTGGCCAAAATAAAAGTTTCAATATCATCCATAGAAAATGAAGTTAAGGAAAAAACTGGTAACGAGACTAAGTTAGAAATTGGAGATAACATAAACACCATTGGAGGAGCAGTTCTCAAAACTAAAAATGGTGAAATAGAAGTTAACAATACTATCGAGGCTAGATTGCTTAGATTCAAAAAATCTCTAAGATCAGAAGTTGCAAGAATATTATTCAAATAGGGGAGATTCACCATGGTAGAAGATATAACTACACTAGTTACTGCACTCGGATTTCCCTCATATGAAATTTTTTTAGCAGTCATGATCTTAGCCATCATAGTCATAGGTGCAATTGTTGTTATAACTACAATTAGGCCTGTTTTGGAGTTCTTTCCCTACACTTACCCTAATGCAAGGGTCAGGGCAAGAACTGGAAGATTGTTTACCGATAAGGAGTTTTCGGAAATAGTTGAATCCCAAAATATAGAAGAGGTTAAGAACTATTTGAGGGGAGTTCCAGACTACGCTAAGTACATAGATACCTACCCTCTTGAAAAGGCATTGGATTCCCAGTTAGCTGAAACCTACGATTTGATTGCTAGAATAACCCCTGACAACAGTAAAGACAGTTTCAAGTTTTTACTGAAAAAATGGGACATCAAAAATATTAAGAGCATAATAATCGCCAAGGAAGCAGGTTTAAACCATGAACAAACAGTTGATCTGATTGTACCATTCGGAGAGTTGAGTAACAAACTGGATTCTTTAATAGAAACAGATTCAGTCGCAGAAGTATTAAATGCACTGGAAGGAACTGAATATCCGAAGATTTTGGAAGATGCAATACCAATATACAAAGAAACAGGTTTATTGTTACCTATAGAAGCTTCAATGGACAAATATTTGCTAGAAAATCTTTTGAAAACATCTGCAACACCTGAAGATGACAACACTGCTCTACTTCACAATTACATAGGTACAATGGTTGATGTTGCCAACATAAAGATCATTCTAAGGGCAAAGTCTGACAACTTGAAGTACGAGGACATAGAACCATACATGGTTTCAGATGGATACGAAATTCGGGAATGGAAACTCAAAGAGTTAATGGAAGCAGAAAATGTATCTGCAGTTATCAGTGGTTTAGAAGGAACTGATTACGCTCCAATGCTTTCTGATGCCATGACAGAATTTAATGAAACAGGTTCAATGGCAAGTTTCGAGAAATTACTCGATAACTACGTTGTTAAAACAGCTAAAGGCATTTCTTTGAAGAATCAGTTTGGAATCGGCCCTATGATAGGATTTTTAAGTAGGAAGGAAACTGAAGTTAAAAACCTAAAAATTATTGCTAGGGGAAAACGGGAAGCTGGATTCTCATCGTCAATGATCAAGGAGATGTTAGTATGAATTCAAATATCGCTGTGATGGCAGACGAGGATATTGTCACAGGCTTCATGCTTGGAGGTATCAAAGAAGGGCACCCTGTTAAAGATATGGATGAAGCAGAAAAAACTCTTAAAGAATTGGTAAGTAAGGGGGTTTCTGTCATTATCACCACCGAAAAAATAGGGGACGCACTCAGGAAAACAATCAACAAGGTAACAAACGAAAGCGCATTACCTATGATAATTGAAATACCAGACAAAACAGGCTCAATTAGAAGGGAATCTGACCCTATGAGTGAGCTTATTAAAAGAGTAATTGGGGTTGAGATGGTAAAATGATTACAGGAAATATAATTAAAATAGCTGGTCCTGTTATTGTCGGAGACGGCATGAAGGGAACCCAGATGCACGAAATGGTTAAGGTCGGGAACGATAAGTTGATCGGTGAGATCATTGAACTCGAAGGAGACAAAGCAACCATACAAGTTTACGAAGAAACCGCAGGTATGAAACCTGGTGAACCAATCGAAAGTACTGGAGGACCATTATCAGTTGAACTAGGTCCAGGTATATTAGGTTCCATTTTTGACGGAATTCAGAGACCACTGGAAAAGATCAAAGTAATGACCGGTGATTACCTCCAGAGGGGAATAAGTGTTCCATCATTAAATAAAGAAACCAAATGGACATTTAAACCAACCTTAGCTGCAGGATCAGATGTAAAGGGTGGAGATGTGTTGGGAGAAGTACAGGAAACCTCTGCAATTCTCCAAAAAATTATGATACCTCCGAAGGTAGAAGGTAAACTATTAAGCATAGTTTCCGAAGGCCAGTACACTGTGGAAGAAGTAATTGCAGAAGTGGAAACATCAACAGGCACTGTTGAAGTTACAATGATGCAAAAATGGCCTGTAAGGGTTGGAAGACCATACAAAGCCAAATTAGATCCAGATGTACCTTTAGTAACAGGTCAGAGGGCTCAGGATACATTTTTCCCAGTTGCAAAGGGAGGTACCTCTGCAATGCCAGGACCATTTGGTTCAGGAAAAACAGTTACACAGCAGCAGCTCGCTAAATGGGCAGATGCAGACATAATTGTGTATGTAGGATGCGGTGAACGTGGAAACGAAATGACAGAAGTTCTAAAGGAATTCCCTGAATTGGAAGATCCAAAAACTGGTAAACCATTGATGGACAGAACAGTTCTCATAGCAAACACATCAAACATGCCTGTGGCAGCTAGGGAAGCTTGTGTGTACACAGGTATAACCATTGCTGAATACTTCCGTGATATGGGTTACGATGTAGCTCTAATGGCAGATTCAACCTCAAGATGGGCAGAAGCAATGAGGGAAATATCCGGTAGGCTAGAAGAAATGCCTGGTGAAGAAGGATACCCCGCATACCTCGCATCAAGGCTTGCTCAATTCTACGAAAGAGCAGGAAGAATAACCACCATAGGTACAGAAGATAAAACATCATCAGTAACTGTTGTAGGTGCTGTATCACCACCTGGTGGAGATTTATCAGAACCTGTTACACAGAACACACTCCGTATATCAAAAGTGTTCTGGGCACTGGATGCATCACTTGCAGACAAACGTCACTTCCCTTCAATAGACTGGCTACAAAGTTACTCACTCTATGTTGACAGCGTACAGAATTGGTGGAACACCAATACTGGTGCAGATTGGAGAGAAACAAGGGACACAGCAATGGCACTGCTTCAGAAAGAATCTGAACTGCAGGAAATTGTACAGCTCGTAGGTCCAGATGCTTTACCAGACCGTGAAAGAATCACCCTCGAAACCACAAGGATGATCAGGGAAGATTTCCTACAACAAAACGCATATCACGAAGTAGACACATACTGTGCTCCAAAGAAACAGTACGAAATGCTTAAAACCATTATAACTTACCATGTCAATGCCGAAGCAGCACTTGACCGCGGAGCAGCATCTGCAGACATCATCACCATATCAGCTAAAGATGATATAGGAAGAATGAAGTACCTGCCTGAAGCTGAATTTGAGGTTAAAGTCAAACAAATTCAGGAAGACATAGTAAAACAGTGCAGTGAGGTATGAAAATGAACTCAAATATCAAAACAAGGGAATATACTACAGTCTCTGAAGTTTCAGGCCCTCTGATGATTGTTGAAGGTGTTGAAGGAGTAGCTTACAGCGAAATAGTAGACATCGAAACACCTGCAGGGGAAAAACGTAGGGGACAGGTTCTTGAAGTTAAAGATGACCTTGCTGTAGTGCAGGTTTTCGAAGGAACCAGTGACCTCAACACTTTAACAACCAAGGTGAGGTTCACAGGAGAAACAGCAAAGTTAGGTGTTTCACCAGACATGTTAGGAAGAATATTCAATGGTACTGGTGTACCAATTGACGGTGGTCCAGAGATCATACCTGACCAGGAACTCGATATCAACGGAAACCCAATGAACCCATCTGCAAGAGAATTTCCTGCAGAGTTCATTGAAACTGGTATCTCAACCATAGATGGAATGAACACCCTGGTACGTGGACAGAAACTACCTATATTTTCAGGTTCTGGTCTTCCTCACAACGAATTAGCAGCCCAGATCGCAAGACAGGCAAAGGTTGTTGGAGAAGAAACAGAGTTTGCAGTTATATTTGCAGCTATGGGTATTACCCACGAAGAAGCAAACTACTTCATGAGAGATTTCGAAAGAACAGGAGCTCTAGAAAGAGTTACAGTTTTCATGAACCTGGCAGACGACCCTGCAATTGAAAGGATCATCACTCCTAAAATGGCACTGACAACAGCAGAGTACTTTGCATTTGAACTTAACATGCACGTGCTTGTTATACTCACTGACCTTACAAACTACTGTGAAGCACTTCGTGAGATATCTGCAGCTAGGGATGAGGTTCCTGGAAGAAGAGGATATCCTGGTTACATGTACACTGATTTAGCTACAATGTACGAACGTGCAGGTAGGATAGTAGGTAAAGAAGGTTCAATTACCCAGATGCCTATACTTGTTATGCCGCAGGACGATATTACACACCCAATTCCTGATCTTACTGGATACATCACAGAGGGACAGATCGTGTTAAGCAGAGATCTTTTCAGGAAAGGTATCTACCCTCCAGTAGA
>JAEZAV010000096.1 GCA_023430285.1 Methanobacteriota archaeon | reverse complement strand
GCTTCATCAGCCCTTCCAAGCATCATGAGAGACCTTCCCTTGAAGTACCAAGCACCAATATTTTTGGGTTCAATTTCTATGGCCTTGTTGAAGGATACTAATGCATCTTCAGGTTTGTCAAGATATTCATGGGAAACTCCCATCAAAAACCATGCTTCATCATTTTCAGGGTCTATGGAAGTTATTCTTTCGAGAGTTCCTATGGATTCATCAAATTTAGCAATGTTTTGTTGGGTTCTGGCCTTCAAAAACAGTGCAGCAACTTGCTTTGGATCAATTTCAAGCACCCGGTCACAGCATGCTATTGCATCATCGTAGTCTTCAACACTTATGAGCACACTTGCCTTATTCATCAGTGCTGTTTGATCGTTTGGATTCAATTCCAGTGCCTTTTCAAGACATTCTAATGCTTCTTCATTTCTGCCGAGGGTTAGGTAGGTGGCTCCCTTGTTGGTCCATGCCTCTGAAAACTCTGGATCTATTTCCAGTGCATGGTTGTAACATCCAATTTCCTCTTCGTGTTCATGAATTTCGTAGAGTGAGAGTGCCTTGGAATTCCAAATAGCAGCATTTTTAGGTTCTAAATCCAGAGCCCTGTCATAGGATTCAATGGATTGTGGGAACTGTTTGAGGTTGTACAGTACAAGACCTAACTTGTACCATCCTTCGGTATTAATTGGGTTTAAATCAACTGCTTTTTTGTAACAGTCCAATGCTTCCTTCAGTTCATTCATTTTGGTGAGGGTTTCTGCCTTCAAGAACCATCCTCTATCATCATCCACATCAAGGTCTATGGCATGATCAAAGCATATGAGTGCGTCACTGTAGCATTCAAGCATGCTGTATGCAACACCCTTAGCATTCCATGATTCAATAAATAATGGATCAAGGTTTAAACTGGTTTCGAAGGCTGCAATTGCTTCATCAGTTCTTCCAAGCCCGCCCAGAGCATTTCCCTTCTTGAAATACAGGTCAGGATCGTCTGAAATCTCTTCAAGAACTTCGTTAATTGAGTTTAAAGCGTCATCGTACCTTTCAAGATTGAGCAGGCAGTTGGCCTTTTCTTTGAGAACAGAATTTTTGTTATCGGTGGTTTCTAGGATTTCATCGAAGAGAATTAAAGCCCCTTCAAAGTTTCCCATTGACGAAAGTAGAAAAGCCTTGTTATTTATGAGAACTTCGTCATCTGGATGGAGTTCCAGTGCCTTGTCAAAACATTCCAGTGATTCATCATATCTTTCAACCAGTAAAAGTGCCATGCACATGTTGTCCAATGCCCACGGATAGTTTGGCATGAAAGCAAGGGCTTTATCAAAACATTCTATTGCTTCATTTATTTTTCCAAGACCCATGAGAGCCATACCCTTACGTGTCCACGTTTCATAATCCTCTGAATTAGTCTTCAGGAGCTCATCACAAGCTTCAATAATATCACTGAATTTTTGATGGTTTTCACCGTCATGATCTTCCATAAGCGACCTCCTTTACAATTTATTATATCAATGAAACCTCATGTAATTATCCCTAGGTGTGGATTCAAAAAAATATTTGTTTTGTACCAGTTTTTTTCATGGGCCAAGGTTGTTTTAATAGTAAATATTTAATCTTAAAATTAACATACAAATTCATAGGAAGAAAAAACTAGTAATGAAAATGTTTATTGAAGGCATCATTTTTTTTTGAGGAGGAATGATTTTTTTGAGTGAAGACAAAGATTTATCAGCGATTGAAAAGAAGGCAGATGAAATTTTAAAGGGTCACAATGGAGTTTATTTGGATAACCGATTATATTCTGCTTTAAGAAAGGATTTTCCTGACTTGTCAAGGAAAGATTTTAGAAAAGTTATAGATAATCTTTTAGAGACTGGATATTCCATTGAAAGAGGATTGATAAGGCCTTTAACAGAAAATGAAATTAAGGTGCAGATGAAGGAGCATGATGAAGGAAAAAATTCAGGTAAAGGTTCATCTGATCGTCCAAGACTTTCAACTAAAAGAGGTATTTAACACAAGTAACTGTATAATAAATCCTTAACTTCCTTTTTTTTGTTAACATCGATGTTTAAAAAAAAATTATTTGATTTTGGGTTAATGAATTTACATGTCCTTTGAAAGGTCTTCAAATTCCCTGTTGTAAATGGCAGTAAATTCCACCAATTTGCTGAATATGTATTTGACTGTATCAACATTTTCAGCTTCGGTTTTGGTTACAGATACAAAAACATCAACTTCAACCCTGTTTTTATCAGAATTGTAAGACAATTCAAAGTGCCTTGTTGGTTCAACAGGGCCTAATTTCCAGCTTAACAACCTATAAAGCATTTCCTTGGAATCATCTTTTGACAGTTCATCATCAAAGAAATTTAACTCCCCATGAAATGCATTTTTTTCCCGATTTATCTTTACATTATCGATCTGCATGATTGTTTCACCCAATAAATTTAAGTTTTTAATGGTTCTTATTTTTTTTTAATAAAGAGCTTGACTCGTAATTTTTTGGTTTTTGTTGTTTTAGATTGTGGTGTTTGTTTTAGGTTGGATTTTTTTTGGCTTAGTTCGTTGTAGTCTTCTTATGTTGTGGACATAATCTAAAATAAGTAATAAAAATACAGAGAAAAATTAATAATAATTATGACTCAACCTCTAAAAAAAAGAAGGATTTTTATGGGCTTGCCATTCCGAATATCATGGCCAGATGTGCCACTATCAAAAATCCTATTAACAAAATGAAATGTGTTTGCATCTTATTTTCGCGTGTAAATTTTCTTCCAATAACTCCTAACTCCAATAGGGATATTCCAAAAAGGAATATTACTCCACTCATATACAATCCAACTGAGAGAACATCTATTATACCCCTCCATTCTATTGTGGGAATAACATTTATCGACAAGTACAAGAAAATTCCAAGGAAATAAAACCCGAGAATTGTTCCGAGGTACTTGTTAAATGTCCTGAGAGTTCCATCATACAAACGATTAAATGTAACAAAAAATTCACTCGCAACGAGGACCTCCACCATTAAAACAGGAATTGCCATGAAAAATATCAGATTCCACGGTTGATTAGTCGTTAATAACTCCATATAATGAGTCATATCCATTCCAGGCATAGTTTGAGCAACCGTAGTTGCAGCTTGCACTGTTTGGTTCATTACCATTTCTGCTGCCATTTATTTACCTCCAATTTATAAATATTAGACTAAAATAAAGTTCGTGCTGATTTGAATAAGTAAGCAATTAACGAAGGTTAAATCCAGAAATAAAAAAAAATCTTTTTTTTTTCAGTTCTAATATTCGATTGCCACTGCTATCAACAATTATGATCAACATTTGAACATATCAAACAATCCATCAATTTTTACTTATTTTAGTCCATATTATTCAATAAAACTAGTAAATAATAAAATAAATACGAACTAAGAAGATATTTGGTATCACAGTGTATACTACTATTTTAAATGGAATATTCCAAAACAATCTAAGATATATAGTTGTGGAGAATTTGAGTTTTATCATTTGAAATGACTGAAAAAGTCGCTATAAAGGCGAATATTATTATTGAAATATTTCGCAAATGATGGAACCAGAAACAAAAACAAATTCAGCAAATATTATGAAATAAACTAGATCCAACAAGAATAACAAAAATATTTGAGACAACTCAAAGTAGGATAATTTAGTAGGTTTAGTTAGAAGATTTCTGTCAGCGGGCTTAGTTTAATATGCATTTTTTAGAAATATATTTCATGTTTCAGCATCATACTATACTGTATAATTTTTATGTAATCACTGAGAATCCAATTCCTTAATCGTAGGAACAAAAATGAATCATAATCAAAGATCAGTGTTAATCATCCTAATTGTCTTACTTATAATGGGATTCACTGCAAAAATAGTTTTTAACAGTTCATCAACATCAGCATCAGCTTTAAACGCTAAAGCAGCAGATTCTGTCGTTTACGTGGAGAATGGTGTGTCTGGAGTTGTAACCATTACTGATCCATTTTTGAATAAGACATCTGACGTAAACATTGCCTACGATCCCCTTGATTCTGGATCAGGATTTATAATTAACGATGATGGTTACATTGTCACAGCTTACCATGTTGTGGGTGATCCACAAGCTATACAGGACACTGGAGTTTTAAGATTGATGGAAACTGGAGACATCCAACAGTACCTTGAAAGAGCAGCAGTATCAGGATATACATCGAGGTACAATCCTCAATTGGGCTCAGAACTCCTTAATAATAATACTAGCGCATCAATAATTCAAGCACAGCCCGATGTGAACACAACAACTGAACTAATGAATCAAAGGAACCTGATCCATGTTAAATCTGCTAAACAACAAATTAGGGTCAGACTTCCAGGGAGTGGTGTTGGAGAATATGTGAATGCTAATTTAGTGGATGTTGGAAATCCTGAAAAATCTGAAGATATGGCCTTGATTAAGATCAATACATTTTTCACGAGGTTAAATCCTCTCATATTAAATTCTAACACTCCCAGTTTAAACCAGAGAATTCATATATATGGTTATCCATCATCAAAGCAGGATACGACCTCAAATTTCAACAGTTCTTCACTCAAACCAAATTCAAGCTCGGGTGTTGTAACCAAAGAGTTACCAACAAACGGGACCTTTTATTATGAAACCACTGCACAAGTAACCTATGGATTCAGTGGAGGACCAGTTCTAGACTCTAACAACGATGTTCTTGGAATATTGATATACAGATTAACAACATCCAATAACACAGATCAATCTACAAGTGTTTTTCTTTCGTCACAGTATATTATCAAACTCCTAAACAAAAACAACGTATCCATGAACACTGAATAAAATTATTAATATTCTGAATTGTTTTTTTCATGAAAACTATTAAACTCTCAAAGGATCAATGTTTGTCCAGATTTAATTTAACCAACTAATCACATAGCACATTTTTAATTGAACATAGTGTATTCGGCTCAAATATTTGAGGTGTTATTTAAATGGATTCAACTAATTTAGAGACAGATATAAAGATTACAGAAGAAGATGTCCTGGAGCTACTGCATCTCTTTACCAAAGTTCCGTCCCTAATTCTTAAGGGAGTAGTTGCAAGAAGATCTAACGTGGTCAAGTCCTTCGAAGGTAAAATATTGGAATATAGGGAACAGCTTGCAGACGATGAACTTGCAAAGATCAGGCTGGTACTGGAAATGCCAACTTCTGAACTCAGGAAAATACTGCGTAAAGCATATGAAAAAACTGGAAAAAAACAGTTAAAAATACTTTCAGAAGAAAATGCAGAACCTTTTATCGAGAAAAATTTGGAAGCCCTCGAAAAAATTCTTTTCAATACATAAAACAAACTTTAATTTAGATATTTTTTTTTTATCAATTATTTTCTTTTTCATTAAAATTGTGTTTTAGTGGTTAATTATATTATTTGAATTGTTTTTGTTGAGATTATCATGATGCAATTGGGT
Organism: Methanobacteriota archaeon; assembly: GCA_023430285.1. Lineage (GTDB taxonomy): Archaea > Methanobacteriota > Methanobacteria > Methanobacteriales > Methanobacteriaceae > Methanobacterium_B. The sequence goes on along the minus strand of JAEZAV010000096.1, from coordinate 137 downwards.
AATAACATACATTTATATTTAATTAGGTACATACCATATAATTAATGGGGTTAAAGAGAATGGAGGCAATACAGAATGAATTTCAGCTGGAGAGAACTTCCTAAATTGATTGTATCCATATTAATAGTTTTTTTAGC
>JAEZAV010000124.1 GCA_023430285.1 Methanobacteriota archaeon | reverse complement strand
ATATGCCTGTAATAACTATTGACGGACCAAAAATGAGTAAAGAACAAAAAGCTGAACTTGTAAAGGAATACTCCGAAACAGCAAGTAGAATCATGAAACTTCCTGTTGAAGCCATGGTAATAATCATCCGGGAAGTTGAAGGAGAGAATGTTGGAACAGGAAACAAACTTCTGTGTGACAGATGAGATTATAGTTCCATTATTCTTTTTTACCAATCATGATCATTTGGTAAAGATAGAACTTATTTTATAGTATAAACTAGATATTATGTATATAACGATGATATCATGACTGGCACTAAAAAATCTTCAAATAACAAAAATTCACAATCTTACAAAATATTCTCATCAAAAAAACATGTAGATGTTGTGAAAGGGCAGGTTAAAGTTAAAATATTAGATGCTCTTTGCAAAAAAAATATGAGTTTTAATGAAATTGTTGAGCTAACTTGCAAAGCAAAACCCACAGTTTCTCAACATCTAAGTGAACTTGTTACCAATGGACTGATAGTTTCTATTAAAGATCCTAACGACAAAAGAAGGAAGATTTTTTCGATTAATGCCGAATTTTTAGGCGAATTATCGAGTGATAATGAAGCTAAATTTGATATTGATGAATATTTCTCTAATATTTCTAATTTTAGTGATCCATTTGATTTTTATAGGCTTATACTCAGGGCAGTTAGAACAGAATTTTGGAACGATGGAATCAACATCGACCCCATACTTCACAAAGCAGGCATAAGGGTTGGAAATGTTTTTTACAACGAACTAGAATGTGAGGATTTAGAATCCTTCCTAGGAAACATTAAAAAGTTTTGGGAAGAGAAACATCTGGGTAGGGTAGAAGTTAAAACATTAGATCCTGTTGTAATTTGTGTATATGATTGTTTTGAATGTAAAGATTTGCCTGAAATAGGAGAACCTGCTTGTTCATTTGATTCCGGGCTGTTAGATGCAATTTTTTCTAAACATTTCGATAAAAATGTTGCCACCATTGAAACCACGTGTTTTGCAATGGGTGATGAATGCTGCACATTTGTGATTAATTAAACATATAAAATTTTTATAGTGATCTCTCTCATGCTGATGGAACAATTTGAATTTGTTCTCATAAATTGGCTTTAGGAACTTTAATCTTTCTAAATAAAAAGAGGTGAAACCTATGAAGGATCATAATACAGTCACATCTAGAAACAGTTATAACCATCTGAAAGGAGAAAAAAGTCCATATTTAATTCAACACTCCAAAAATCCTGTTGATTGGTATCCTTGGTGTGATGAAGCATTTGAAAGGGCAAAAAAACTGGACAAACCTATTTTTTTATCTATTGGATATTCCACTTGCCACTGGTGCCACGTGATGGCACATGAATCTTTTGAAGACCTTGAAGTTGCTGAACTTTTAAACAATAATTTCGTGGCAGTGAAGGTAGATCGTGAGGAGAGACCAGATGTTGACAGTGTTTACATGGCTGCATGTCAGATTATGACAGGTACAGGTGGTTGGCCATTGACAATTATCATGACCCATGACAAAAAACCATTCTTTGCTGGAACCTACTTCCCGAAGGAAAGCAGCTTTGGAACTATTGGCCTCAAGGATCTTCTTTTGAATGTGATGGACATATGGAGGGACGAAAGAAAAAATGCCCTTGATTCAGGGGATCAAATATTTAGGGCCCTCAAAGAAATGTCAGTCAATACAAAGGGTAAACAATTGGACAACACCATACTAGAAAAAACTTATGATCAACTATCCAAGGTTTTTGATGTTGAAAATGGTGGTTTTGGTGATTTTCAGAAATTTCCAACACCCCACAGTTTGATGTTTCTACTGAGGTATTGGAAGCGAACAGGAAACAAACATTCCTTGAACATGGTTTTAAAGACCTTGGATGCAATGGCCATGGGCGGCATTTATGACCATGTAGGTTTCGGTTTCCACAGATATTCAGTTGACAAAAATTGGCTAGTACCGCACTTTGAGAAGATGCTATATGATCAGGCACTGACAGCAATGCTGTACACCGAAGTATACTCTGCCACAGGCAAGGTTGAATACAAAAAAATCGCACAACAAATCTATAAATACGTTTTGAGGGACATGACAGATGTTGATGGTGGATTTTACTCGGCTGAAGATGCAGATAGCGAAGGTGTAGAGGGAAAATTTTATTATTGGACCTACGAGGAACTACACAGTATCCTAGATAAAAATTCTGCAGATCTGATAACTGAAGTTTTCAACGTTAAAAGGGATGGGAATTTCAACGATGGATACTCAAATGAATCCATCAATAATATCCTCCACAAAAAAATGGATTATAAAAAAATAGCAGATAATAAAGGTTTAAATATTTCAGATCTTGAAGAACAGGTGGATGACATATTATCAGAACTTTTCCAAGTGCGTGAAAAAAGAGTTCATCCACACAAAGATGATAAAATTCTTACAGATTGGAATGGATTAATGATAGCCTCCCTTTCCAGAGCATTTCAAGTGTTTGGAGAGGAAAAATATGTTAAGGCCGCTGAAAATTGTGTAAATTTTATTATGAACAAAAATTGCCAGCAAAGCCGTTTGATGCATATGTTTAGAGAGGGGGAATCTGCTGTGTATGGAAATCTCGACGATTACGCCTTCATGATTTGGGGTTTGATGGAATTATACATGGCAACTTTCAATGCGGATTACCTTCAAAACGCCAGGGATTTAAACCAAACAGTCTTTGAACATTTCTGGGATGAAGAAAATGGAGGTTTTTACTTCACTGCAGACGATGAAGAAGAGGTTTTGATCCGAGAGAAAAAAACCTTTGACAGCGCAATACCATCAGGGAACTCAGTTCAATTCCTAAACCTCTTGAGGCTTGGAAGTTTTACTGATGATCACCATCAAATTGATACTGCCAGAAAACTGGAAACTGTATTCTCTGAGACAGTGAAAAGATCACCTACTGGGCACACACAATTTATTTCAGGGGTTGATTTTGCGTTGGGACCATCCTACAGTGTGGTGATCGTGGGTGATGCAGATTCAGAAGATACCATTGAAATGCTTAGTTTAAGACAACTCTACATCCCAAACATAACAATTATATTAAAGGATTCTAAATGGTCAGATAAAGCCAATTCGATTTCAGAAGGCATTGAGAAAAAAAGTATGATAAATGGGAAGGCTACTGCACATGTTTGTAGCACAGGAAGCTGTAAACTCCCTACAAATAAAAAAAGTGAAATGCTAAAATTGTTGAATGAAACTCAAAATTGAATGGAATGGGTTTTTATACCCCTATTTTTTTTAATGTTTCAACCCCTTTCTCGGTCCCAACTAGAACCTCATCGACAATATCAGTGAATATACCATTTTCAACAACACCAGGCAGTGCGTTGAGTTCTACTTCGAGTAATTTAGGGTTATCCACAGAGAACTGAACATCGTATATGAAATTTCCATTGTCCGTAACCACAGGCCCATCCTTTCTCTCTGCCATTCTCATGATTGGTGATCCTCCCATCTTAATCAGTTGATCTCTTACTGTTCTCGATGCCTGTGGAATCACTTCCACGGGTACTGGAAAATTACCAAGTTTATCAACCATTTTAGATCCATCCACTATCACCACAAATTTGGATGCTGAACTGTCTACAATTTTTTCAAGGGTGTGTGCTGCTCCCCCTCCCTTTATTAGATTAAATTTTGGGTCAACTTCATCAGCACCATCAACAGCTATATCAACATCATGTTCTTCAAGGGTTGTTATTTGAATTTTAGCATCCTTTGCCAGGAAAAAAGATTGGTAAGAAGTTGGTATTCCTAAAAGTTTCAGTTCTTCATCCTCTATTCTTTTTCCAAGTTTTTCAATGAAGAAATGGGTTGTTGATCCTGTTCCAAGACCCACCACATCCCCGTCTTTAATTTGTTCTGCTGCTAAGTATCCTACTTTTCGTTTAATTTCTGTAATCATCCTAAAATCCTCTTTAGCTAAAATTTAAGGTTTGAGTAAAACATTGTTAAGTTCACGTCCCTGTGGACATTCATGTTTGGGTTTTCCAAGATTCTTTATGATTTTACATTTGTCCTGATTCACCAGTCCCTCTGGGAAACATTTTGACCGCATATTGCAGTCCAGATCATCACAATTAGGTGTTTCAAATACTAATTTAGATCCTTCAAATGATTTTTTAGAATCAACAAGGCATTTTATGTATGCTTTTTCTACTTCAACAACCCTAACCTTTCCACCTTCATGTATTTTGCAGGGTTGCTCCCCATTTTTAACCTGTTTAATTATGTACATCCTACCACTTTCTAGTGTGTCAATACATGTGTTTTTGAATCTGCAGGACTCACATTCTGATGCGGCCCCGTAGAACATGAATTTAAGACCTCTGTTAGCGAGGTTTTTACCAATTAATGTTATCATATTGTTACCACCATGATTTTGAATTTTTTTTATTTTGTAAGTAATTTGATGTTAAATGTAAATGTGAAGTTTCTGGATATTCCAGTGAATGTAAATTCATTAAAACAATATATTTTTTTGAGCATATAAATTGATATAGAATGTTATTAACCCTCAAGCAAAAAAAATAAAAAAAAGATTCGTCTAATTTTATTTTAATTAGAATTATCATTATGTGTAGTAATTGTCATTGGTGTTTAGGATTTCATTTATATCATCTGCAACTTCCTCATCAAAAAGCAGGAATGGATGACTTACATACCCATTGTAACACTTAAGAGTCGAACAGAACGGTATGGAACTATGAGGTCTCCCATGGTTGGAGCGGGTAGTTTTAATAAAAAATATTTAATATTGTTTGATAAAGGGGATGCAAATTTAAATTTGAAAAAAAGAATTTAAGATTTTTATTCCTTCAAAGCATAGTAACATCTTTTTGGGGAATAAATTGTTTCATCCTTCTTGAGTTCCTTCATTATTTTGTCAACCTCTTTCTTCTCAACACCAGATATTTGGCTGACTTTTGTTGCGTTCAAAGGTTCTTCAGATTCTTTAAAAGTTTTAATTACCTTTTCTTTATTATCCATGATATCACTACTTACTAATTTGAAGTTTGAAGAGTATATTTTTTATGGTTAGAAAAGATTTTAGAAAACCCCCAATTCTAAGAGGTTTAAATGACTCCTGTTTTCTCTGCCAAAACCTTTGCTGACTCATGGGTGAGTCCTCTGTCGCCTAAAATAGTATATCTTTCGCTTCGAATGGTATGTGCAATTTGAAGGGCTTCAATAATGTATTCTGGTTCAATTCCCATTTCATATGCAGTAGTTGGTGCTTTAATCAATTTTAAAGTATCCCTAATAAATTTCCAATCCCCACCATGTAGGTACATCATCATTATGGTACCGACACCACACTGTTCCCCATGAAGTGCAGGTTTAGGGGCCACAATATCCAGAGCATGACTAAATTTGTGTTCTGATCCGCTGGCTGGTCTGCTTGACCCTGCTATGCTTATTGCAATTCCACTACTTATGAGTGCCTTGACAACCAGTCCAGCACTCTCAGTTAAACCTTCTTTAATTGCATCAGCAGAATTTATGGTCATTTTAGCAGTCATTTCAGAAAGTGCTGCTGCAGAATCACTGTAATCAATATCCAAAAGTCTGTGAGCTAACTTCCAATCGAGTATGGCTGTGTAATTAGAGACTATATCTCCACAGCCTGCTGCAAGCAGTCTGAAGGGCGCTTTGCTTATGATTTCAGTATCAGCAATGACACCAATTGGAGGTTCTGCTTTGAGTGAAACATTTCCACCTTCGTTCTTTATTGATGCACGGGGTGATGCTATTCCATCATGAGAAGCTGCTGTTGGTACGCTTATGAAGTTAACAGCAGCCCTAGTTGACGCTAATTTAGCAACATCAATGACTTTACCACCACCAACACCTAGTACAAGTGAACACTGTTTAATTTCATCTTGAACAGCTTCAATAGATGATTTTGAAGGATCGTCAATAGTTATGTCGTTTACATTGTAATCTTCTTCAAGTAAACTTTCTATAACAGCATTACCTCCAATTTTGCGTGTGTTAGGTCCTGTAACAACCATCACATCACCATCTAATCTTAAATTTCTACATATTTTTCCAGTTTCCTTTATCATACCGGCTCCAGTATGAATCTCCCGAGGTAGCTGAATCTTTCTGGCATCCATGTTATCGTTTACTCCATTCAATTTACTATTTATGTGTAGGTGAATAATATAATTTTGATATAACTTCTTGGTTATCCATTCTAGGATAAATTTTTTACAAACTGATAATATTAAGATGATTTAAAATTATAAGTATCCATTGTAAATATTAAAGTTATCAACATTAATAGTTCTTTGAAAAAAATAGTCCAAATCAAAGATATTTACATGAGAACTAAAAAAACTTACTAAAAACAATAGTCCATATTTTAGGAGTTAGTTTGCTCCATAAATATTATAACTAATTATAAATTGGTGAATAAATGTCAGAATTCAGCGAATGGTTTCATAATATTCTCGAAGAAGCAGAGATAATTGATACAAGGTACCCTGTGAAGGGAATGCATGTTTGGCTTCCACAGGGATTCAAGATCAGAAAACACACCCTTGAAATACTTAAGACGATCCTTGATAAGGATCATGAAGAGGTCATGTTCCCATTACTCATACCAGAGGATGAACTTGCAAAGGAAGCAATACATGTCAAGGGTTTTGAAGAAGAAGTTTACTGGGTAACTCATGGAGGACTCACTGAACTTAACAAAAAACTTGCTTTAAGACCAACCAGTGAAACAGCAATGTATCCAATGTTTTCACTATGGGTAAGGAACCATAGCGATCTTCCAATGAGATACTATCAGGTTGTAAACACATTCAGGTATGAAACTAAACACACCAGACCACTCATAAGGGTAAGAGAAATAACTACTTTTAAAGAAGCACATACAGTTCATTCATCTGCAGAAGAAACAGAAGAACAGGTTCAAGAAGCTTTAAGAATATATAGGCAGTTTTTTGACGGTCTTGGAATACCTTACACAGTTTCTAAACGTCCAGAGTGGGATAAGTTCCCTGGTGCACTTTACACCATGGCATTCGACACCCTATTACCGGATGGGAAAACCCTTCAAATAGGAACTGTTCACAACCTTGGTCAGACCTTCGCAAAGACCTTTGATATTACCTATGAAACTGCAGAAGGAAATCATGAATATGTTTATCAAACATGTTATGGTCTTTCTGATAGAGTTATAGCATCTGTAATAGGCATACATGGCGATGATTCAGGTCTTTGTCTACCACCAGATGTTGCACCATATCATGTGGTAATTGTTCCAATTATATTTAAGAAAGGAGGAGAAGTTGTCCTTGATTTCTGCAAAAAATTACAGGAAAAACTCGAATCTGAGTTAAATTTAAGGGTTTACTTCGATGACAGAGATATAAGGGCTGGTAAAAAATATTATGAATGGGAAATGAGGGGAATTCCATTAAGGTTGGAAGTAGGACCACGGGATATTGAAAATCATAAAATAGTCACCTTCAGAAGAGATTTTAAGGAAAAGGAAATCATAGACTACGATGATGCAACCATATCCAATACAGTTAATAATTTACTGGATAACATCAGCTCCAACATGCGAGAAAAGGCTTGGAAGTCCCTTGAAGACCGTGTTCATCATGTTGAAACCCTTGAAGAGGCTTCCTCTACAATCTTAGAAGAAGGAGGAATAGTAACCTTTGACTGGTGTGGAGATCAGGAATGTGGAAAAGAAATTGAAGAAAAAGTTAACGTGGACATACTTGGTGTTCAGGCAGATGAGGAAAATGGAATCTGTATTAACTGTGGAAAAAAATCTAAACACATAACATTGATTGCTAAAACATATTAAAAAAAAAGGTGGTATAATTTTGAACTTCAGACTGGTACTCCTAATATTTTTAGTGGTTTTATTTGCTGGGGGAACAGGTTATTTAAGTTATTCCCAGTCAACTGGATTACCATTAAAGGAAGCATATGACAATGGTAACGTTCTCATAACCCAGAATACCAGTGCAGGAACAGTTCCACATCAAGTTGTGGTTGTAAACAATGGCAGAGATCCAATTAAGGTACAGGTAGGTGATGTTTTAACTGCTAATTCATCACAAGATCTTGTTGTGGCTGAAAACAAAACTGTTTCAACCAATTCGTCTGAAACGATTTATGCATACTGCCTTGACCCATCAACCCAAGCAGTCGTGGGCTCAAAATTAAAAGCCAATGGAACAGCTTCTAATGCAATAAAACAGGTCATTGATGGTTCTAACATTCACGATCTAAATAATGCAACCAATGCTCAGCTGGAGTTATGGATACTAACAGCAGGTGTCAACTTCAATATTTACAGTGGCGAACCTGTGGCACTTGTAAATACCCAGAAAATTACTTACACCACACTCAAGCAGATGGTAACTAACGCTAAATCAAATTTAGCATCCCAATTTAATGTGAAAGTTGATAATATAAAAAATATTAATCAAAACAGCACTCAAAGCTCAGATGGAACGTTAAAAGGAGTTTATCACTGGTTTAAATCCATGATTGGAATGGGTTAAATCTCCATTCAATTTTTTTTGTAATATGTCTTTTCCAACAAATTAATTAAAGAGGTTTTGTTCTATGAAGAAAACATTTGCCATCATTCCTGTTTCGAGATTCACGCATGCTAAAACACGTTTATCACCAACACTAACCCCCTTACAACGTGAAAATCTTTTAAAATCCATGCTAAAGGATGTTACAAATGCGTTGAGAAATTTAGTCGAGAATATTGTTGTTATAAGTTCGGATGAAGATGTCTTAAATTACGTGAAAAACCTGGAAGTAATTCCAATTAAGGAAGAAGGTTCAACTGATTTAAACGGGGCATTGATACAGGCCATTAAATGGTGCTCGTCCAATGCAGATCAGGTTTTAATAGTTCCTTCAGATGTTCCTTTGATCAGACCAGAATATGTGGCTGAGATGTTAAAGTTAGGCGAAAAAAATGACATGGTTATTGCACCTGCAAAGGGAGGTGGAACAAATGCCATGTTATGTCCAGTTAACGGGATGGAAATGCTCTTTGGTGATTGTAGCTTCTTTGAACATATTAAAATAGCAGAATCAAAAAACTTGATAGTGAAAGTTTATGATTCATTTTACATGGCTCTGGACGTTAATACTGCAGAAGACCTTGGTGAGATAATGCTACATGGAACAGGTACCGAAGCCCAGAAATTTTTAAGTAAGGAAGGTTTAGTGGTAGTTCCAATACATGGAAAGGAACGTTTACACATCGAAAGGAGGGAAATAAATCCATGATTGCCCTTTCAATTGCAGGTTACGATCCCTCGGGAGGAGCAGGAATTTTGAACGATGTTAAAACATTTCAAGCCATGGGAATTTATGGAACTGGAGTTGTAACAGTTTTAACTGCTCAAAATCCCGAAAGCGTAGAAGCCATTGAACCAGTTTCAACTGAATTCATAGAAAAACAGTTGGAAACCCTTCTTAAAGTTTATCCAATTAAATACTGTAAAACTGGCATGCTTTACAATAAAGAAAATCTAAAACTTGTAGGGGCCAAAACAAAAGAACACAACCTCAAGCTGGTTGTAGATCCTGTCATGGTTGCAGGATGTGGTGCTGAACTATCGGAAGCTGGATATGCAAAGGAACTTAAGAAGTATCTCCTTCCAAATGCAACCCTCACAACACCAAATATATATGAAGCAGAACTCCTGTCGGGCCAGAAAATAGAATCAATTGATGATGCAGTTGAAGCTGCTGTTAAAATTGGAAAAATATGTGACGTTGTTATCACAGGTGGTAGTCTAAATGGTTCCAACATAGTTTTTGATGGAACAGTGAGTGTGATTGAAAACGAATTGATTGGAGATGTTGAAGTTCATGGAACAGGTTGTTCATTCTCTGCTGCAGTCACGGTGGGACTTTTAAAAAATAATAGTTTGAAGAGATCTGTTGAGGATGCTGTTGAATTTGTTAAAAATGGAGTGGAACATGGCAAGTGGGGAACACTAGACCAGTTTCATGGCAAGAGATTTTGTTAATCTTTAATAATATTTAATGATGGCTTTATAATTTTAATAGATGGGGGTTTTATCATTGGTTTCTAATGAGGAAATTAAAAGAAGACTTGAGGGAAAACGTAGAGGATTAAGTGAAATACAAAGGGATGAAAAAACTGGGAAGTACAAAACATGCCCACACTGCAAATTTAAGAATCCTGAAAAATCAATATTCTGTGTAAAATGCGGAAAAAAACTTGAAACAAACGTCAATGTAACATGCAATACATGTGGAACAATAAACCCAAAAACAGCCAAGTTCTGCATCAAATGTGGCAACAATTTAACAACCCAAGAATCAACAAAAAACAAAGATGAAAAAGAAGCCGAAAGTTTAGTTGAAGATGAAAAGACTGAAGATGAAAACTATATCAAAAACGAACTAACTGTTGAATCTGAGTTAGAAGCTGAAAACATTCAGAGTGATATAAAAAACCAGGAAACTGTGCCTGAAGTGGATAACAAGTCTATTGAAGTTGATGATCAAGAAAAATCTGAAATAAATCACTTTAAAACCCAGGGTTTGCCATCTTCAATTCCAGATAAAAATTTAATCAATCAAAGGGATAGCAAGAAAACTTGTAAGTCATGTGGAGCTAAAAATCTTAAAACTGCTAAGTTCTGTGTTGTTTGTGGTGAGAAATTTGATATTGCTCCAGTTGAAAAATCTGTTGAATATCCTGAGTCTCCAGAGAACAACAAAGAAGATTTAAGTTCTGTTGAAATTGATCCTATGAACAAAATTAAAAAAGCAAAAGAATTATTGGATATTGGAGCAATAACCCAAGAAGAATTTGAATCAATCAAATCCAAATATCTTGACATGGTTTGAGTGTAAAATTGAATTGGTAGAATCTAAGGTGAAATCTAACGATTACTTCCTTAAAATCCACTCATCCCACAATTAAATTTATTTTTTAGATGCTTTTAATCTCCTCTTCTGAAAGTATGGTTATACCACCATTTTTAAGAGCTTTTACTCCTGCATCGATATCCTCTGTCCGAATCACTACGACAGCTTTTTCTCCGTTTTTCTCAACAAATGCATATATGTACTCCACATTTACATCCACTTTGTTAAAAATTTCAAGAACACCCTCAAGTCCTCCAGGATTATCAGAAACACCGACTGCAATGACCTCATTTACCTTTACTACGAAGTTGGATTCTTCTAGGATCTCCTTTGCTAGTTCAGTATCAGAAACAATCATCCTCAAAATTCCGAATTCAGATGTGTCTGCAATAGAAAGAGCTCTGATATTTATATTTGCATTGGAAAGTATGTTTAAAGCCTTCCATAATCTGCCCTTACGATTTTCAAGAAATACTGATATCTGTTTCAACTTCATGATAAAATACCTCCTTTTTGAAATCCTAACATGGTTTGCCATGGATCCAAATTAATTGAATCCATGTAAATCCGTGTAAATTTAGATATTTCTTTTATCAACTACCCTAACAGCTTTTCCTTCACTTCTAGGGAGACTTTGTGGTTCAACTAGCGAAATATTGACTCTTAAACCGATTTCACTGTGAATTCTGTTTTCTATATCCTTCTTAACTTCTTCTATGTGTTTTACTTCATCTGAAAAGAGTGCGGGTGATGTTTCAACTTGTACTTCCAGTTCATCCAGATGCTGTGGTCTGGTTACTATGATTTGGTACTGTGGTTCTAATCCCTCGATCTTCAGAAGTGCCTTTTCTATCTGGGATGGGAAAACAATTACTCCCCTAACTTTAAGCATATCATCGCTTCTGCCCGTGATCCTATCCATTTTAACTTGTGTTCGTCCACATTCGCAAACACCCCTCCGAAGAGCGGTTATATCTTTAGTTCTAAACCTTATAACAGGCATACCTTCCCTTGTTAGAGTGGTTAGTACTAGTTCTCCTGTTTCTCCTTCAGGCAACTGTTTAAGTGTTTTTGGATTGATTATTTCGGGGTAAAAATGATCCTCAAATATGTGCAGACCATTCTTTTCAGGACACTCCATTGCAACTCCGGGTCCAATTACTTCTGTTAACCCATAGATATTTTGTGCAGAGATATTCAATCTCTCTTCCAATTTGTCCCTCATCTCTTCAGTCCACATTTCTGCTCCAAAACAACCCGCTTTAAGTTTGAGTTTACTGGAATCTATTCCTTCCTTTTCAGCTACCTCTGCAAGGTACAGCCCGTAGGATGGGGTACATGTTAAAACTGTTGTTCCAAAGTCTTGCATTATTTCAAGCTGCCTGGTGGTGTTTCCAGCAGAGATTGGTATGACTGTTGCACCAATCTTTTGACCGCCGTAGTGAACTCCCATTCCTCCAGTAAAAAGCCCATAGCCATAACTGTTTTGAACTTTGTCATTCTTTTTCATACCAGTCATTGTAAGGGCTCTTGCCATCACTTCACCCCACAAATCCAGATCTGCTTCTGTGTATCCTGATACAGTGGGTTTGCCTGTTGTACCGGATGTTGTGTGTACTTCGACTATGTCTTCGGTATCAACTGCAAACATTCCAAATGGATAAGCATCCCGAAGGTCTGTTTTACTTGTAAAAGGAAGCTTTTCAATATCTTCTAAAATTTCAATATCTTCAGGTTCAATTTTTAAATCAGTAAAACGTTTATGGTAGTAAGGTACCTTTTCATAGGCCCTCTTAACAACTGCTTGTAATCTCTGAAGTTGCAGTTCCTTTAAATCATCTTCAGACATACATTCAGCCTTTTCATTCCAGATCATTCAGTTCCTCCCCTCTAAATTATAAATAAACAAGAAAATTAAATTCATAATTGAATTTATTCAAATCTACCTTTAAATATTACTAATGTATGCTTTAATTTTAATGATATAAAAATCTCGATATAACTAGGTGGATCTCTTCAATTTTTAATTGTGTTAATCCAAGCATATTTAATATATTAGAAGGTCATTACAAAAAAAGGCTTTAAATAGATTCAAAATTAAAAAAGTTAATTATGACCCTGTTTTAGTAAGTTATGGAGGATATAATAACTGTTTAAGCCATACTCTTTTTATTTAATAATTTTTCCTCTCCAAATGCATTCCTATTTGAACCTGCTTCATCAACTAATACTTTCCCTAAGAGCTCATCTTCAATTTCATTTAACCAAACTCCAGGAGAATATAAAATTTTTAAATCAATCTACTAAACAGAGATCCGAGTGCTCCGCCAATGGCTCCCATGCATATGGATAATAAAATGGACCCCGCTGTAGCAACACCCACATACAATGCAATTATTGTGGAAACATGAGCGAAGAATACGGCTAATAGTGCCAATATTAATGCACCTACTATGCCGATGAGTGTTCCATGTATCGTTCCATTAATAACATCTCCGTTTACCATAAAACCAACAATCGCTCCTGCTATTAATACACCAAACGCTGAACCAAACAATCCGAACATACCACCAATTATGCTTATCACTATTGCAAGTATGAAACCAATTATTATTGCAAGACAATTTATCATTTGATTACCTCCTTTAATAAAAAAGAGAAATTAATATAGAAAATTCCCATATATTCTTTTTTTTTCGACTACTTCTTCTTTAATTTCCTTTTCATTTTCAGAACCAAAATTATTATTTGCCATTTTAAAGCGAAAATCTTAGGAATCCACTGGTTTAACTTCTCTGAATTGTTACTTAACTCCTTTAAAACGTTTTTATGAGTCCATGTTCATAGCATCATATTAAGCTGGTTTCTTCTTGTGTTGATTTTACTAATAACTCCTCAATTTTATCATAATTTTTCTTGAATGCGTGCAATAATTTTATTCAAGTTTATTTCCCATGATTTTATTGATAGAAAATAAATCAGGACCAAGATTGTTTTGATGTATAATAAAATCTATGAACATGGCATATTTTCATCTACCGCCTCTATTTATTAGTAAATTCGACGAATGTGTAGTGAGATGTTGTTTCTGTCAATGCATCTCATTCCCATACTTACTATTTGTACTCCGTACTTAATAAATATTATTATTATTGTAATATTTATTATTTTAGATAAAAAGCCTTATATATTCCCAAATATTAAAAAAAATTCTTTAATTATATTTATTACAAATTATTTGTGTTATTATTAAATTTTAAACTATTAAAATAATTTATTAAGAGTATTAAGATTAAATTTAAATTAAAAATGGAGATTACAATATTACTATTTTACAAAATTAAAAATGGTTAAAACCAATAATTGACAGTTGAATATATCTTTAGCATTATATTTTACTCAGTGAAGAATGATTGATTTTGAAATAAATGAAAAAGAAGTAATGGATTTAAAAACAAGCCAAATTTATAACTAATTAAATCATAGTTTTGACTAATTATGTATTAAGTTTAATGTTCTACTGGTTCGCCTAAAACCCATTTCAATATGTCAATTTGTATTTTTACCTTATTTTTATCATCTTCAGATGGAATTTTAGTTTTTTCTAAGATTTCAATCATTCTTCTGATGTCTTTTTCTGTTTTCATAATTTAACTCCATTCTTTGCTCTTATTTAAAGTAGGACTGATATCCTTTGATAAATTTTTTATTATCTAAAATACATATTAATATGTAAGGTTTGATTCTTTGATCAAGATAGTAACTAAATAACTGTGGTTATGGAGGTTTTATTCATGGAAAGATATAGATGTGGAATATGTGGTTATATATACGATCCAGAAAAGGGAGAATCAAGAAATAACACCCCTCCGGGAACTGACTTTGAGGATCTTCCAGATATGTGGTTCTGCCCATCTTGTGGTGCAAGTAAAAGAAGGTTCAAAATTACAAAGAGACCCTAATTCATTATTTAAGAATATCCTATTTTTTTTGTATTTTACTGTCTCATAAAAAAAATAAGTAGTGAATGTTAGTTTAGAGTGGTGAACTCAACCAAACATCCATTTTCCTGTTTACTTCTTCCCAGTTTACTAGATTCCAAAAAGCTTCCACGTAATCAGGTCTTCTGTTTTGGTAGTCCAAGTAGTAAGCATGCTCCCACACATCTAAAGCAAGCATTATCCTAAATCCAGGAATTAAATTTACATTATGTTTTTCTACTTGCATTATGAATATTCTATTGGTCATCCTACACAGGGTTAAAACTGCCCATCCTGAACCTTCAACACCTGCAGCTGCCTGAGAAAACTCTTTTTTAAATCTTTCAAAGCTTCCAAAATCTTTTTCTATGTACTCTGCTACTGTGCCTGTTGGTTCTCCTCCGCACTTATCTGCAGGTCCCATGTTTTCCCAGAAGAACTTGTGCAAAACATATCCTCCAACATGGAATGTAAGTTCTTTTGAAACAGCTTTAATATCAAACTCTTCAGAATCCCTGTTGTCAAATTTTTTCAGTATGGCATTTGCTCCATCCACATATGCCTGATGGTGTTTAGTATGGTGAATTTTGAGTTGTTCTTCAGATATGTAGGGTTCAAGATCCTTGTAACCGTAGGGTAATTCTGGTAACTGATATTTTTTTTGTGCCATTTTTTTTAAACCTCCATTACATTACCATTTGTAGTAGTTCCTGTAACATAGCCACCAATCATAACATTTATACTTGTCTGCAAGTTTTTTTCCTTTTTCAATGTCTGGTACCGGCGGAATAATGAGTCCTTTGCCAATTAATTCATTTTTCGGCCAATTTGCAGGTATAGCTACTTCTTTTTCTTCGATCTGGTTGAATCCTTCGATCATTCTAAGAATTTCGTCAATGTTTCGTCCCAGTTCTTGTGGGTAGTAAAGTATTGCCCTTATTATTCCCTTTGGATCAATTATAAAAACAGCCCTCACAGTGTTGGTTGCTTTGGCAGGATGTATCAATCCCAATTTGTTTGCTACACATCCAGTATCGGCAATAACAGGGAATTCTATCTCAACATCCAAGTTATCCTTTATCCATTCTATCCATTTGAGGTGTGCAAATATCTGGTCGATACTAAGACCAATGAGTTCACAGTTTAACTCTTTAAATTGTTCATACCTTTTTTGAAAGGCAAAAAATTCTGTTGTACAAACAGGCGTAAAGTCTGCAGGATGGCTAAAAAGAACAAACCATTTTCCTTTAAAAGCTTTTGGAAGTTTCATTGTACCTTTAGTAGTTTGAACTTCCATTTTTGGGAATTTATCACCTATTAATGGCATTCCCTTTTCTTTATGCTTGATTTTTTTTGTCACGTAAATTTTTTCACCCATAAAACACCCTCACGTTTTCATACATAAACAACATTAATTATGTTGTTATTTTTATTTAATTCTTTTGAAAAGGAATATTTGGGGTTTAATTAAGTTTTAATAAATCTATACTCGGTTAATTAAGTAAAATAATCCACATCATACTTATATGTGTTAACATCAGCTGATTTAGAAGGTTTGCTGCAAACTTTTTACTGATCATGCCCCAAACAATGCAGTGCTACAGTTTTTAGATGAAATGCAAAACACATACCCTTTTTAATAATATTAATTAAGTTAGGATGATGAAAGCTTCAATTAATGCCTGAGAAAATAATTGAAAATTAGAATTAAAGAGTTATTATCAGTTTAAGGTTTTTTCCAGTTTGCAGGAACTTTGCTCCATCTGTTCAGAATTGTTTTTGGAAATCTCAGATTTGAATGCGTGGTAAACATTTTCTGCCCCTACTATTCCATCTTGGATGTTCCATTTACTTGGATGTAAAATGAATGGATATGATTGTTCTCCACCCACACCTCCATGACTCCCAACAAGTTCTTCAAATGCTGCAACTTCATTTTTCTCCTTGTCGTACATGCTGATAACAAGTATATCAGGGGTGTGTTCAAATCCATGGGTTCTTCTGAGATGTTTAGCTATGTTTGCACCAAAATCTGCTAATGGATTCTCTCCTTTAACTTCATCTGTTTCAAGATAGTAAGTCCCCTTGCTTCCTATTGCAAGTGCACCGTTAACTTCAGAATTAACCATTATAAAGGATATACCTTCGTGGTTTGCTAGCCCTGGAATTAAATCTGTGTAGATCTGATTTATTTCTTCATAACTGAGTCTCTCAACGTAGTCTGTTAAATATATCATGCCCAGATTACCAGAGGCCAATACAAGAACGTTTGCATCTGTTTCACTCACTAGATCAGGTTTTTTTAGTGGATTGTACCTCTGGATGTAACTATTCACGTCATGGGTTTTATCATTGAAGTATTCCTTAACCTTATCTCCAGGTAAGGTGAATGCAGAAACAAAGTGATCACCAGTTGATGGTGACATATCAGCAAATATTTGTGTTTCTAAAGGTAAAAGTTCCTTTACCAAACCCTCCAATGATAATCCATATCTCTGTTTAAATGTTGCTCCGTTGGTTTGACCATGATCAGAATGGACAACAAGTTGATAAGGCCTGTGACACAATTTAGATGCCATTTCTACCCTGTGAAATTGTTTGTCCAGATCCTTGAGTGCGATGAATGCATCAAAGTCCCTAACTCCAGAGTGATGTGCAATTTCATCGTATCCCAAATATGTAACATATGCCACATCAATTTCTCCCTTTAATATGTCCCCTATTAAAGCCAAAGTAGTGATTTCACGTAAAAATACGTTTGCTCCTGCTCGGATAAATGGAAATGCAAGGCCCCTATAAATTCTGGGTTTAATATCCTTGAATATGTGTATCAACTGGGATATATAATCTAATAATGCGTCGTAAAGAAATAAACACACTATTCTACTGAAATTAGATGGATTTGAAAAAACGTATTTCCATGCCTTGTTGTAAAATTTTCCAAGGTCTTTCATCTGGCTAAATGTGAAGATAACATCATTTGCATCTCCTGAAAATAGGTTTGATCTACTTGCCCCATGCTGTGCAAGAAGTCCATTTCCATCAGATATTCGTTTTTCAAGAATTGGAGCGTCACTTAAACCAACTGAAACCATGATTTTATTGTTGTTATCTTTTTCAACCCATCTAAATGCCACCATGTCCTCGTTGTTACCATGTAATATTCCTGCTTGACTGGCACCAGTTTGGCTTGATAGGTCAGTTTCCCAACCTTTTAATTCGTGTGATCCTTCTTCAATCCACCTTTTAAGTGTTGGCATGTCTCCTAATTCAATTGCTTCCAGGAGGATGTTCTTTGCAAGTCCATCTATCTCCATGAAGATCACTCCAGGAGTTTTGGTAACCGACTCTTTGTCAATTTTTTTAACTTTGTCCCTTATACCCCTGTACCATGTGGCATCGTCATCTATTGTCAATACTCCATTTAGTAGTGTTGAAATTGCAGCCATTGCAATGGGAGTTATTATTAAAGCCGGCCCTTCAATGGTTACTCCCGAAGTAAAATTAGTAGCAAGCCATATGAGAAGTCCATTGAGTAGTAATGCACCTATACCCACTGTGAAAACCATAAAAGGAAGTAAAATTCTGGATAGAAGTGGCCATAAAATAGCATTTAATATACCAACAATTCCAGCAACAACAAATGCTGTTTCCCAAGAATCAACGCTGAGTCCCACTGATAAATAAGCGACAAGCATGAATCCTAACGATGAACCTATCCACAGGATAATTGTTCTCCATAACCAGTAGAATCGAGATTTATAATATTTTTGATCGTAATCTTCCATACTACACCCAGAGTTCATTTTTTTTGTTTAAAATAAATTTAATATTTCATACAACATGAACTTATCCCTAACTTCACGTAGATTGGGCTGAGATGCTTACAAGAAATGATCTTAAATTTATGTTGATTTTTTTGATGGATATGGACTATGGGAATGTCAAAATAAAAATAGCACTATTAAGATGTTTGAATACTTAAAAGAAAAAAAGAGGATGAATTAGTTATTTAGTTGTTGCAGGAGGTGTGAAAATTCTTTGTGATAGTTCGTTGTCGAGCATTAGCATTCCGCTTAATGAATCGTTGGCCATTTTAACCTTTTTTAGAACTCCACTTGAGGATTCTTCTTCTTCCACTTGTTCAGCTACGAACCATTGAAGGAAGTTGTTGGTTGCATGGTCTCCCAAAGAAAGTGCCAAGTTAACAAGTTGATTAATTAAACCTGTAACCTTCTGTTCATGTTTATAAACATGTTCGAATGCATTTACAGGAGACTCCCACTCTGTTGGAGGAGCTTCGATCTTGGTTAAGGTGACCCTATCTCCTCTTTGAATTATAAAGTCATGTATTTTCATGGCATGTGTCATTTCTTCTTGAGCCTGTACCCTCATCCAGTTTGCAAACCCGCCTAAATCTAAATCTTCAAAGTAAGCCCCCATAGAGAGGTAGAGATATGCGGAGTACATCTCAGCATTTAATTGACTGTTTAATGATTCAACCATTTTTTCATCCATTGGTTTCCCTCCTAAATGATTTGAAAAAATTAATGAGTTAAAAAAAAATGTTAGAGAAAAAAAAATATTTTTTTAGTCTGTTTCTTCGAAGAGTTCCTTTCCAACTCCACAAAGTGGGCAAACCCAATCATCTGGTAAATCTTCAAATGCTGTTCCAGGATCTACTCCATTATCTGGGTCTCCTTCTTCTGGGTCGTATACATAGCCACAAGCTGTACATAGATATTTTTTCATGTTACATCTCCTAATAATTTTTTTAATCTTATAATTTAGATTCTAAACTTGATTATGTGGTTACAGGAATAATAATTTTTTGATGGATTAAAATTTTTGTTTTAAACAGCCACAAATCTGTTGGTACCAGCACCACAAGATGGACAGTGCCAATTGCTTTTAAGATCTTCGAAGGCAGTTCCAGGTTCTACTTTACCCTTCTTATCGCCAACTTCAGGATCGTAAATATATCCACAAACCTTGCATTTGTATCTCTTCATATACATAACACCTCTTTTAGCTAATGCAAAACCTTTAACATTATTATTATGTGTTTAATTGAATAAAAATTTTTTTGTTTGGTCTGTTTCGATCTAACTTTATTTTTGTATCTCCCAGATTTCAATATCACCATCAACCTTCCTGAAAAATGGATTCGGGTCTGGGACGATTATATCTTTCAATTCTAAATATGTTTTATGATCCCTGGTTTCTAATTTAACTCTTAAATGATCCAGTTCGTATACCAATTGGGTTTCTGTAACGTCAACGAGTTCTTCTGTGAATTTGTTTCCGATCTTGGATCTGTTAAAATTGTAGTTACGAAGTTTTGATTCTGAATATACGTTGAATAAATAAGTATCTATGGCTTTTATAGGATGTTTATGGTTTTTAAATCTTATTAGTTGAGGATGATTTTTATAACCCTTTGTTTCACCTAACAATACCTTTCTTGCCAATAATCCTTCTCTCCACAAAGCAACTAATCCCTTAGAATCCAGGTATTTAGGATGTAAACTCCAAAGTCTCATTTTCAACCCCTAGAAATATAAAAAATTTAAATTAAAAAAAAAGAATGTTTAGATTAATATTCATGTTTGAAGAACAAAGTTTGGTTTCACTTTATTCTTCGTACTGGGGGAAGTTGTTCCTAACTTCGTATATTTCAACTGTTGGGTCTGTATCGAATTTTTCAAACAGTTTAATATCCGCTGATGCCGATCCCTCCCCCATAATTTTCTTTAGGGTTTCTGGGTTGGCCCATACTGTTTCCACTTTGTAAATATTTGGATCGATCATGTCCTTCAGCAGGAAAGATGCAACTAATCCTTCAGGAGCTGGTTCTTCTTTAACTGCTTCGTATGCTGCTTCAAAAGCATTAATATCTTCATCTGCTATTTTTCCCTTTACCATGGTTATTATTTCCAATTTAACGTCCCCTTCTTTTTTTTTATTTGTTTTTATTTTAGTAGACCCCTTTCAAAAAAGAGAATTTTGGTCTTGCACAAAATAACCTTTTTAAGTTTTTTTGACGAGTAAAACAGGTACTTTTACTGTTTTTAAAGCACTTTCAGCCACACTTCCGAGTATGAGTTTTTCAAGCCCGGTTTTTCCATGGGTTGCAATTACAACTAGATCTGCTTCTGTTTTTTTTACAATTTTTTCCATGTCGTGGGTTGGACTTCCAACAATTAACACTTCTTCCACTTTAACATCTTCATTTTGTCCCCTTTCACTCACATGGCTAAGTATGGATTTACCTTCATCTTCAAGGACTTCAAATGGATATATTAATTTATCATCTATAATGTTCACTGCCACCACAGTTGAACCGAATTTTTTAGCCATTTCCATTACAATATCCTCTGACCTGGCTGCATACTCTGAACCATCCGTTGGAAACATGATTCTTTCAAACAACTACAATCCCTCCTATAAATATCATCATGAAAATTTTTATTACTAATGAACTGATTTATACTTTGTTTTTTCTCTGATTTTAATCTAATCAGATATGTCCATACGAACTCCGACTACGAAATTTACCATCCTAAGTGGAGTACGGTGTAATATTTTTTCAATCACCAGCAAGCTGCTTTTTAAGATCTTCAAAGCCAACCAAATAATCTGCTTTACATCTTTTTACAAATTCACCTGCAAGTTTGTGAGGATCGCCATCCATTATAAGTTCACCTTCGTCCATCAAAATTGCCCGAGTTGATACTTCTTCTATGAAGTCAACATGATGGCTAACCATTAGTATAGTCGTATTAAATTCTTTGTTAATTCGTTTTAAAGAGTTTGATACAGTTCTGAGTGTTATTGGATCCAAGTCTCCGAATGGTTCGTCTAGAATGAGAACATCTGGTTGTGATGTAAGAATTAGTGCAAGTGTTGCTCTGACTTTCTGACCTCCAGATAATTCATAGGATTTTCTTTCAAGTATTTCAAGGGGCAGATCCAGTGCTTTGAATATAGGTTCTGCATACTTTTTAACTTCAGTATCAGGGAAGCTTGGAAAGAGCAGATCTAAAATATCTGAGTTTAATCCAATTTTGTCCAGTTTTGCCTTAGCTTCGGTTTCTGGAATGTCGGTTAACTGGTAAAGAAGGTCTAATATCTTATCACTTATTTCTAACTCCTTTGCTACATTTTTAGCATGCATTACAACATTTTCTCCCTTAACTCCCAGTCTTGCTGCAATTTGATCCTTGATTGTTGCGTGGTGTACTAGGGCGAATTCCTGGTGCATGAATCCTAATTTACGTCTGACCTGCATCCTGTCAAGTCCAGGATCATTCATGTTAACCCAGTTGTCTTCGAGTTTGAAATACACAGCCCCAGAATCTGGAATTTCTATTCCTCCCATCATTCGAAGCAGAACTGTTTTGCCTGCTCCACTTTCTCCAATGAGTGAGATTATTTCCCCGGCTTTGACATCAAAATTAATATCATCTATTTCAAGAACATTCCCACCTTTAAGAAGAACAAACCTTTTATCAATATTTTCAACCTTTATTATCTCTTCACCCATGTCTTCAGGATCTCTTGATGGTTCTGGTTCAGCCATTTCTGATATGAATTCTGGAATGATTTCTTTAGGAGTTCCTTCTTTTATTAATTTACCATTTTCTAACATTACCAGTCTGTCAGATAGGTAGAGATGAACCTCAGGAAGGTGGGATACTATCACAACTGTGACACCAAGTTTCTTGTTAATATTTTTTATAGCATTTAAAACATCCTGTTTTGTTTTAGGACATGACATTGTAGCAGGTTCGTCTAAAAGAAGTACTTTAGGTTTTTTTGCAAGTTGTCTCGCCATGATCAGTCTTTGTTTTTCTCCACCACTCAAAACTGGTGCGAAGTGATCGGCTTTGTGTTCCAATCCCACAACTTTAAGGATTTCTCTGGCCTCATCTCCAAATTCATCGTAAGCATAGTTAAAATCTGTTAATCCTTCATCTCCGTATTTAGCGCCGTTGAGTTTTCTTACTACATTTTGAAGTGCTGTTTCTGCCCATAGGCCGAAGGATCTTTGAAGGTGTATGGCTGTTTCCTGTTTAAGTTTGGTGAAGTAGTATGGATTTGAGTCAAACTTTACATGCACATCATCTATATCTATTTCTCCAGCATCGAATTTTTCAACACCCCTCAATATTCTAAGAAGCGTACTTTTTCCTGATCCACTGACACCAATTATGCCCAGTATTTCACCGTCATTTACATCAATGCTGATATCATCTAAAGCCTTGATCTCTGCACCATCATCCATTTTAAACGTCTTGGAAACATTTTTAATATTAATCATTGATTATCACCGCTGTATTAATCAATTAAACTTGAAATTATCATTATAATTTTTTCTTTTAAGTATACAGATTTCCAGTTTGTATTAGCATCAATAATAAGTTATCTATAATTGATTTCAAAATATCTAGATGGTAAAAATGAAAAAATTCCATATAAAACTAGTATAAGCAATATTTTTAGAAAATTAGCGATCAACAGATTTAAATTGAGATAAATTGTATTTTAAGTTTTTAGATTTAAAAAAAAAGTGATAAATAGGTTAAAAAAAATTGTTCATTAACCTAACATCTTCTTTATGTCTTCTTTTGGATCTCCAATAGGTGTTAAACCGTAGTTGTCCACTAGTACTTTTAAGATTTCGTCGTTAACCCATCCTGGTACTATTGGTCCGAGATACATATTTTGGATGTCCAATGCAAGAAGACTCCATAGGATTGCTGCTGCTTTTTGTTCCATCCAGCTCAGTACGAATGTGAGTGGAAGATCGTTTATCTCCATTTCAAAGAGATCTGAAAGTGCTACAACAACATCTATACCTACTATTGCATCGTTACACTGACCTAGATCAATTAACCTTGGAACTCCTTCTATGTCCCCTAGATCCATATCATTGAATCTGTACTTTCCACATGCAAGTGTCAATACTATGACATCTTCAGGCAGGTTTTTGACAAACTCTGTGTAGTACTTGGCCTGAGGTTTAGGTGAGTCGCATCCACCAACCACGAAGAAATGTTTAATTTTACCTGCTTCAACAAGTTCTTTGATTTTTCCGGCCAGTGAAAGTATGGTTGAGGCACCGAATCCTGTTGTGAGTACAGTATCCCTAGGTTCATCTTCCAGATCAGGGAGGGATTTTGCCATTTCTATTGCTGGTGTAAAGTCGTAATCTTCGATATGGGTAACTCCAGGTAGCTGTGCTACTCCAACTGTGTACATTCTCTCTTTGTACTCATCTTTTGGGATAAGAACACAGTTTGATGTTCCAACAATTGCTGCAGGGTAGTTTGAAAAGGTCTTCTTCTGGTCAAACCATGGTCCACCTATTTGTCCTTTGAGGTGTTCGTATTTTCTAAGCTCAGGATATCCATGGGCAGGTAGCAGTTCTGAGTGAGTGTATACGTTAATACCTGTTCCTTCTGTCTGTTTTAGTAATTCTTCCAGTGCTTTTAAACTGTGGCCAGTGGCTATTATTCCCTTACCTTTAACAGATCCAACTTTAACTTCGGTAGGTGTTGGTTCTCCATAGGTTTCTATATGAGCTTTTTTAAGCAGCTGCATGGCCTTAATATTCATCATACCTGATTCTTTGGCTAGTTCAACAAATTCTGCTGGATCGAAGTTTACGTTTGTGAGTGTTGAGTAGAACCCCTTTTCAAGGAATTGATCCACTTCAGGATCTGTGTATCCTAATTCTCTTGAATGATAAAGGTAGGCTGATATTCCCTTCATTGAAAATAAAAGGTTGTCCTGTAATCTAGCTACCGTTGCTTCCTTTCCACAAACACCCTTTACTGTACATCCAGTTTCAAATGCTGTTTGACTGCATTGATAACAAAACATATCCAATTTTTCTGGCATAACTTTCTCCTCCCATATACTAATTTATAGTTTTTATTATGTCTTCCAAAACATTTATCATGCTCGATTGCAAACAAAAATATGTTCGTTTACAGACGAATGTTCTAATATAAACGAACAAGATATTTATAAGTTACGGTTTCCATACTATGAGTAACGAATAAAACTACAGACAATTAAAAGAAGTGATCCAATGGTTCAAAAGGAACCCCTAAAAGATATGCAGATAGAATTGTTTTCCACATCTGAAGGAATATATGCAATCAACAGCCCAGTCAGGGTAAAAATATTATCTGTATTAAGAAAAGGTGAATTAAGTTTTGATCAACTTGTAGAGCTCTCAGGGAAAGCCAAATCAACCGTATCTGTACATCTAAGAAGAATGGTAGATGAAGGAATAATAGGATCCAAGGTTGATGAAAACGACGCCCGAAAAAAGATATTCTTCATTAGATCAGAATATTTGGGCCATCTTTCAGGGAAAAAAGTTATTTCTGAAAATTTTGATGAATATGTTAACAAATACATCGAAAGCGAAGGAGATCCCTTCGAATTTTTCAGGCTCATCTTCCATACCCTCAGAGTTTCTCTCATACGACAAGGCATAGATATAGACCCTATTCTATACGAAGCAGGAGTTCAAGTGGGTGAAACCCTGTATCATAAGGTTAAAGATCAAGATATACAAGTACTAGCCCAAAATATTGCTAAATTCTGGCAAGGCCACAGCCTGGGAACTGTGGAAGTTATTAAACTTGAACCTTTAACCATAAACGTTCATGACTGTTTTGAGTGTCAAAATCTTCCACCCCTTGGAAAAGCTGCTTGCGCCTTTGACTCAGGAATATTGAAGGCAGTTTTCACAGCACACTTTAAAGAAGAACAAATAGTGAACGAAACAAGATGCTATGCCTTAGGTGATGATCACTGCTCATTTACAATTAAAAGTCGAGAATGGTAATATTCAGTAAATTTTTACTCCTTTTTCATGACATATAATTACAATTATTCCTACTCACCAATTTAATAGCTTGAATTGAACAGTGTCCTCGAACTTCCAGTTTAAGTTAAGTAAATCATTAAAAATATGCCAATTAATTTAAAATACAAATAGATATTTAATTAGTTGTTCAATATAATAATGTTAATTAATTACGGCCAGTGTTTTGTTTTGGCCTCAGTTTCAAATAATAATGATAAATGATTCCCATGGTGAAGAAAATGCGAGGTTTACTTGTTGGAAGGATGCAACCTGTTCATGAAGGCCATCTTGAAGTTATTAAAAGAATTCTTGACGAAGTTGATGAGTTGATAATTGGGATAGGAAGTGCCCAGTTAAGCCACACAGTTAAAGACCCTTTTACAGCAGGAGAACGTGTAATGATGCTAACAAAAGCACTTACTGAAAACAGTATCCCTGCATCCAAGTACTACATCATACCTATTCAGGATGTTGCATGTAACTCAATATGGGTTGCCCATGTTAAAATGCTCACACCCCCATTCCAACATGTCTACTCCGGAAATTTCCTTGTTCAACAGTTGTTTAGAGAGGGAGGGTTCGAAGTGACTGTTCCGCCCCTATACAATCGAAAAACATATTCAGGGACCGAAGTTAGAAAAAGAATGTTGAATGATGAAGACTGGGAATCTTTAATTCCAAATTCTGTGAAAGAGGTAATTAATGAAATTGACGGAATAAACAGATTAAAACAACTTTCAAGAAGGGAATTGAATGAACTTTAATTACTAAATTAAGTTAAAAAACAGCTAATAAAATTATTAATATTAAACAATCAGTGGTGTTTAAAAAATGACTGTTAAAATTATTGAGAAGGGTGTTGAAGAAATATCCATCTCCAGTTTATTAGAGGAACTCAAAAAAAACCCTGAAATAAATAAATGCGGGGCTATTTTTTCATTTGAGGGAATTGTCCGCGGAGAAGAAACAGGGAAAAAAACCGTGCAAATGGACCTTACCACTCCAAACCAGTTAGAAACAGAAGAAGAGTTAAAGGAAATAGTTTATGATGTTAAACAGAAGTATGGGGTGCTTGAAATAGCAGTAGTACACTACATTGGAAATTTCAAGCCAGGAGATCCTTTATTTCTAACTGCTGTTTCTGGATCACACCGTGATGAAACCAGAAAAGCATTGCATGAAATTATTGAAAGGGTAAAGTACGAACTCGATTTTAAAAAGGAAGAACATACAGAGGATGGTACTAACATAATAATGTCAGGTGGTTAAGTGAAATTTATAAGGGACAGCCTACATGGAAACCTTCAGATAAATGAATTTGAGGTAAAATTAATAGACACTCCCCAGATTCAAAGGTTGAGACGTATCAAACAGTTGGGCTTCACATATCTGGTTTATCCTGGTGCTAACCATACCAGATTTGAACACTCAATTGGAACCATGTACTTGGCTTCAAGGCTGTCCTATGGATTGAAACTCCCTGATGAACAACGCCAAATTCTTCGTGTTTGTGCCCTTCTTCATGATGCAGGACACGGCCCATTTTCCCACGTATCTGAAGCAGTTTTAAAACAATCCCACGAAGAATTAACTTCAAAATTAATAAGAGAATCTGAAATATCTACCATCCTGTCAGAAAAATATGATCCAGAAGAGATCATAAGCTTGATAAGAGGAGAAGGTTCCCTGGGACAGATCATATCAGGAGACCTGGATGTGGACAGGATGGATTACCTCCTTAGGGATTCCTACTACACAGGGGTTGCCTATGGAGTGATAGATGTGGAAAGATTGATTCACAACATGAAACTCGAAGACAACCTCATTTTAAAGTCTAAAGGAGTTCAAGCTGCAGAAAGTATGTTGCTTGCCAGGTACTTCATGTATCCAAGTGTTTATCAACATCATACCACCAGGATAATCAATTCAATGTTTAGAAGATGTCTGAAACAGCTCTTTAAAGAGGGACACATAGACCCTGAAAATATTTACAAGTACGACGATGCAGATATAATTAGCATAGCAAGATACCAAAAAGGATTAATTGGAGATATTATCCATAGATTAGACAATAGAAAACTTTTTAAAACAGTTTATTCACTAAAACTAGATGAGTTAACAAATCCAGGTGCTATTTTTAAAATAGAACCCGAAAAAATTCAACAATATGAAATGCAGATTGCAGAGGAACTTGGAGTGCCTGAAGATTACGTTATTGTGGATGTTCCAGACTACCCTTCCTTCGATGAGATGAAAACCTTGGTTTCGTCCAATAGCGACCTTGTAAACCTTTCAAAGATTTCAACCATAGTAAGTACACTTAGGGATGCTAGATTTAATCATGCTGATCTCTGTGTTTATCTACCTGAGGAGTACTCAAATCTTGCTAAGGATGTTTCATTTAACCAACTCATTGATAATCCGGAGTAGGTTTTCAATTCCAATTAATATTTATAATTAACATATCATAAGAGTGGAGAAAAATGATAGTAGTAGCAATTACAGGAGCAAGTGGAGTTATATACGGAAAAAGACTTCTAGAAGTTCTTAAAGAGAACGATATTGAAACAGCAGTTGTTTTAACAGATCCTGCCAAGATCATACTTGAATACGAACTAAATTCTACAGAAGAAGAAATAAAGGATCTGGCAACTGAATACTACCCTTCTAAGGATCTCACAACTGCAATTAACAGCGGATCATTCAAATTTGAAGCTATGGTAATAGTTCCATGTACCATGAAAACCCTCTCTGCAATTGCCAATGGATATGCGAATAATGCAGTTACAAGAGCTGCTGATGTGGCACTTAAAGAACGTAGAAAGCTTGTAGTAGTACCAAGAGAAACTCCACTTAGAACTGTGCATCTGGAGAATATGGTGCAAATAAGCAGGGAACGAGGCATTAATTTACCTGCTATGCCAGGATTTTATCATTTACCAGAAAAAACTGAAGATCTAACAGACTTCGTGGTTGGTAAAATTTTAGATGTGCTTGGCATAGAAAACCATCTATTCCAAAGATGGACAGGTGAAATGCAATGATCAAAGACTCTGATTTCATAAAAAATCCAAAGGTTCCAGGTCCAACCAAGGAAGAGATCAGGTGCATTTTACTATACAAATCCGAAGTTTCAAAGGAAGATATTGTGGTGGATATTGGATGTGGAACAGGTGGTCTCACAGTAGAATTTGCAAAAAAAGCAAAAAAAGTTTACTCTGTAGATCTAAATCCCCTTGCAACTCAAACTACCCAAGAAAATGTTAATAAACACCAAGTGAAGAACAAGGTTGAAGTTATCCAAGCCGATGGATTAGAAGCACTTGAGGATCTTGAGGAATTTGATGTTCTCATGATTGGAGGTAGCAGTGGAAAGCTGCCACAGCTGATAAAGGACGGTTACAAAAAACTTAATAAAAACGGTAGAATTTTAGTAACATCCATTTTGCTTGAAACTGCAACAGAAGCAATTTCTACCTTCAAAGAACTTTCCCTCACACCAGAGGTTGTTAATATTATGATATCCAAGGGAAAACCCGGTCAAAGGGGAACAATGATGTTTTCAAACAATCCAATAACAGTTGTGAGTGCTAAAAAATTATGAGATCATCCTAGATAAAACATAGCTGTAACAAGTGAGGTATCATGAAAATTCTTGAGAGGTTCAGTTGGAACATCAAAATAGCAGGCATACTCATCTTTACATCATTGATTCTCTACATTGTACAAACAATGATATTCAGGGAACCTAAAACTGAACTTTTTTATATTGGTATTAATCTGGTTTTCCTTCCAATTGAAGCACTGATCGTCGTTATAATTATACAAACAGGCATTAATGAACGAGAGAAGAGATTGATGCTTGAAAAGCTCAACATGGTTATAGGAGCTTTTTTTAGTGAAGTTGGAACAGAACTTCTGACAGAAATATCCAAGTTTGATTCCAAATCAACCAAAACAAGTAAAATTTTGATCATCAATTCGCGTTGGGAAGACGAAGATTTTGAGCACGCCAAAAAGAATATCAATTCACTCACACACAGCCTCATAATCATCCCATCCAACACAGAAGTAGCAGATTTTTTATATCAAACCAAGCTATTTCTTCAAGATAAAAGAACATTTTTACTTGCACTTCTTGAAAATCCCAATCTTTTAGAACATGAAACCTTCACAGATCTGCTGAGAGCTGTTTTTCATTTGACTGAAGAACTTGATAAACGTGAAAACACCTATGATTTACCTGCATCAGACTGTGAACATTTAAAAGAAGATGTTCAAAGGGTTTATGACCTTCTAATATCTGAATGGTTGAACTACATGGAGCATTTAAAAAATAATTATCGTTACCTATTTTCACTTGCAATGCGTACCAATCCTTTTGATCCAGATAAGACAGTTGTGATAAAAAATGCTGAAAATGGTTCCAACGTAGACTAGTAAATAGTGTACTGAATCATCCCATTTAAACTAGAATTAATCTAAAAAATAATGCTAAATGTGAATTTTAATTCGCAAAATATTTAAGTGGTAATAATCAAAGCTACCTACAATAAATTAATTCACTTAAAAAACTAGATGTGGTTGATCTAATGGAGAGGTTAACTCTCAAACAGTACCGACAAATGGTTGAAGAAGTAATTGAGTTCAAAGAATTGAACGGAGAAATGCCGGCATTTACCATCGTTGATGGATGCAAAATTAGTAAAAGCGTCTACGTTAACATGATAGAAACTGCCAACAAATTTATTCTGGAAATGGGCCGTAACCCTGAAATTGTAGAGATTAGTGATTCATCGGAAATTAACTTCAAGTGTTAAAACGATGGAGTAACTGTAATACTACCCAATAGTTCCGGATAATTCTCCAAACAAATTTTAACTGTATTAAATATTTTGCTCAAAATTTTTTTTATATCTTTTTTTCCGGTTTGAAACATTCCCATTGATCGTATTATATTTGAAAGGACTCATCAAATATTTATTTAAATCCCTTAATTTAGATATAATAGAATAAAATGTGATATTAACTTCTAATATTTAAAACATCTTTGTAGTTTCTTTTGTAAACATGTGCACTGACTGAATGGATTGTTATGGGTCCCATCTTAATTTTAAGATGGTTTGAAAGATATTTTGAAAGACCCCTGAGTGCAAAGAAATTTTGAATCCATGAACCATAATAATCAACACTTCTGTATACAGCAGTTAGGTAAAGTCTGTTTTTGCGGATTTTAATGTCTATCATTACCATGCTTGGAACATTATCTCTGTATTGATCAATTGAGGGATCAAAAATAGTTATAACAGCTCTTCTTGTGGTACTGTTACGTTTAAGACGAACCAAGACTGATTCTATTTGATCTGTTCGTATGCTGTACACATCACGTCCTATTTTAAATCCAAAGTGATTTCTTATTCTGTTACCATAGTCAGTTCCATTCAATCTGCTCTCAGGATCTAAAAAGTGGTTTTCACATCTTTTAAATTTTTTTATGGTGAAGTAGCCCTCAGGAGGTTGGGAATTAAGGGGATCATTTACTTTCACCACTACGTTGAGTAACTCCTTGGTGAAATCTTCATTTTCATCCTCCAGTTCATCTCCAAATTCCATGATCTGTTTTAAAACAGTTTTCCATGCGTCGGTAGCCAGTTGAGATTCTGTTGTAAACAAATTTTAAACCCCCATATAGAAATTGAAGAAATAGTTAGTTTCCCATTATCTTGTCTTGTTTTCGAATTATTTATCTAGACGATTGTCCTGTAGTGCGTGATGAGTTAAGTATCTAAAACTAGTTTTTAATGTTTTGATTTAAAAATGTTTTTCAAAGAATACTCTTCTAACCTTCCAACATGAAAATTTTTTTAGTTACATTTAACCTAATATACCTTAGAAATATCTTGTGGACTGTTTAGATTGAGAAAACTTTTCTTTGGAAGATTAAATTCATCAATTTCTATGTATTTAACATTTAACCTTTCTATTAGTGCTTTAACATTTTTTTGATCCTTCAAAAGAAGATCATCTATTATTTCCTTGGATTTAACTGGATAAATGGAGTGAAGTGGTTCCATATTTCCATCTGGCCATATTGGTACGAAAGATTCAAAATCAGGGTAATTTCTAGAGATTTCAAAGAGTTGTGTTACAAGTTCTTTAGAGATAAATGGAGAATCACAGGGTAAAATCAAGGCATTATCAGAATTAATTGCATTAATCCCTGTATAAATTCCTCCAAGAGGTCCTTTATCTTTTATTGTATCCTTCAATATTTTAAAGTTTGAAGATTCTAAAATAGCATTTTTTGATAGTAAATTTTTGTATTTGTTGTACTGAACTTCATTTCTAAGTACCAACACTACTTCATCTGCATCCTGCTTTAAAGATTCAAGCACGTGGACTATCATTGGTTTACCATGGTAATTCATGGATCCCTTGTCCTGACCCATCCTAGTACTTAATCCGCCACATAACACAATTACAGATTTCATATATTGTTACCAACGTCTAATTGTCAAAATATAATTATATATTTTTAGTATAAACCTCGATAATAAATGCATCTATGCCTATTGGGATCATGAAAATAGGATGAAACTATACTTGTTTTTAAAGAAAATAAAAAAAAGGATTATTTGATGTTGGTTTTACATCAATCTTGTTGTAGGATAGTTTGGGCTCTCGTTGGTTATTGTAAGGTCGTGTGGATGGCTTTCTGTCATTCCACTTGAAGAAATTCTTACAAATTTGGCCTTTTTCTGCATGTCTTTTATGTTGTTTGCTCCACAATAACCAAATGATGCTTTTATTCCACCAATTAGTTGGAATAGAATTTCATTTGCTGGTCCTTTGTAGGGCACCACTCCTTCAACTCCTTCAGGAACGAGTTTTGCATGTTTCATTGGCCCCTTAACTTCTTGGAAGTAACGGTCTGTTCCTGCTCCAACTCCACCAGTCATAGCTCCTAATGAACCCATTCCCCGGTATTGTTTGAACTTTCTTCCGTTCATTATAACAACATCTCCAGGTGCTT
>JAEZAV010000103.1 GCA_023430285.1 Methanobacteriota archaeon | reverse complement strand
CCTGTTCCTGTTCCTGAAACCAAAACATCAACTTTTCCATCTGTGTCTCTCCAGATTTCTTGTGCGGTTGTTTCCCTGTGGATCTTAGGGTTTGCAACGTTTTTAAACTGTTGAGGCATTACTGCTCCTGGAATTTCTGCTGCTAATTCTTCTGCCTTGGCAACTGCTCCTGGCATTCCATTTGCTCCAGGTGTTAGGACTATTTCTGCTCCTAGGAGTGCGAGTAACTTTCTTCTTTCTATGGACATGGTGTCTGGCATGGTTAAAATGAGTTTGTAACCCTTTGCAGCTGCTACAAATGCCAGTGCGATACCAGTATTTCCACTAGTTGGTTCGATTAATATGGTGTTTTCTTTGATAACACCTGCTTCTTCTCCGGCTTCTATCATTGCCACTCCAATTCTGTCTTTAACAGACGAGAGTGGGTTGAATGATTCGACTTTAACCAATACTTCGGCTTTTGATCCTTCTGTTAGTTTGTTTAACCTCACTAGAGGTGTGTTTCCTATTGTTTCTGTAATATCGTTTGCTATTCCCCTTGTCAATTTTGGTATGTTTACCATTTTTTCACCTTCTGATTAATTTTTAATTACTTCATCAAACTATATATAACTATCGTTATATAACGATTGTTATAATATTGTTTTTTTATTTAAATCTTTCTATTATTTAATTTGGCTTGGATTCTACATTAATTTATCCAAAGAAACAAAAATTAAAAAAATTTAAAAAAAATAACCCTTTAAGGGTTATATTGAAATTTCTTAACAATCTAAACTTAAATTCCTTCTCCGCTACCGCTTCGAATACCTTCTTGTTCGATCTTCTCTTCTTTAAGAAGATTGTTAATCCATGAAGCAGCCCAATCTGCAAGATCTTGGGCTTCGAATGGTTTTGGAATGTAGGAATCTTTGTTGTTTATAACGTTCCTTGCAAGTTGTCTATACACTTCAGCCTGCTCAGAATCTGGTGCACCTTCAATGGTGGTGACACCGTCTAATTCGCACTTAGTTACAGTAGATGATCTTGGAACAAACTCTATAACATTGGTTTCAGTTTTTTCACTGAAATCTGTTATCATTTCCTTTTGTGATATTTTTGAGATTGAATTTCCAATTATTCCTCCGAGTAAAGCTCCTCCACTACCGGAATATTTAAGAATTCCTTTAAAGAGGTTATTTACAGCGTAAATTGCCATGTAATCAGAGGATGTAACTGTGTACACTTGTTCTGCAATTCCCTGTCTTATAGGGATTGCAAATCCACCACAAACAACATCTCCTAAAACATCGTATATAACGATATCTGGGTCGATGTCGTCAATTATTCCATTGTTGTCTAGCAATTCGATGGCTGCAATAATACCTCGTCCAGCACATCCAACACCAGGTTCAGGGCCTCCTGCTTCAACACAATGAACCCCATTGTAACCTTCAAATATTAAATTATCCAGCTTGTTGGAGCCACTTCTTACTGTATCCATAACGGTGGGTATTGGTTTTCCCTTCCTGAGTGTAGTTGTTGAATCGTTTTTAGGGTCACATCCTATCTGCATTACGCTGTAACCTAAATCTGACAGGGCCGCACTGAGGTTGGAAGTTGTAGTCGACTTCCCAATCCCGCCTTTTCCATAAATTGCAATTTGTTTTCGTTTACTCATTCTAATACCTCTAAATTTATTATTATCGACTATTTATAGCTCCAAACACTATTTTTTATCATTTTTTTTATCATTTGATGGTTACTAAATTTTAACCCCATAATTTTTTTGTAGTATATTTTTTTAGTTGGGATTGAATGAAAATTCAGATCCCAACCATGACTCTATTGCAAGACATCCCTACAGAGGTCCTGCAAATGTTGTGACTATGTGTTCAACTAACCTTGCTCCTCCATCGTATCCAACGTAGTTATCAACTAAAACCATTCTGTTGTATGATGGGAAGGCAACAGTTACGGACAGTGCACCAAAGTCTGACATAGCAATAGGTCCTTCGAGTGAACTTCCAAACAAGAACAGGAACGGTCTGTCTTTAAAGTTCTCCCTGATTTTATGGGAATCTACCTCAAAGATGATATCAGGACTGTAACCTGTTTCCAAGTTTTCAGTAATTTCATGGACTATTGCTTCTCTGAATTCTTCTGGGGGGTTGTCAGTTATTTGGATAATGTCTGGAAGGTATCCTATTTCATTGGTTAAAAATTTGGTCAAGCTCACTGCAGTGCTGCTGTCTGCTGCAACTGCGAAGTATGAATGAGGTCGTACCAATATGATTGCATCTCCAGGATACTCCAAGATCCTATAGGTTCTCCTTTCTTCCTTGGCAATCACCTTTTCAACTTTATCTGAGTAGGTGTCCAGTGCCTTTGATACTTTCCTTAAGAATTCACTGGTCTGTTTAGGACCAACAGGCACTCCAGGGAAACTAATAAATGGAGTTCCAAATTTGTCCTCCAATTTCTTAGCAGCCCGGTGACCGTTCCATGGTGACAACACTACGTTGTACTCGGCAGCAGGAATGTCGTAAAGCTTGTCGAGAGTGTCGTATTCTGTGAATATGATGTTTGCTTCGATTCCGACGCTTGCCAACAGATCCTTTATTGCTTTGAGTTCACCCTTCCAGAAAATGTGCTGGTATGGAACCACTCCTAGAATGTTCACAGTGCCTTTTTTAACTGGTTTCTCTGTTAGCAGTTGGTCTGCGAGTCCTTCAAAGAACAGTTCATATCCTTCGTAGGAGTTTGATTTAAATCCAGGTGCATTGATATGTAAAACTGGTGCTTTATCCTTAAACTCACCAACAACTGCATCAACATCGTCTCCTATTAGTGATGGAACACATCCAGATATTACTACAAACAGTTCAGCATTTAAAAGGTCGATACTTGAATCAACCAGACTTCTGAGTTTGTTTTCTCCACCGAATATTACGTGTTCTTCTACCAAACAGGAACATGGTGTTGCAGTTCCACCAAAGTCTCCACCAGCATTTTGTCCTCCACCGTAGAGTAATCCAAATAGTTGACCTACTCCACAACCTGCACCGGAATGGAGTATTGGTACTGCGTCATAAAGACCCAGTACTGTTCCATAAACTCCTGCAAGAGAACAGGAGTATCTTGGTGCTTCTATTACGTGAATAGAAGGATCTGTTACTTCTGTTTGTTTAGCTGTTTCTAAATTATTCTCCGCCATATCTTATTTCCCCTTTTCTAGGAAGTACAATGGATCTGGCTGTTCAAGGTACCAGTCTTTGTATCCTGTGGCTGTTTTTTCTTTCATTGTTTTCTGATAGGATTTGTTTTTGAGTGATTGTAACAGGAAGTTTCCAAAGGCAACTGCTCCGGTGTATCCACTTTGTGCACTCCAAGGATCTGCATCTCCCCTCAGAGCGTGGATTCTTGTAATTTCACTGTCACGCTTCCATGCTCCGCCCTGGAATGGGCAGGTAAGAGCAACATCTGGATTGACCTTGTTGGTTACATGTGCCTGTTCAGATGCTTGGAAAGTGTTGACCATTATATCGAAGTCACCCACTGTTTCTAGAACATCTTCAAGTTCTTCTATCAACAGATCATCGAAGTCTTGAGCCATTGCAGCTGGAGAATTCAAACCAATTTCATCGAAATATGGTAGCTGACTCACAAGCCTTCCCTGGCCCAATGAACCAAGGACATTTAATCTAGTTCCATCTTCTTTGATGTTTAGTAGTTGTTCTTTGATTTCTTCGAGTTTAGGAACCCATTTAGCATGTTCTTCTTTTATGAGTTCTTCGATTTCTTCTTCTTTATCTGTGTATTTTCCGATCTGTCTCAACCATTCATCTGTATTTTTGATTCCCATTGGTGATGGGTAAAGGAAGTATGGCACTCCAAATTCTTGCTCAAGACCCCTTGATATGTAATCTGTGTAGGTTGGGCAGATTGGTGCTGTGACTGCAGCTTCTGAAAGCTTTTCAAACTGTTCAACAGTTGCGAACTCTGGAATGAAGTTGACTCTAAGGCCTACTTTACCAAGTAATCTTTCTATCTCAAGCCTGTCCTGCCAGGTGTATGATAACATACTTGCTACGTTAACAAGGTCTTTTTGTTTCTTTTCAGGTTTTTTAACCAGATATTTGAGTACGGCGTGCCAGAATGCATCGTATCCTGTCTGTACCAATCTGGATCTAACACCTTCACAGTGAATTGGCACGATTGTGGCATCAATTTCCGGCTGTATTTCAGATACTGTTCCTTCTATATCTTCTCCAATGATTCCTGTTGTACAGGATGTAAGGATAAAGATTGCCTTTGGATTGTACCTTGTTTGTGCTTCTTTAATTGCATCCTTTAACTTGTTACTTGCGCCGTAGACAACGTCGTTTTGTTGTAGGTTGGTTGTTAACCAGTGAAGATCATATTCTGCGGGTCTTCCGAGTTCAACTGGTACTGCCCTGTAAAGTTCTCTGTATCCTAGGGCTGATGATGAGCAACCCACTGGTGCATTAAATATTACAGCCGCGTCTCTAATTGTAGAAACCCTAACTGCCAAATAGAAGTTTAAAACACATCCTCCTGACTGTTGAAATTTCCTATCGGAACACTGCAAGGTTCCTTCTTTGGCTTCATCTAATAATTCTGATGCTTTACCAAAGTACACATTGGTACCTTTGGCTCTTTGCTCCCTATTTGGGCAAGTGTTCTTACTCAAGTCTATTTTCTCTTCTTTTTTTTCAGGGCTCAATATTTTATCCTCCCTTTTTCCGAATTTTCTTAATATAACGATCATGATCGAGAGCGGCTGATCTATTAACGATCGTTATATAGTGTTCCTATTGAATGGGCCTAATATAAAAACTTAACGATCGTTAATTTAAATTTCTAAAATGTTATTAATCTTAAATCAAGTAATTAAATATCCAATCAGCTCATTAAATATCAAAACAAGTTGATCACTGTTTCAATAAAAAAAAGTAGTAATCAAACTTAATCTGATGGGGTTTCTGTATCTTGATCTGTGCTTGCTTCTGCAGCCTTTAGCTTCTTAGCGTAGCTTGCACCTAATTTTTCAAGGGCTTCATCAATATAAGATGGTACAGAAAATGATTGAATTCCATTAATGAGCAAATTTTGGGAAGCTCCAGGACCTATTTGTGCTACAAGCACAACTTTAACACCATCTAATACACCCACGGCATTCTTCATGGATCCAGCTGTGTGGTTACCACCAGAGCATGTGGGTTCATTTTTCCTGAGTTCAAGGTACTCATAATTTCCTTCATCATCTATATCAAATATTAAAAATTGTTCTGCGTGTCCGAAGTGTTGGTTAATAAATTTACCATCACTACTTGCCACTGCTACTCTTAACGGCATAGTTCACCCCTTATCATAAGAATTTTATTGTCATATTTTAAGTTATTTAACTGTTTATTTACCCTAATAATACTCCATTCAATCAATTGAATATATTGGATATACTCGGAGCACTGTTTTTATGGTACGATTGATTTCATTGATGATTATTCAAGGTATTCCTCTGTTGAACTTGAAACCTATAAATAGTTAACGATCGTTAATTTATTCCAGTTTTTGCCTCAAGATTTCAGAGTATCGATCCTTTATAACGATCGTTAATTATTTATGGTATGTGCCTATAACGATCGTTACATTCATAAATTGGTGGAGGAGAACTACAAAATGTCAGGGTTTGACAAGAATCATTTAATAGATTTAGATAAAAATACTTGCCCAAATAGGGAGCAACGTGCAAACGGTACCAACATTTACTACGGGAAAGCAACTGAACTAATAAGAGATGCTAAAGCTGGAAAAACTCAATGCCATGATAGAAAACTGCAACAAAGTTCAGGATGTGTGTTGAATTTCTATTTAACAACACGTGTATCCACAATAAGAGACGCAGCAATAATATTCCATGGACCATTAGGTTGCTCATCATCTGCATTGGGCTACAGGGAACTCTTCAGATCCATACCTGTGGAGCTCGGAAGGGCAAAAAATTTTGAACTTAACTGGATTAGTACCAATCTTCAACAGAAAGATGTGGTTTACG
Organism: Methanobacteriota archaeon; assembly: GCA_023430285.1. GTDB lineage: Archaea > Methanobacteriota > Methanobacteria > Methanobacteriales > Methanobacteriaceae > Methanobacterium_B. The sequence continues at coordinate 216 of JAEZAV010000103.1, read as the reverse complement.
GAGCAAGTCAAAAACTTAAAAACGCCATATTAAAGGCTGAAAAACGCTATAATCCAAAGGCAATTTTCATACTAACCACCTGTACTTCCGGTGTCATAGGAGAAGATATTGAAGGAGCAGTAGCAGAATTACAACCACAAATCAAATCAACATTAGTACCAGTACACTGTGAAGGTGTAAGATCAAGACTGGTACAAACAGGATACGATGCCTTTT
>JAEZAV010000143.1 GCA_023430285.1 Methanobacteriota archaeon | reverse complement strand
GGTTACACCTGGTCTCGTTTCGATCCCAGAAGTAAAGTCTTCCTGCGTTTTTTGTTGTACTGTGGCTTAGTGGCTATGGGAAGCTTTTGACGCTGCCGGCCATCCTTATTATTACTTCATTTTGATTTTATTTTATAGCATTTTATTATTTGTCTAATTTTTCCTTATCTGATCTAGGATCTTGTTAGGGGATATTTTGGATTGAATTTTTAATTATCATTTATTAGCACTATTAAATTTCTATTTTTTTAACATTAAAATCAAATCTACTGTTTAAAATTATAGTGTCTGTATTGAGTCGATGGTTTTATAAAATCAGACTTCTATTGGATACTAACGGATGATATGATATTACGGATGATAAAAAAAAGTATTTTGAATTAAGTAACTATCATGCAGTTATCTGATTATTTTTGAACGTTAAATTTATTATTTAATTAAACGAATTATGAGTATGTTCACAGATGATGCTGAAAAAGAATCAATGACTTTAGGATCTACTACAACTAAAAATTTGGATCTAAAAGCATCGTTAGAGGTTAATACCTCCGTTGAAGATAATTCTGTGTTGAAAATATCTTCGACTAGGATCTATTTTATTGATAATCTTAAAATATTACTAGCTGTTCTTGTTGTGCTTCATCATGCGGCCCAACCTTATGGTCCTGGTGGTGGATGGTGGATACCTTCTACCAATGTAAGTGTCATTGATTACGTTGTCCTTGGTATTTTCATGGCTTTTAATGCATCATTTTTTATGGGTCTTTTTTTCATGCTTTCTGCATACTTTGTGCCGTCATCAATTAATAGAAAGGGTGCCAATAGGTTCTTGAAGGAACGGTTGGTGAAGTTAGGTGTACCAATACTGATATTCATGTTTGTTGTCTTCCCTGTAATGGATTATCTGTTAAATTATCAGACCATCCTACTTGGACACCTTTGGTTCCTTGCAATGCTGCTGATATTTTCAACTGTCTATTTAGCATATTGGCTAGTTAAAAGACCATCATCTAGGCCGAATAGACCATTCCCGAACAATAAAATTATACTGACATTCATTTTGGTAATGGCACTCATATCTTTTGTTGTTAGGATTTGGTGGCCTGAGAACCAGTGGGCATTGTTTGGATTGTTTGAACCTTTCCACATTACCCAGTACGTTTTGCTCTTTATTGCAGGTATAATTGCATATAGGGAGGGATGGTTTGAAGCACTTCCTAGATCCACAGGTAAGTTATGGTCGAGGGTTGCTGTTTTAACGTTAATATCCTTACTCTTCGTTGGCGCAGTAACAAACTCCATGGAATTTTCCGGTGGCTTGACTCTGGCCTCACTTCTAGGTTCATTATGGGAATCATTCATGTGTGTGAGTGTGTGTATCGCTTTGATCTCACTATTTAAAAACAGGTTTAACTCACAGGGCCCTATAACAAAAGCCTTTGCAGATGATACATTCACAGTCTACTTGATACAACTTCCAATAGTAGTGTTATTGCAATATATGATTGTTGGTTTACAAGTAGACCCTCTCATCAAGTTCGCCATAGTTGGTGCGTTAGGAGTTCCACTTTGCTTTGGACTCAGTCACTACGTGATAAGACGACTGCCATATGCAAGATATATATTGGGATAGTAGTATGGGACTCAGAGTGCTAACTAACCACAAGGATAATATGCTTATTAATTTCAAAATAAAGGGGATCATAATTTATCTATGAAAAAATCGTTTTTTTTTTTACACCTTTATTTTTATTTTTATTTTTTTAGAACCGATAATGCGGATATAGTTTCAGATAGGTTTACATAGTCTTTTCTGCATATAACTCATATTACATTATGGAGAGATATTTAATGGAAGTTATACTCCAACAGTTGGCAAGTTTCAGTGTTCTAATATATATTGTTTCAACCATGCTCTCAATGGGTCTGAAATTTTTTCCTAAACAGTTCTTCGAACCCTTGAAGGATAAGAAGCTTATTATAAAGTCATTGGCAGCTAACTTCGTGGTCTTGCCAGTTGTGACCTACCTTATTTTACAGTTAATTCCCCTTCAACAGGGCCTTGCCATAGGCTTGGTTCTCATGGCTGCAGGAGCAGGTTCACCATTCATGTTAAAGATAGTACAATTTATGAAGGCAGATATGGCCTTTGCAGTGGGGTTGATGCTGATATTATCCTCTGTAACTTTAATTTACATGCCCCTACTACTTTCTCTACTCTTACCTGGTGTGTCGGTCAATCCCATTTCCATTGCAAGTTCACTTGTTGTGTTGATATTTGTACCCCTCATAGTTGGAACAGTTCTAAAGTGGAAAAACAGCAAGATAGCAGCTAAAATTCAGCCCATCTTCAACAGGTTGTCCAACATATTCATCTTCTTGGTTGTGGTACTTTATCTCGGACTCAACTACCAGGACTTCATAACAGTTTTCGGTACAGGTGCACTCATAGCTTCTCTACTCTTTGTAATAGCTGCATTTTTAATAGGATACATCCTAGGAGGTCCTTCTAAAAATACGAGATCTGTGCTGGGTATGGGAACAGCCATAAGAAATTCAAGTGCAGCCTTCGTGGTGGCTGTAACCAACTTCAGTTCGGAGTACGATGTCATGGCCATGATAATCGTGGTTTACATGCTGAGCATAATTATAATGCTGATGGTTTCAAGAGTATCCAACGTTTCTGAAACATCATGATTAGCTGGTTAAGTCTAATAATATACGATTACTCTCCTGTAAGAACAAATAATGAAACTCAAGCAGTTTATCTTGGTAATATTAACAATACTGAGATCATATGGAATGTGGTTCATTAATCAAGATAAATCCCCATTTAATTTTAAATTAAAATCGTCTAGGATATGAAGACAAATATCATTAATAAAAATTAAGATGTACTTCAACTAAAAAAAAATTAGAGTTTCTACAAAGCCTAAAAAAATAAAATAAAATGAAAGAAGCCAAAATATTGGTATTTTAGGTGAAGAACAGAGTATGTTGATTTTGGTGAAAGTGAAGTTTTCCAAATTAACTACCAACATTGGGGATTCTATCACCACAACTTAATTTTAGACCAATATTTAGCTTTTCCGCACACCACCATGGTTAGCTGTGTTAACTGATATTTATTTTTATTGTGTTTCCTTCAACATTATCTGGATGGTTCTCTTTTATTTGAGTTTTTCCATCTTTTTCTCCTATACCATTGTTGAAGATTCCACCACCATCATTCTTTGCAGTGTTTAACGTAATTATGGAGTTATGGAGGCTTAAAACCCCGTTTATTAAGTGTTCAATATGTTTATTGGTATTGTAGATTCCACCACCTCTATATGCGGAGTTGTGCTCTATTGTGGACCAAGTCAGTGTACAAGTACCGCCTTCAGTGAAGATTCCACCACCATGATGTTCTGCGGTATTTCTTGTTATTGTGGAGTTCTCAATATTCAATGTTCCTGAATTGTAGATTCCACCACCATTATTGCCACGTGCGGTGTTTAAGGTGATTTTGGAGTTCTTAACAGTCAAACTACCCTGATTACAAATTCCACCAGCAGCAAATGCAGAGTTATGTTCTATTATGGAATTTATAACCTTCGAATTTATACCTGCACTATGGTAAATTCCACCACCAATATGTGCGGTGTTTCCATTGATTTTAGAGTTAAGAATAGTCAACTTACCACTGTTGATTCCACCACCATCATACTCTGCAGTGTTATTTGTGATAAGGGAATTTATTACTGTACAGGTACCATAATTAGTATTATCAATTCCACCACCATAATTCGCGGTGTTTCCTTTGATTATGGAGTTTTCTACAATCAATGTTCCACCAACGTTGCGAATACCGCCACCATCTGTTGCTTTTCCATTTATTAGGGTTAATCCAATTAGTTTAACGGTTTGTTTACGTTTTATGGTTATTACACTACCCTTATGTCTGCCATTTATAATTGTATTAGAAGCGCCTGCTCCTTTAAGCGTAATGTTTTTAGTGATGATTAAATTTTCATTGTAGGTTCCTTTGACTATACTTATGGTACTTCCAGGTTTGGCGTGATCTATCATTTCTTGTATAGTTTCATCAGTTGTTGTACTGATATGAGTGTTGGATTTAACATTCGCAACTTTATGGGTGCTATCAGCTGCAGATACTGCACCAACAGAAATAAAAACTACACTTACAGCAAGTAATATAAACATAATTGTTTTATTAGGAATACTCAAATATTTCCCTCCCCTACCCTTTTTTTTTAAGTTCACAAATTCAAAAATCAATCTCAAATTAACTAATAAACATCATAACATCACATAGATATAAAAATTTCGCTGAGATATCTGGAATAATATCACATTAGAATTACTGGGGTTAGATAATGTAAAAAGTAGGCTATTATCAATTCATTTCAGTTTTTTTAACTAAACACGCTTTTTAATTCAATTTTTTTGGTTTATTCTATTGGGGTTCTTTTGGATTTTGTTCCTCATCGTAGACTTTGGGTCCGTAAAGCATGTACCCTATTCCCACGAAGATCAGTACAAATTCACCGATTGTAACAGCTGGTGGTGGGGAAACTGTAAAGAAGAACAGTGCCTGATCAGCAGGAGCAACTAGGAAAATCAATGCTGCACCTATCACAGCTAAAACTCCGGCATACCTATTTTTTCGAAGCCAGATCAAAACCAACCCTGCAAGTGGAATCAGCAATCCCACAGCTATGAAGAACACTCCAAACCACAATGTACGTATTTCAGGTGAACGGGTCTCAACTCCCAGCGGAGTTAAAATAAACCCTAAAATAAAACCAATTCCAAATAATACAGCCAGCATCTTCATTGCACCGGTTAAAGGTGCTTTTAAGGATTTAGAGTAGTCAGTTTCCATAATACCCTCCCAATTAATTCCTTGTTACTATATATGGGGCTGGAAAATAATAAATTTATTGGAAATACAATGTTTTATTTGCAGGTCCCTTGAACCCTCTGAACATAGATTTAACAGCTTTTTTTAACAAATATATTAAACAATATAATCCTGTTTTATGGGGGAATCCTAATCTATGGCTCATGATGGTGGGAATAATTCCAAGGAAACTAAACAAAAAGATCATGATAAGAAGCTTAATGGAGCTGTTGAAGTTAGCACTCCAATTAACAGTACCTTTTCACGGCGTAGGGCAGTAATAAGAATTTGTTTAGGTTTTGTGGCCATGGTGTTATGGTTCTTGTTCGGTGTTTCACCCACCATAATTTTTTCATCCAGTATACAGGAATTTATAGGTGTTTTCTCATTCTTTGTTGAGTATCCCGCCATGTTCCTGTTGGTGGCATTTTTAAACATCTTTTTAGGTTTAGTTGTCTATTTATTCATTGGGATATGGTGGTGGGCAGCATTTCATCTTATTTGGTCAATCAGATGGTTTTATGGATACTTCAAATATCGTAGAACATCCCTTGTGGAAGTGATTAAGAACATGAACCAATAAAAACACCATTTAACAAGTATGGATATTATCTTGGAGAATTAGAAAATGCGGGATAAAAGGTTTGTTTCTGAACATAGGGGCGGACCACTAAAAAAGGAACAGCACCAGCAGCTCATTCAATGGGCCTCTGATGTGGCTGAACATGTGTTGTACTTGTTCGGTGAAACTACAGATCCGAGGCTTCTTAATGCATTGAAGGTTGCTAACGACTGGAAGGAAGGAAATGCTTCAGTTGGTGATGCTCGATATGCTTCGGTAGATGCAATTAGGGTGGCAAATGAAGCTTCAAATATGGTTCAAACCATGGTGGCCAGATCTGTTGGACACGCAGTTGCAACTGCCCACATGGCAGATCATTCCATAGTTGCAGCCTGGTACGCACTTAAAGCAGTTAAAAATGCGGATAAATCTGTGGATAATGAAAAGAAATGGCAGAACAATCAGCTACCACTTGAAATTAAGGGGCTTGTTTTATCAGCGAGGAAGGCTAGTAGATTTGAAAAAATATGAATTAAAATAGAATTTGGTACTTTCTTTTTGCATTGCTTACACACCAACGGGCCATGATAAATTACCACCACCACCGGGATGACGGGAATATGGTCTGTAAGCATGGTTTTACAGGTTTTACTCATTTAGTATTATATCTTCATTTGAAGGTTTGTCTGTGTTTTTATCGTGTTTTAATCCTCTGATATAATAACGTGCAGCTCCATAAGCTACTAAACTTCCTAAAAGGCCTCCTATTACAATTCCCCACCACACTCCATTTTCTCCCCAACCAAGGGTGATTGC
>JAEZAV010000186.1 GCA_023430285.1 Methanobacteriota archaeon | reverse complement strand
GGAAATAATTTCAACTTCCTTCCTTAAAATTTTTTCAGGCCCGTGTATCAACCAGAGGGGTGCTGGAACATTTGGGATCTGTTTTTCGTAGATCTGGTTGAGTTCATCCTCTGCTTCATCGAGTTTTTCGTTGAACTGCTTCCTGGATTTTCCAATGATCTCATGTGGAGGAATTGCGTTAAATTTTAAAGGTTTTCCACGTTCAATTTCAACAAAATCCTTTTTTGCAAGACTCTTTAACACTTCGTATATCTTTGATCTGGGCACGTTCGATGCTAAACTTATCTCCGACGCAGTAGCACTTACAAGGGATATGTTGGCCACGTACGCCTTAACCTCATAATCTGAAAGCCCTAAATTTTTAAGGGCAGTTACAGTGTTTCTGTTCACCGAAATCTTAAAACCTCCATTAAAATCCATTCCCAATAATATTTGTTTCACTTTATACTATGTTAGTGACAATAAATATTTAAATATTATCCTCAGATTTGAATAAAGAGAAACAATTATTGGGGAGGAAAAAAACATGGAAAATGAAAATTTTAAAACTATGGTGTCAAACATCGCGAAAAAAGGGTTTAAAAACAAGCAAACCCTTGGAATTGCCGTGGTAGCACCATTAATAATTCTAATTGTACTTGGATACATAGTCACCATGGCAGGGTACACTGAACCTGTTAAAATAGGGGTTATAAACAATGATAAAGCTATTGGTAATTTTAGCGCCGCCACAAGCATAGTTGACGAAATAAAAAACCAGGAAAATGTAACTGTGCTCTACATAAATGAAGCTGATGTGAAAAACGACCTTAATGATAAGACCATAACAGCTGCGGTAACGTTTCCTGAAAATTTCACAACGAGCTTGGCTAAAAATAATGCAGACCTTACCATAGAACTTGAGGGAACAGATCAAACAGCCAACATGCTCGTGAGCAAAGCCGTAAGCACATCTGTCTCCACAGTCGCAGCAAAGACAAGCAACCAAACATCACCTTTAAAAATAAACGTTGAGAACCTGTATGGGAATGGTTTGGACTTCACAGATCTCTTCATGTACAGGTTCATGACAATCGTCACATTGGTACTATCAGTACTCCTAGGTTTGTTCACTGTACTGGGAGATAAAGAAACAGAGATCTTTAAGAACAGAGCGTCAAAACCCGTTAAAACTGTGTTTGCCTACATTACAGGACTCAGCGTATTTGCTTTGATCCTCGCACTAATTACCTTGGCATTCGGAATCTATGCACTGGGACTCACAATTGTTGGTAACACCGGAGATGCGGCCTTTTTAATGTTTATTATTACCTTGGTCGGACTGTCCCTGGGTGTATTAATAGCATCAATCACAAGGACCAGAACACAGGGTATGGCCCTGTTTGGACTTTTACTCATTCTCCAGATAGTGTTTAGCGGTACATTCGTTCCAGTAAGCAAGTTCAACAGCCTCACACAGTTAATATCCTACTCACTACCATTAACCTACAGTTTGGACGCCATGAAAAGCATATTTGTCAAGGGATTCACACTGGGAGATGTTGGAACAGATATAACTGCACTACTCATAATATTCGCAGTTGCACTGGTACTATCCATTATAGGATTAAAAACAGTTCAAAGATCAGGAAATGGAAAATAAACCTAATTGGGATCCATTTAAGATTTATTTAGCTGGGATGGATTTATCACAAATTTTTTATCCACTCCATTTTTTTATTTAAGTTTTTTTAGAATCTTTTTTTTTTAAAATAGTTTTAGATTCCATTGTTACTTGAGAAAATATGAAATATGGGATTTATCTAGTTAAAAATTTATAAGAGTTAAATACTAACTATTATTCAACAAATAGATGGTTAAATAAATGAATAAGGATATCAATGATTTATAAGGATTTATAAAGATGATAAACGGATTTAATATGTATTTAACATAATTTCCAATGCATAATATTATGATATAATTCTCTAAAAAAAAAGGTGATTTAAGTAACCCTCAAAATTTACAGTTGGAGCTTGTACAAATTTGGAATATATATTAGATTATTCAACAAGTCTTTAGCTTTTAAATGCTTTAATAAAGCACTACAACATGATCCAAATAATTACAGGACTTTTACTACTATCTGTAAAATGTACGAAAATAAAGGATGTTGTGATGAATTAATAACTTTTATAGATGAACTGCTAAAATCACATCCAGATATTGGTTTAGTTTGGCATAAGAAAGGATTCTATTTGAAAAAAATGGATAAAGATGAAGATGCAAAGAAATCCTTTGAAAAAGCATTGGAATGCTATAATGTTAAAATTGAAGAAAATCCAAATCAATATGCTCTATGGGCTAATAAAGGAGTCATACTATTCATTTTAAAGAAATATGATGAAGCTATACTCTGTTTTGAAAGATCTTTAAAATTGAATCAATATTATGCCTACGCATGGAAACATATGGGGTCTTGCTACAGTGTAATGGATAAAAATGATGAAGCCTTAAAATGTTTTGATGAAGCTTTAAAAATAAGACCTGATGATCATGAAATATGGATAGACAAAGGTATTGTATTAAATGATAACAAGGACTACAACAAGGCCATTGCATGTTTTAATAGGTCATTGGATTTTAAAGCCAAAAATATTAGAGCCTACTATAACAAATTCATTGTTTTTGAAACCATAAAAGAATATGAAGAAGCATTGAAAGCTTGCGATGAAATAATAAAAATTGATCCTTCACGTGATGCATGGTACTTAAAAGGTATGATTTACAGGAGAATGCAAAGGTATGGGGAAGCATTAGAATCTTTTGATGAATCGCTGAAGCTAGATCCTGATGACATCATCTTACTAAATATTAAAGGTAACACCTTTAAATATATGAAAAAATATCAAGAAGCCTTGGCTTGTTTCGATAATGCAATAGCAGTTGATCCTGAAGATTACGATGCATATTTAAATAAATCATGTGTATTTGAAAAATTAAAGGATTTTAAACAGGCATTAAAAAATGCTGACAAAGCATTTGAACTTGAACCAGAAAATTATTGGGTTTTAGTACAGAATGGATATTTACTCATGGAAATGGGGAAATCTGACGAATCAGCTGTTTTTTTGGAAAATGCTCTTAAATATACCTTGAACGAACTGGAAGAAAATCCAGATGATCCCTATGCATGGTCAAATAAAGCTAATGATTTGGTAAACCTCAAAAGATATCATGAAGCTTTAAATGCAATCAATAAGTCATTAGAGTTGGACCCTGAATATGGTTGGGCACGTGACTTAAAGGTTTATATCTTAAGGAAACTGGGAAGTTACACTGATTCCATTGACTACTTAGATCAGGCATTCAAGTTAGATCCTGACAATTCTGAAAATCGGTACGAAAAGGGAAGGGCACTTTGCGGACTTAAACAATTCGATGAGGCTCTAAATTTATTTAACATCTCCATAGAGTTAGATCCAACAAATGAAAGGGCTCTCTGTGCTAAAGGTGTTATCTTCAAACAAACAGGAAAACTAGGAGAATCTAAAGAATACTTCGAGAAATGTCTAGAAATAAATCCCTACTTTCAACCTGCTAACAAATATCTGAATGAAATTAAGAGTATGAACGAGGGCCAACAATGAATGTAAGAAAAGAAGACGTGAAAAAACCCTGGGAAAAAATTACCATCGAAGAGATTCAACCTTATCCTCCAAAATACACTAAAATAATCATACTATCATATATCTTCATTGCATTCAACCTGTTACAGGTTACTAACTTTTTGAATTTTGATACAAAAATTTTTCTACCACTTTTAACTTGTGTCTATGGAACTCTAATTTTTGTTCTAATATATATTTATTCCAATGGTCGTTTAAACTCGTTTTTAAATAATTTAAAAGACGTGGCAATAGTTGTCACAGCATACGTAATATTTGTGAACTTTATTTTAATTGGAACCAGCCACGTTTCAATGACAACCATTTTAAGGTCACTTAGAAGTATATTTGTATTATTGCTTTTATTCTCGGGCCCTATTTATTTAACCATCTCTCATCATCCTAGATCTGAGAAACATGGATACATACTCATGGCAATATTCCTTATTTATATGTGGTTCAGTTTCGTCACATGGTTTGACAATTTTTTTTAATCCATCCCTTTTTATATCAGAATTCTAAAGTTTCCGCAGGGAATTGATGAGATCATCCAGCTTCTTTTTGTCAACTTGTCTATCGTGCAGTGTTCTTGCATTGTTTTTGTAGACGTTCAATGTTTCTTCGAAGGTTTTTTTCTGCTTGTTTATGTAGAATATTCCAAGGGGATACTTATCAGTTTCTTCAGCTCTCCTTAGGGCTTCTGCTTTGTTGTATGGATCATGGGATTCTTCGAGGTAGTAGGTGTTTTCTTTAAACCATTCAAAGGTGTTTAGTTTGTTGAAACTCACACATGGTTGGAACACGTCAACCAGTGAAAAGCCATGGTGGTTTATGGCAGATTTCAAGGTTTTTTGAAGGTGTTCTGGATCTCCTGAGAAGGTTCTGGCCACAAAGGATGCATCGAGTGCAATGGCAACAGTCAGTGGATTGAATGGTTCCTCTGATACACCATTCACTTGGTAGGTTGTTTTCATTCCCAGACGGGTTGTGGGTGATGCTTGTCCCTTGGTTAACCCATAGACCATATTATCATGTACTATGCAGGTTATGTCAGGATTTCGTCTGATGGTGTGCAGGAAATGATTACCTCCCTCCCCGTACATGTCACCGTCTCCAGTAGATACTATAACTTTAAGTCCCCTGTTTACAGCTTTTATTGCTGTTGCAGGTGAAAGTGCACGGCCATGAAGGCCGATATAGGTGTTGGATCTAAGGAAATGTGGCAACTTACCTGCCTGGCCAATTCCAGACACCACAACTAAATTCTCAGGTTCAACTTCCAGATCTGCAAGCACGGTTTTCAGGCTGCTTAGAATTGAAAAATTCCCACAACCAGGACACCATGAAACATCTGCACCCTTCACATCAAAATTTTCAGGCTTCATAAAGAATCCTCCGAAACGAAACTTTTCAATTCGTCTGTTATTTCTTCAACAGAAAATGGCCTACCATCATATTTTAAAACCTTTTCATCGATTTTATGATCGGTTTGAAGCTTGATCAAATTTGAAAATTGGGCTTCAGCATTATTTTCAAAGATAATTGTTTGTTCGGCCCTGTCAAGATAGTTCTTAGTACTTTCATGGAGTGGATAAACTTGTTTGAAGTATAGAAAAGCGATATCAGTGTTGTTGAGGTTTTTCATGCCTTCTACTATGTTTCCATAGTTTGATCCCCATGCCACTACGAGTTTTTTGTAATCCGATGATCCCACAAGTTCTGGTTCAATTGTGTCTTTTTGGATGCCTTCAAGTTTTTTCAACCGTTTTTGAACCATTTTAGTCCTTATTACTTTGTCCTCTGTTATGTGGCCTTCCTCGTCATGTTCATGTGGATCTGAAACCACCAAACCCTCTCCAAATCCAGGAATGCCCCTGGGTGATATTCCATTACTTGTAAATTCATATCTCTTGTAGTTTTTATCGGTTTTGATGATGTGATCTTCAATTTCAACTGTTTCCTTGTTGATGGAGGGTACGTTGTAGAAAATATCACCGAAGTACTGGTCTGATAGTATGAAAACCGGAACTTGGTAATTGTCTGCCATGTTGAAAGCCCTTTGTGTCAGGTAAAATGCATCTTCGAGTTTGCCTGGTGCCAGTATGATCTTGGGTGTTTCACCATAACCGTAGAGTGCGAGGTTCAGATCTTCTTGTGAAGTACGGGTGGGCAGTCCAACAGCTGGACCTGGACGCTGTCCAAGATAGATAACAATGGGTGTTTCGTTGATCCTGGCCAGACCTACACCCTCTTCCATGAGTGCATATCCACTTCCAGATGTTGCAACCATGGCCCTTGCACCTGCATAGGATGCTCCTAATCCCATGTTAATTGCAGCTATTTCATCTTCAGACTGTTCAAACACCATGCCAAAATCTTCACCGTAACGGGCTATAAACACCTGTAATGCCGAAGATGGTGTCATTGGGTAGGAGGACATGAATCTTAAGTTCGCTGCAATACATCCCAAACCCACAGCTTCTGAACCATCCAACAATAGTTCTCCCTCTACATCGGGGTCTTTTTTGATGTTGATGTTTATCTTGCTTGATTCTATGAGTTTATCCCCAATTTTATAGCCTTCACTTCCGGCTTTAAGATCTCCTTCAACGATCTTTTCTCCCTTTCTTTCAAACATGCTTGTTATACACTTGTCGAAGATTTTCTTATCAATATTTAAAAGCTTTGAAATGACGCCGGCTGCAATCACATTTGCATATATGGGGCCGCCAATCTCCCTTGCTGTTTTAAGGAAGGGAATTTTAACCACTCCTTCCATTTTGACTTCTTTCAAGGTTTCTTCATCGCCAATGATCAAGGTGTTTTCAGATATTCTATCCTTAAGATGGTTTATGGCCCCTTTACTTATGGCTATGAGCACGTCAATCCTATCTACATATGCACACACTCGAGTGGAGGATACACGGATTTCAGTGGAGTTTTCTCCACCTCTAACTCTGGACATGTACTCCTTTGTGGAGCAAACATGA